>JBFLWR010000230.1:0-7904 GCA_040755925.1 Pseudomonadota bacterium
TGGAGAGGGTTTCTCCATTTACCTTATTGCCCGGCCTGACCGTCCTTGCGCGATGCGAAAGAAGTCAGCGCCGAGAGGAAATCGCCGAGGCCTGGACGCTTCGCGGCGATGAAGGGCAGGGGGCGCGCGGTCTCCATCGCCGCGATGCCGATGCGCGCCGTCATCATGCCGTTGACCACGCCTTCGCCGAGCTTGGCGGAGAGTTTCGCCGCGAGGCCGTGGCCGACGATCTGCTGCACGAAACTGTCGCCGACGGCGATCGAACCCGTAACCGCGAGATGCGCGAGGACGCCGCGCGCCAAACGGAAAAAGCCGAGCGTGCCGGGGCGGCCGCCGTAAAGTTCCGACAGTCGCCGGATCAGCCGGCCGGCCTCGAACACGACATAGGCGACATCGACCAGCGCTCGCGGGCTGACGGCCGTTACCAATGAGACGCGCTTTGCCGCTTCGAGGATCATCGTCTTGGCGCGTGCGTCGAGGGGCGTGAGGATCTCGGTTTCGGCGAGCCGCACCAGATTGCCGCCGTCGATGATCTCGCCGCGCAACGCGTCGAGCGAACGGCGGCCGGCCGCGGTCTCCGGTTTCGCCGCGACGAATGCCGAAAGCTCGTCGACCAGGGCGCGCGCTGCCTTCGGGTCGTCGCGCGCCACGGCGTCCAGCGCGCGCCTTTGCAGCTTTTCGACTTCGGCGAGGCGGGCGATGGCCAGGAATTCCCGGATGAGAATGACGACCAGGGACAGCGCCGCGAGGGCCGCCAAGCCCGCCGCCAGCCAGCCAAGCCACTCGGCGCGGGCGAACAGGTCGCGGACCAGCTGGTCGATCCATAGCCAGACCGCGAGCGAGACCAGCGAGCCGAGCGCGCCGAAGAAGAGCCGGGCTAGCAACGATCGTTTTCTCGGTGCGGTCGCCGGCGGCGGCGCGGCCTGCTCGATGTCCGGCTCGTCGAAGATGTCCACTTCGGAGGGAATGACGACCGCGACATCGGCCCTGGCGGCGCGGGGTTTGCGCGCTGGCTGCTCGTCGGGCTTGCGGGCATGTGGCGTTTCCTGCCGCGGCGCGGCTTCGGGCTCGATGCGGAAGGCCGCCGGTTTGCGGGGCGCGGTCATGCCAGATGGTCTCCGATCAGGAACTGCAGCGCGCGGTCGAGCCGGATGTGCGGCAGCGAGAGCGTGACGCCTTCGGCCGTGCGCTCTAGCTTCGGCGGGCGGAAGCGCACGAAGCGGATCGCCGGTTCGCCGCTTTGCGCCTGCGGGCCGGAAAGATCGAACACGGCATCGACCTTTTCCGGCAGGTCGCCAGGAAATATGGCGGTTTCGGTTTTCCCATCGAAGGTCTGGCCGTCGATCTTCTCGCCCTTGAGGGGGGTGCCGATGATGACCGGCAGCGTCTCGCCGCCCTGCTTGACCGTGCCTTCGCGGGTCGAGCGCACCGCTGCCATGGCGACGACATCGACGTCGGCGCCGCTAAAATTCGCCCTGGCGACTGCGCGGTCGGCCAGGCGGCGCACGATCGCTTGCAGCCGGTCATGGCTTTCGTGGTGCAGGTGGTCGGCCTTTGTCGCCGCCACCAGGATGCGGTCGATGCGCCGCGCAAAGAAGTCGGTGAGGAAATTGCCCCGGCCCGGCCGGAAGCAGGACAGGATCTCGGTGACGGCGCGCTCGAGATCGGCCATGGCGGCCGGCCCGGCGTTGAGCGCCTGCATGGCATCGATCAGCACGATCTGGCGGTCGAGGCGGGCGACGTGCTCGCGGAAGAACGGCTTTACCACATGCGTCTTGTAGGCCTCGTAGCGGCGTTCCATCATCGCCTGCAGCGATCCGGGACGCGGCCGGCGGTCGGCCAACGTCATCAGGGGCGCAAAGGTGAGCGCCGGCGAGCCCTCGAGGTCGCCGGGCATCAGGAAACGGCCGGGCGGCAGCGTCGAAAGCGCCCGCTCGTCGAGCTTGCAGGCTTTCAGGTAGGCCGCGAAGCTCTCGGCGAGGCGGCGCGCCGTCATTTCGTCGGCATCGGCGTCGGGATCGACCGTGGACGCGAGTTCGCGCCAGGCTTGCGAAAGATCGGAACGGACGGGCAGGGTGGCCAATTCGACCGCCTCGCGCGAAAAGTCGGCGAAGGATTTGCCGAGCAGCGGCAGGTCGAGCAGCCATTCACCCGGATAGTCGACGATATCTACCGACAGTTTTCCCGCCGAAAACAAGCGGTTCCATCCAGAGGCGGACTCGTATTCGATGGTGAGCCGCAATTCCGAAATGGCGCGCGTCGAGTCCGGCCATACGCGGTCGTTGACGAGAGCCGCGACATGGTCCTCATACTGGAAACGCGGAACGGCGTCGTCCGGCTGCTCTTCGAGGTAGGCGCGGGCGATGCGGCCCGACTTCTGCGCCTCGAACAGCGGCAGGCGGCCGCCGTGGATGAGATTGTGGACGAGGGCGGAGATGAAGACCGTCTTGCCGGCGCGGGAAAGGCCGGTGACGCCAAGGCGCAATGACGGTGAGAATAGTCCCGCCGCGCGGCCCGAAAGCGTGTCGAGCGCAATCCTTGCCTCGTCGGTGAAGGTGGTCAGCGATGATGCCAAAAACAGGTTCCCAGGCGCAGGTCAGGCCCCGATATAGGCACTGAGGCTGGCGTTTGAAATGGCTTCAAAGATCGGCAGGCGTGAGGAAGGCCTCCAGATAGCCGTTGCCCTGGGCGGCCTCGGCGAGATTGCCGGGGAACCGCAAGACGGCGAGGCCGGAGGTTGGGAAGCCGTAGTTGAGCATGCCCCGCGCGGCTTCCTCGCCGTCGCCGGATATGGCCATGGCTAGGTCCTCAGTCATCGGATTGTGGCCGATCACGAGCAGCGAACCCAGACCGCCATTGGTGCGGATGATATCGAGATAGCCAGCGGCGTCCTCGCTATAGAGCGTGTCGAAGAACAGCACCCGGCCGGTATCGGTGCGCCCCGCCAGCCCTTCGAGCGTCTGCCGCGCCCGCTTGGCGTTGGAGCATAGCGTGACATCGGGAACATAGTTGCGGGCGCGCATCGCTTCGCCGATCGTCTCGGCGTCGGCGATGCCCGATTCATCGAGCGGGCGGTCGAAATCGCGGACGCCGGGCAGTGCCCAGCCGGCTTTTGCATGCCTCAACAGATAGAGTCTGTTCAATCGGACCCCCATGGTAATGCCCGAGCAGGCGAAGCCCGATTAGTCACCAGAACGGTGCCGCGCACAATGGCCCATGGCGAGCAACCGCAGCGAATCATGGATGAATTCGACCCGCGCCGGTGAAACAAAGGCCGCTGCCAGGGGCTGCCGGCGAGAGACTAACAATTGCGTGAGACTGTCGCCGTTTGCGCTTGTGCAGGTGCTTCTCCGCGAATATATAGGCGCCAAATTTGGGGTTGTTGGGTGAGTCGAATGAACGATATCGCTACCGCCGATTACGTACCCTCCGAAGACGAGCCGTTCATGAATGAACGGCAAAAATCATACTTCCGCCAGAAGCTCATCACTTGGAAGAATGACATTCTCCGCGAAGCCCGCGAAACCCTCGAAATCCTGCAGCAGGAAAACGCCAACCACCCCGACCTGGCCGATCGCGCCTCTTCCGAAACCGACCGCGCCATAGAATTGCGCGCCCGCGACCGCCAGCGCAAGCTCATCTCGAAAATCGACTCCGCGCTGCAGCGTATCGACGAAGGTACTTACGGCTATTGCGAGGAGACCGGTGAGCCAATCGCTCTGAAGCGGCTCGACGCACGTCCGATCGCGACCCTTTCGATCGAGGCGCAAGAGCGCCACGAGCGCCGTGAAAAGGTCTATCGCGACGACTGACACCAGATCGTCATGGATAGCAAGAATGGCCGGTTTTCCGGCCATTTTCTTTTTCATCGAGGCAAAGCCGGCTAGTCGTCTGGCGCCCTTATCGCCAGGCTGCCGACGTGCCGACCGCTCATTGGCCGTCTATGGTCGTCTATCGTTTGTGGCTGGCAAGCTCACCGAGGAGCTTGGTCATCTCGTCATCGAGAGACGGCTTGCCCGCGGGCTTGGGGCTTGCCGGTTGTGGAGGCGTTTCGTCGAGCGATGCCTCGAGTTCGTGCATCAGCGTGTCGTCGATCGAATCGTTGGAGGGTGGTGGCGGCGCATGGCGGGTGCTGCCGTTCGTCGTCCCAAAAGCCGGAAGCGGCATGACTTTCGCTGTCGGCTGGCTTTGTGCCGCCGGCTTGGGCGCCGGGGCAGGCTGCCGCGGACGCGCTACGGCTACGGGCTGGGCAACCGGCTGAGGCGGCGGTGGCGCCGCCTGCCTGGCCGGTGTGGGAGCCGGAGCCGGCGCGGGTTGAGGCGCGCGCGGGCGCGGCGCGGCTGCCTGTTGTTGCTGGCCGCCGTCCCCGGTGAGCGCCGGCCGGCGCGGCGTCGCCAGTCTTATGTCGCGCTCTACGACGACATCGGTCGGGCCGCCGATCAGGATCAGATGCTCGATGTCGTCGCGGCGCACCAGCACCAGCCGGCGATGGCTGTCGACGGCGGTGGCATCCATGACGGCGAGCCGCGTCTTGCGGTTCCTGCCGCCGGCGACAAACGTGCCGAAGGTGAGGTTGCGCACCACCTTGATGACGAGCAGGACGACGACGAGCAGAATAAGCGCCGCGAACGTCCACAGGATTGCGGCGACGTAACCTGGCCCCGCCACGTTTTCCAGCCCCTGCAGCATCGGTGCACCCAATCGCCGTTTTTGAAGTGACGCGACACTAGACCGTGGTGGCGGCTCGCCGCAAGTTCGCATCACCGATCGTGAACAGTTTGAAACACGAATCCACGCGCCAATTTTATCGAACATTTGCCGGCGGGGCCTTTTCCGCTACAGGAGAATGTGATTCAACCGGCCGTCCGCGGGTCGGACACCGGAATCACGAGCAGGGGGCACATGGCCAAGGAAGCGCGCGGCGATTTCTATCCGGTACCGATCGTCGACCAGAACACGCGTCCGGGCGCCGTCGCCAGGCTTATCGTCTTCATCGTCGTCCTGACGGGTGCCGCGATCGTCTTCGGACTGTTCCGCGAACGCCTCGGCGATCCCTTCCTGCTCGGCATGCTTGGCGTGCTCGCCATGATCGGCGTGGGCTTCCTGTTCGCGACCGCGATCGGCTTCGTGCAGATCGCGCCGCGTTCGACCGGCGACGAACTGTCGAAGGCCTTCGTCGATTCCATGTCGCAAGGGCTTCTGATCACCGACACGAAGGGCCGGGTTATCTACGCCAACCGCGTCTATGCCGAGATGACCGGTGCGGCATCGGCCGCCGACCTCAAGACCGTCGAGGGGCTGCTCTCGGATGTTCCCGAGGCTTCGATGACCATCTACCGGCTGGCCTCGGGCCTGCGCGACGGGCAGCCGGGTGATGGCGAGTTTCGCCTGGCCCAGTCGATCAAGCCTGGAGCCGATCCCGGCGCGCGCTGGTATCGCGCCCGAGCCCGCGCTTTCAGCGTGCCGGGCCAGCGGCTGCCGATGCTGGCATGGCAACTCGCCGACATCTCACAGGAGCGGGCCGAGCAGGAGCGCTTCTTCCTCGACCTGCAGAAGGCGATAGACCATCTCGACCACGCGCCGGCCGGGTTCTTCTCCGCCGACCAGGAAGGCCGCGTCACCTATATCAACGCCACGCTTGCTGAATGGCTGGGCATCGATCTCGCGAGCTTCACGCCCGGCGCCGTCTCGCTGCCAGAAATCGTTGCCGGCGACGGCATGGCGCTGGTGCGCTCCGTCAAGGCCGATCCCGGCACGACGCGCAACGCTGTCATCGACCTAGACCTGACGACGATGAGCGGCCGGGCGCTGCCGGTCCGTTTCATGCACCGCGTCTCGGCAAGCCGCGAGGGCGTCAATGGTCCGACCCGGACCATCGTGCTCAATCGCACCCAGGGCGAAGATGCTTCCGCCGAGCTTCGCGCTTCCGAAGTGCGCTTCACGCGGTTCTTCAACTCGACGCCGATGGCGATTGCCGGCGTCGACGCGAACGGGCGCATCCTGCGCACCAACGCGCCGTTCCTGCAGCTGTTTTCCTCCGTCGTCGATCGCGACGCGGTCGACCGCCGCGTGCGGCTGGATTCCGTCGTGCACGAGCGCGATCGCGCGGCATTCGCCGCCGCCTTCGAGAAGGCGCGACAGCGCCAGGCCAATATCGAGCCGATCGACTCGGTGCTGCCCGGCAATGAGGAGCGCCACATCCGCTTCTACGTGAATGCGGTGGCCGACGGGGCCGGCGGCGAGGGCGCCGAGGAATCGGCCATCGTCTACGCGGTCGAGACCACCGAGCAGAAGGCGCTCGAAGGCCAGATGGCGCAGAGCCAGAAGATGCAGGCCGTCGGACAGCTCGCCGGCGGTATCGCGCACGACTTCAACAATGTGCTCACCGCCATCATCATGGCGTCGGACCTCCTGCTGACGAACCATCGCCCGTCGGACCCGTCCTTCCCCGACATCATGAACATCAAGCAGAACGCCAATCGGGCGGCGTCGCTGGTCAGGCAGTTGCTGGCCTTCTCGCGCAAGCAGACGCTGCGGCCGGAAGTGCTCAACCTGACCGACGTGCTGGCCGATCTCAGGATGCTGCTCGCCCGTCTCGTCGGCAACGACATTCGCCTGAAGATCGACCATGGCCGCGACCTGTGGCCGGTCAAGGTCGATATCGGCCAGTTCGAGCAGGTGGTGGTCAACCTCGCCGTCAACGCGCGCGACGCCATGCCCGCCGGTGGGGACCTCACCGTGCGCACCCGCAATGTCGCGACCGAAGAATGCAAGTCCTTCGCCTATCGCGAGCTGACGCCGGGCGACTATGTGCTCGTCGAGGTCGAGGACAACGGCAGCGGCATCGCGCCGGACGTGCTGAAGAAAATCTTCGAACCTTTCTTCACCACCAAAGAGGTGGGCAAAGGCACAGGCCTCGGTCTCTCGATGGTCTACGGCATCATCAAGCAGACCGGCGGCTTCATCTTCTGCGATTCAGAAGTCGGTAAGGGGACGGTGTTCCGCATCTTCCTGCCGCGTCATGTGGCAGAGGCGAAGAAGGCAGGCGAGGCTGCCGAGGCGCCTGCCGCGGCGCAGGTCAAGTACGCCGATACGGCAAAAGACCTCTCCGGTTCGGCCACGGTGCTGCTGGTAGAGGACGAGGATGCCGTGCGCATGGGCGGCGTCAGGGCGCTGACGTCGCGCGGCTATACGGTCCACGAGGCATCCTCGGGCGTCGAGGCGCTCGAAGTCTTCGAGGCGCTCGGCGGCAAAGTCGACATCGTCGTGTCCGACGTGGTGATGCCGGAAATGGACGGGCCGACGCTGCTCGGCGAGTTGCGCAAGCGGCAGCCCGACATCAAGTTCGTCTTCGTTTCCGGCTATGCCGAGGATGCGTTCGCCAGGAACCTGCCTGCCGACGCCCATTTCGGCTTCCTGCCCAAGCCTTTCTCGCTCAAGCAACTGGCGACGATCGTCAAGGACGTGCTGGAGTCATAGCACGCACCGCTTGCGCATCGGCGCAGCCCTGCCATGATGGAGACGGGATAGGTCCTATCACGGGGGTGATGGAACGTGACGCCGCATATCGAGGCGGGCAGGGGTGATTTTGCCGAAACGGTGCTTTTGCCGGGCGATCCGGAGCGGGCCGAGTGGATGGCCGAAACCTTCCTTGAAGGGCCTCGCTGCATAAATCGCCGGCGCGGTGCCCTGGGTTTCACGGGTCGGTACCGCGGCAGGGCGGTCAGCATCCAGGCAACCGGCATCGGCGCGTCGTCGCTGCTGATCTATGCCCATGAGCTCCTCGACTGTCATGGCGTGAAGACGCTCATCCGCACCGGGACATGCGGCGCGCTGGTCGAGGACGTGCCGCTGCGCAGCGTCGTCATTTCCAGCGCGGTGCATGCCGAGGGCGAAATGAGCGG
>JBFLWR010000231.1:0-6663 GCA_040755925.1 Pseudomonadota bacterium
GAGGACCTGTTTGTCGATTGGGTCGGCTCGGCGCTCGCCGGTAAGGGCGCGCGCCCCGTCGAGACGGTGGCGGCCTTCGCGGCGGCCATGGGCCCTGCCGCCGGACGATGCGAGATTTTCGTGAACCGGCAAAAAACCAGCCCGCTGTTCGCGGCCATGGTCAACGGCGCGTCCTCGCATTTCGCCGAGCAGGACGACGTTCACAACGGTTCGGTGTTTCATCCGGCGGCCGTGGTTTTTCCGGCGGCCCTCGCCGTCGCGCAGGAAATCGGCGCGTCCGGTCGCGCATTTCTGACAGCCTGTGTGGCTGGCTACGAAGTCGGCATCCGCGTCGGCGAATTTCTCGGCCGCTCGCACTACAAGGTCTTTCACACGACGGGGACCGCGGGAACTCTGGCGGCCGCGGCCGCGGCGGGCCGGTTGCTGGACCTGACGCCCCAACAGATGCTTGACGCGTTCGGATCGGCAGGCACGCAGGCGGCGGGACTGTGGGAATTCCTCCGCGACGCGGCCGATTCGAAGCCGCTGCATACGGCCAAGGCGGCATCCAGCGGCCTGATCGCCGCCTACCTCGCCAAGGATGGTTTCACCGGCGCCCGGTGCATCCTTGAAGGGCGGCAAGGCATGGGCGCCGGCATGTCGAGCGATGCCGAACCGGCCAAACTCGTTGACCGTCTCGGCGCGCGATGGGCGCTTGCCGAAACGTCCTTCAAGTTCCACGCCTCGTGCCGCCACACCCACCCGGCGGCGGACGCGCTGCTCAAGGCCATGAAAGACAACAATCTTGAGTTCCGCGACATCCGCCGCGTCGCGGCGCTCGTGCACCAGGGCGCCATCGACGTGCTTGGGCCGGTGACAGCTCCTTCGACCGTTCATCAGGCGAAGTTTTCCATGGGCACGACGCTTGGTCTGATCGCGCGTTACGGCAAAGCCGGCATGGTCGAGTTTGAAGAAGGCTTCGATCGGGCCGAAGTGGTCGACTTCAGGGACCGCGTGAAGATGATCCTCGATCCAGAGGTCGATCGCGCCTACCCCGCGCGCTGGATCGGCAAGGTCAGGGTCGAGACCAGCGACGCCCGAAGCATCGAAGCCCGCGTCGACGAGCCGAAGGGCGACCCCGGCAACACGCTGGGACGCGACGAGATTGAAGCCAAGGTCGCGGATCTCGCGAAGTTCAGTTCGGCCGCGACCGCGGACGAGATGGCAGCCTTGATCCCGCGGCTATGGCGCATGTCGGACGCCAACGCGGTCGGTCTTCTCCTGGCAAGGTAGTCGTGTTGCGCGCCGCCTCCCACGCTTCGACGCTTCTGTTCGTTCCGGGAGATCGGCCGGACCGGTTCTCGAAGGCCGCGTCGTCGGGCGCGGACGCGGTCATCCTGGACCTGGAGGATGCTGTCGCGCCGCATGCCAAGGATAAAGCGCGCGCCGCCGCCGCATCTTTCATCGGCCAGGGCGGCCAGGCGATCGTGCGGATAAACGCGTGGCGATCGCCGTGGTTCGCGCACGACGTCAAGGCCCTGATCGCGGTCGGGCCGGCCGCGATCATGTTGCCGAAGGCCGAGGAGGACGAGGCGCTGCGAAGCTTGAGCCAAGACCTGCCGAAAACGCCTTTGCTTGCCCTGGTGGAGACGGCCGCCGGTTTCGACAACCTTGCCGGCCTGGCCCGGGCGCCGAATGTCTGCCGCCTGGCGTTCGGCGCAATCGACTTCCAACTCGATCTCGGTATCGAGGAGACGGAAGACGAACTGCTGGCTTTCCGCTCGCAATTGGTGCTGCGTTCGCGAACGGCCGGACTTGCCCCGCCGCTCGATGGCGCCAGCCTCACGATCGATGACGCCGGCCAACTCGCTGTCGAGAGCCGGCGCGCACGCCGCCTGGGTTTCGGCGGCAAGCTCTGCATCCATCCGCGCCAGGTCGCCGTGGTGAACGATGCGTTCCGACCGAGCGAGGCCGAGATCGAAAAGGCCCGCCGGATCGTCCAAGCAGCGGAAGCCTCTCACGGCGGCGCCGTCGCCATCGATGGCCGGATGGTCGATCGGCCGGTGATCCTGATGGCCCGAGAGACGTTGTCGCGGGCGCGAGATCGATCTGATCTTCCTTCGAACCGGCGAGAGCAATCATGATTATCAAGGACCTCGAGCAGGGCGAGGAGATCGCCCAGATCCGCCGAAGCGTTCGCAGATTGTGCGAAACCTTTGCGGGCGAATATTGGCGCGCGCTCGATCGCGAGAACGCCTATCCCGAACAATTCGTCAAAGCCTTGTCGGATGCAGGGTATCTCTCGGTGCTGATACCCGAGGAATATGGCGGCTCGGGCCTGCAACTGTCGGCCGCTGCGGCCATCCTGGAAGAAGTGCAGCGCGCCGGCGCGAACGGCGCCGCCTGCCACGCGCAAATGTACATCATGGGCGCGCTGTTGCGGCACGGCAGCGCCGCGCAGAAATCCCGCTACCTGCCGGGCATAGCGCGCGGCGAGCTGCGCCTTCAGGCGTTTGGCGTGACAGAGCCGACCAGCGGCACAGACACGACCTCGATCAAGACCTTCGCTCGCCGCGACGGCAATCACTACATCGTCAACGGCCAGAAGGTATGGACATCGCGGGCCGCCTATTCCGACCTGATGCTGCTGCTTGCCCGGACAGCGCCCAAGGAGCAGGTGGCCAAACGCACCGATGGCATCTCCGTGTTCATCGTCGACATGCGCGAGGCGCTGAAGAACGGGATGACAATCAAGCCCATCGCGGCGATGATGAACCATTCCACGACTGAAGTCTTTTTCGACAACGTCAAGATACCTGCGGAAAACCTCATTGGCGAAGAGGGCAAGGGCTTCCGCTATATTCTGTCAGGCATGAACGCCGAACGCATCCTGATCGCGGCGGAGTGCATCGGCGACGCCAAATGGTTCATCGAAAAGGCCAGCGCATACGCCAACCAGCGCGTCGTCTTCGGCCGCCCGATCGGCCAGAACCAGGGAATTCAGTTTCCGATCGCGCGCGCCTACGCCCAGATGCGCGCCGCCGAACTGATGGTCCAGCAGGCCGCGCGGCTTTTCGAGGCAGGGCAAGATTGCGGCGAGCAGGCCAACATCGCCAAGATGTTGGCGGCGGAGGCGTCATGGGCGGCGGCGGAAGCCTGCGTCCAGACGCATGGCGGCTTCGGCTTCGCCCGCGAGTATGACGTCGAGCGCAAATTCCGCGAGACGCGGCTCTACCAGGTCGCGCCGATCTCGACCAATCTCATCCTTTCCTACCTCGCCGAGCATGTGCTGGGCATGCCACGCTCATACTGAAAGCCCCGATGATGCTGCCTCTTGATGGTCTTTTGGTCGTTTCAATCGAGCAGGCGGTCGCGGCGCCCGCCTGCACCCTGCGCCTCGCCGATGCCGGGGCGCGCGTCATCAAAATCGAGCGGGCGGAAGGCGAGACCGCCCGCCACTACGACTCGGCCGTGCATGGCACCAGCGCCTACTTCGCATGGCTGAACCGCGGCAAGGAAAGCATTGTCCTCGATATCAAGGACGAAGCCGACCGGACACTGGTCGAGCGCATGGTCGCCAGGGCGGACGTGTTCGTGCAGAACCTGGCGCCCGGCGCCGCGGCACGGTTGGACCTGGGCGCGGAGCAGCTGGCGCAGCGATACCGCAGGTTGATCGCACTCGACATCGTCGGCTACCGGCAGGATAGCGACTACCGGGACATGCGGGCCTACGACATGCTTGTGCAGGCCGAGAGCGGCATTTGCGCCGTCACGGGCACTGCGGACCAGGCCGTCAAGGTCGGGGTCTCGATGGCCGATGTCGCCACCGGCATGAACGCTCACAGCGCAATTCTCGAGGCGTTGATCGAGCGGCAGCGGACCGGGATCGGCCGCGCCATCGAGATCGCCATGTTCGACGCGATGGCCGATATGATGAGCGTGCCGTTGTTTCATCTCGAATACGCGAGCCGCCAGACGCCGCGATCGGGGCTGGCGCACGCCTCGATCTATCCATATGGCAGCTTCGCCTGCAAGGATGGCGAGATTATCATCGTCGTGCAGAATCCGGCGGAATGGAAGCGGCTGTGCATAGGCGTCCTGCGCCGTCCCGACCTCGTCGAGGACGAGCGTTTCGCCAACAACACCGCGCGCGTGGGCAATCGCGTCGTGCTGGGCGAAATCATTGCCGGCGCGTTGTCGCGCATGACCCGCGCGCAGGCCATCGCGCTGCTGGAAGGCAACGCTCTGGCCTGGTCCAACGTTTCGACGGTTGCCGACCTGTCGAAGCACCCCGCGCTGCGGCGCATTCCGCTTGAGGCGCCAGGAGCAAGTTTCCATGGGGTCGGCTCTCCGGTCCGGCGCGAAATAAAGGGCGGCCCTGTCCCGGCGCTCGGCCAGCATAGCGACCAGATCCGGCGAGAATTCTCGCAATGAGCACAATCGACATAGGGCGCCTGCGGACCTGGATCGGCGCGCAGGAGCAGGCCAGCGACATCATTTCGGCCGGGCTTGCCGCACGTTTCGCGGCGACTTTTGACGGCAGGCTGGCGGACGCGGATGCCGCGCCATTGGGCATCCACTGGTGTTTGTCGCCATCAGCGGCCCCGACAGGCGAGCTTGGCCCGGACGGGCACCCCAGGCGTGGCGGATTCCTGCCGCCCGTGCCATTGCCGCGCCGCATGTGGGCCGGCGGGACGATCGAATTTCACGCGCCGGCGCGGATCGGCGACAGGTTGACGCGAAGGTCGCGCATAACCGATGTATCGCACAAGACCGGCCGGTCGGGTCAGCTGGTGTTCGTTACCGTTGAAGACGACTTTTTCGCCGAAGCCGGTATGGTCATCAGCGAAAGGCGCGACATCGTCTACCGCGAGGCGGCCTCCGGTCCCGCGGCTGGGCAAGCCCGTTTGGCGCCGCGCGGCGCCGATCGCAGCGAGACGGTCGATGCCTCGACAATTCTGCTCTTTCGCTACTCGGCGCTCACCTTCAACAGTCACCGCATCCACTACGATCTCGACTATGCGCGAGATGAGGAACATTACCCGGGCCTCGTCGTTCACGGCCCTCTGCAGGCGACCCTGCTCATGAATCTGGCCGCCAAACTGGCGCCAGGGCTCGCCTTGAAAACCGCCACGTATCGTGGCGTCTCACAGCTCATTCAAGGAAAGCCCTTCACGATCAATGCGATCTTAGGGAACGGTAGCGTCAGCGCCTGGAGCGCGGACGCCGCCGGGCATTGCGCAATGACGCTCGAGGCCTCGTTTGGTCGACCGGGCGCCAACTGACCGAAACCCTAAGGAGGAGATGCGATGTCGGCCAAACACGTTGAGATTGCCGGAGCCGGCTTTGCCGGACTGACTGCCGCCATCGCCTTCAGGCAAAGGGGCTGGACGGTACGGCTGCACGAGAAGGCGCGAGAGCTGCGTGCCTTCGGCGCCGGCATCTATATCTGGGAGAACGGTCTTCGCGTCCTGAAGGCTGTCGGCGCCTATGACGATGTGATGGCCGGCAGTCACCGGCCCTCAAGGTACCAGACCCGGCGCGACGACGCGTTGATATCAAGCGAAAGCTTCGGCGACGATTGCCGCCTGGTGCTCATGACCCGCGAGCATCTCCACAACTGCCTCGTGAAATCCGCCGAGGCACATGGCGTCGACCTGGTTACGGACTCGAACGTGATCGGCGCACGCCCCGATGGCACGCTCATCGTCGAGGGGGGACGCGAACTGAAGGCGGACCTGGTCGTCGGCGCGGACGGGGTTCGCTCCAGCGTGCGGGACTCACTCAACCTGCCGCAGGTGCGGGAAACACATTCGGACGGGATCACACGGCTGCTGGTGCCGCGTATGAGAAAACAGCTCGGACAGGGCGACTGGGACGACATCATCGATTTCTGGGTCACCAGGCCGGCCACGCTACGGATCCTCTATTCCCCTTGTGACGACAGAAATCTCTACCTCGCGCTGCTAGCGCCGGACGACAACCCCCAGGCTGCCCGCATACCGGTCGACAAGGCGGTGTGGATCAAGGCGTTTCCGAAGCTGGAACCGGTGATTTCGCAGATCGGGACGCAAGGACGGCGCGACACCTATGAAACCTCGCGCCTGTCCGCGTGGAGCAAGGGCCGCGTCGCCTGCGTGGGCGATGCCGCGCATGCGATGTGCCCGCCGCTTGCGCAAGGCGGGGGATGCGCATTGATGAACGCGCTGTCGCTCGCCCATTGGGTCGAGACGCGCCGAAGCATTGAGGATGGGCTCGCGCATTGGGAAAAAGTCGAGCGGCCATTGACCGACCGCACGCAAAGCCGTTCGGAATTCTACGCAAAGAGCCGCCAGATGTCGAAAGGCAACCAGTGGCGCGGCGACAATATGGAGACCGCCTCGCATATACCGACAGGCGTCTAGGACGGATTCGCGTCCCTCAAGCAGAGGTGGTCAGCTCATGGCGTCGGCGGCTGAGGAATACGACTATATCCTGGTCGGCGCCGGCAGCGCCGGATGCGTAAGCGCCGCCTGCCTGGTAAATGACAAAAAGGCCCGCGTACTGGTTCTTGAGACTGGCCAGCCGGACAACCATCCCTTGATCCGGATACCTGCTGGTTTTGTGCGCATCATGACCAGGCCGAGCCGCTTTCTGACCAGATATCAGTCTGTTCCGCAGCCACAGCTGGACGGTCGATGCCTC
>JBFLWR010000232.1:0-2739 GCA_040755925.1 Pseudomonadota bacterium
GAGCAGCCAGCCGACCAGCGCTGACAACGGCACGCGCAGGAAATCCATCGGCGAGATGATCGTTGCGTCGGCGTAAGCGAGCGCTCGCGTCAGGCAGAAATGCGATGACATGCCGCTGAAGGCGATCACCACGATCCACGGCCAGAGCGCGAGGGACGGGTTGCGCCAGTCATAGAGCGCCGGAAGAAGGCCGACCGCGGACTGGATGAGCAGCATCCAGAAGATGATACGCACGACGCTGTCGGTGCGGGTCAGGGACTTTACCATGACCATCGAGATGCCGAAGCAGACGGCGGCGCCAAGCACGACCAGATGACCGGGATCCATCGAACCGGCGTTGGGACGCACGATGATCACCACACCGATCAATCCGAGCGCGATCGCAGCCAGCCTTGCCCGAGAGAGCCTCTCGCCGAGGAAGCTGACCGCCAGGATCGCCGTCCAGATCGGCGTCGTGAACTCGATCGAGATCAGCACCGCCAGCGGGATCAGCGTCAACGCGTAGAGCCAAGCGGCCTGTCCGCTGTAGTGGATGACGTTGCGGGCGATGTGAGCGAGCGGGCGCTGCGTTCGCATCGCCGCGAAGCCGCCACTCATCATCACCAGCGGCAGCAGGATGAAGAAGCCGATCACCGAGCGCATTTCCAGGACCTGGAAGACGTTGAGCTCTGCGGTCGTCTCGCGACCGGCGATCGACATCGCCAGGAACGAGGCGATCGACAGCGCCATCCAGAACGCGGCCTTTGGAATTGAGGGAGCGGGTGCCATTGGCGCTATGTCGCAATCCCGGGCCTTTGCCGCAATCGCTAGCCGTGCCATTCGACTGGGCCAGCGCGGGCGTCAAAAAACCGTCACGGCGGAAGCGGAACCTGTCGGGCCGAATGGCCGTTCTGAGTCCATGTTTCTGTCCGGTCCTTCGCGGAATCCACAATCAGCGACCCCAAGAGGAATGTCTTCATGAAATCAGCCGCAGCGTCGCTGCTTGCAGTGTGCCTCTTCAGCGCGACCAGCGTTCATGCCGACGAGGCAAATTTCCTGCACTCATTGCAAGGAAAATTTGCCGGCAAAGGAACAGTCAGGCTGAGGACCAACCTGCCGGTGATGAACGTCTCCTGCACCTTCACTTCGAACGCAACGGCAAACTCGCTGTCGCTGGACGGCACATGCCGCACCATGCTGATCATGACGAGGCAGATCCGGGCCGACCTGAAAACCGACGGTACGACCTATACCGGCGTCTACATCGGCTCGCGCACCGGACCGGCAGGGCTCAAGGGGAGCCGCGCCGGCAACGCGATCAACCTCGACATCCATTGGGCAAAGATCGTCAATGGCGACCGCGACGCGGCGCTGACCGTGGAAAAGATCGGCGCCGACGACATGCGGCTGACGGTGACCGACATGGACCCGCAAACTCATAAACTAGTGGTGACGAGCCGGATTGATCTCAAGCGCACCTGACGCTGATATCCAGCAGGTATATCAGATAGCCGCAAGGCTGACCCGGGGCCGGTTCATTCTTCAAGGGGTTCGGGAGGGTTGGTACCGCGGCCTTTGCCGAAGGTATAACCGGTCTCGACGGCCTTCCCGCCGAACTTGTCGCGCAACGCATCAATGGCGCCTTCGGCAAGCGCACGCTTGCGCGACTGGACGTCCACAAGATCGGGCGGATCGGCCTTCTCGTCGTCGGAGAGGTCGCTGACGCCGATGCCGAGCAGCCGGAACTTGGTGCCGTCGGTCTCGCGGCGCAAAAGGTCGATGCCGGTCTGGAAGATACGGTCGGCCAGCCGGGTCGGGTCGCCAAGCTGACGGTTGCGGGTGCGGATCTTGAAATCCTGCGTCTTCAATTTCAGCACCACCGTGCGCCCGGCAATGCCTGCCTTCTTCAGCCGCGCCGAAACTTTTTCGGCCAGCCCCCGCAGCACCGGCACCAGCTCCGCAAAGGACGCGATGTCGGTATCGAAAGTGGTTTCGGCCGAAACGCTCTTGGCATCGCCGTCCGGATCGACGCGGCGGTCGTCCTCGCCGCGCGAAAGCCGGTAGAGCCGGTCGCCCATCACGCCGTAGCGGCGCATCAGTTCGCCGCGCTCCATGCGCTGCAATTGGGCTATCATGCGGATGCCGTCGCGCTCCAGTGTCGCCGCCAATGCCTTGCCTACGCCCCAGATCAAGGTCACTGGCTGTGCGGCCAGGAAACCCCGCGCTTCGGCCTCGCCGATCACCGAAAAGCCGCGCGGCTTGCGGAAGTCGGACGCGATCTTGGCCAGGAATTTGCAGTAGGACAGGCCGGTCGAGACGGTGATGCCGAGCTCTTTTTCCACCGTCTGCGCGAAGCGCGCCAGGACGAGCGCTGGCGGCATGCCATGCAGCCGCTCGGTGCCGGCGAGATCGAGGAACGCCTCGTCGATGGATAGCGGCTCGACCTGCGGTGTCAGCGCCTGCAACAGCGCCCGTACCTGGCGGCCGACGGCGACGTATTTCTCCATATTGGGCGGGATGACCACGGCCTCAGGACAGGCTTCGAGCGCCTTGAACATCGGCATGGCCGAGCGCACGCCCTGGATTCGGGCGATATAGCAGGCCGTGGAGACGACGCCGCGCCTGCCGCCGCCGACGATCACCGGCTTGTCCTTCAGCGCCGGATTGTCGCGCTTTTCGATCGCCGCGTAGAAGGCATCGCAGTCGATATGGGCGATGTGCAGACGGTAGAGCTCCGGATGGCGCACAAGGCGTGGACTG
>JBFLWR010000233.1:0-5723 GCA_040755925.1 Pseudomonadota bacterium
CGGCGGGAGGATTTCCATGTACAAGCTCTATACACGGCCCGGCAGCGGCGGCTTCGTCGTCGAGGCAGCGTTGGCTCTTGCGGACGTGCCTTTCGATCAGGTCGACGTGCCGAAGAAGGACCCACCCGATCCGGCCTTCCACGCCATCAGCCCGCTGAACCAGGTCCCGGTGCTGACGCTTCCCGACGGCCGTTCGATCACCGAATCGGCGGCGATCTGCATCCTGCTCGCCGAGCGCCACCCGCAAGCTGATCTCGCGCCCGAGCCCGGCTCGGCGGCCCGCGCCGATTTCCTGCGCTGGATGGCCTTCATGTCGTCCGTGCTCTATCCCGCAATACTGAGGTTCTACTACGCTCATCGCTACACATCCGACGCCGAGGGCGTGCGGTCGGTGAAAGAGGCGGCGATAGCGGAAATGGATCGCGGCTTCGCCATCGTCGACGACGTGCTTGACGATCGGGACTGGCTGGCGGGCGAAGCGCTGTCGCTGGCCGACATCTACCTCGTCATGCTGGCCGCGTGGCATCCCGATACCGAGAGGGCTCGCATGGCCTGGCCGAACATCGAAAGGCTGTGGAGCAAGTTGCGCCAGCACGAGCTGATGCGGAAGCTAAACGCGTCGCACGAGATGTGGCCGCAGGAGTAAGCCGCTCTTCTCAGTTTTTGACGAGCTTCGCCCTTTCGCCCTGCAGGAAGCGGCGCAAGGCGGGGTCGCGTTCAAGCCCGATCGCCTGGTCATAGGCTTCGGCGGCCTCGGCTGTCCTGTCGAGCCTCCCCAGCAGCTCCGCCCTGGCGGCCCAGTAAGGCTGGTATTCGGCGAGCCGCCTGTCGTCGCCGATCGCGTCGAGCGCAGCGAGGCCCGCGGTCGCGCCTTCGTCTTCCGCGATCGCGACGGCCCGGTTGATCGCCACCACCGGCGAGCCGGCGACGGCATGCAGCGCGTCGTAAAGCTGGCGGATCGCCGCCCAGTCGGTGCGCCCGCTCCGCCGTCTTGCCGTATGCGCCGATTGCACGGCGGCTTCCAGCTGGTAGCGGCCGATCATTCCCTTCGTCGCGGCGCCGCCCAGGAGCGCTTCCGCCTCGTCGATCAGCCTGTCGTCCCAGAGCGTGGTGTCCTGCCCGGCAAGCGGCACGAACTCCCCCTCGGCGTTGCGCCGCGCCGCCCGCCGCGCTTCGGCGAAAAGCATCAATGCCAGGAGTCCCAATGCTTCCGGCTCGCCCGGCATCAGGGAGGCCACGACGCGGCCGAGCCAGATGCCTTCGGTCGCCAGGTTGCGGCGCCGCGTTTCGGTGCCGGCCGGATCGGACCAGCCCTCGGCGAAGGTGGCGTAGATCGCCTCCAGCACGGCGTCGAGCCGTTCGCCGAGCTCGGCCCGCTCCGGCACGCGAAAGGGAATCCCCGCCTCGCGGATGCGGGTCTTGGCGCGCACCAGGCGCTGGCCCATCGTCGCCGGCGACACCAGGAAGGCCGAGGCGATCGTGGCGGCGTCGAAGCCGAGGATCGTCTGCAGCATCAGCGGCGCGCGCACGCTGGCCTCTATCGCCGGATGGGCGCAGGCGAACATCAGCCGCAATCTCTCGTCGGGCAAATCGTCATTCGTCACGCGCGCCTCCACCTCTTCGGCAATCAGCTGCAGGTGGTCGCGGGCGGCCTCCCCGGTCAGTCGCCGCCGCACGGCATCGACATCGCGACGGCGCGCCACCGCCAGCAGCCAGGCTTCCGGTTTCTCGGGAACGCCGCTTTTCGGCCATCGCTCCAGCGCGGCCGCGAAGGCTTCCGCCAATGCGTCCTCCGCGCCGGCGACGTCGCGCATGCGAGCCGCGAGCCAGGCGACCAGCTTGCCGTAACTCTGACGGGCGGCTGCCTCGGCCGCCGCCCGCGCCATTTCCGAGCGACCATTCATCGGACCGTTGTTAGCCGGGCAAATACTCGGTCATTTCCCAGATCGGCCGCACCTCGACGGTGCCGGTGCTGGCCGCCGGGCAGCGCGCGCCCCATTCGATGGCCGTGTCGATGTCCGTCGCCTCGATCATGTAGAAGCCGGCAAGCTGCTCCTTGGTGTCGGCATAAGGGCCGTCGAGCACGTTGGTCTTGCCATTGGCCATCCGCACCGAGGTCGCCGCCTGGGTCGGCCGCAGCCGGTCGCCGGCGAGCCACGCGCCCGATTTCTTCAGGGCTTCGGTATAGGCGCCATAGGCGGCGAGGGTCTGTTCCACCTGGTCGCGCGGCGCGTTCGCCATCGCGGCTTCGTCATTGTAGATCAAAAGCATGTATCGCATGGGTCTTCTCCCGTTTTCTTGAAGGCCGCGTCGTCGCGGGCCGACCTATGTCGTGCGGCCGCGGCCGGTTTCGACAGGCTCCGCGAAAATTTTCACCCCTTGCCGCCAGTCGCGCAAGGACGCTTTCTCACTCGGCGAGCGCCGGCTCGGGTCTTTCCGGCACCGCTTGACGCGAAGCCGGCACCAGCCAGCCGCGATAGCGCACGATCAGCCCGGTCAGCGGATGCGAGATGTCGACATGGAAGCGGAAGCGGCCGTCCTCGACGCTCTCATAGGATGTCGAGCGCGGGCATAGCCACATCGGCAGCGGCAGGCCAAGGAGGCTCCAGCGGCGCAGCTCCAGGCTCAGCCGGCCGTCCCGCACGACCAGCGCCATGGCGAAATCGAGTGGTCCGAAGCGCTCGCAGAGCAGCCGGTCGGAACGGCCCCGCCCGGCGAATTGCCGGCTTGAAAAGCTGCGCATGCCAAAACTTCTCGTCCAGGTTTCGCCTTGTCCTTCGCTGTCGAAGCGCACCTTGACCGCAATGTCTGTCGCCGCGGCGGGAAAACCCACCAGCCAGGCCGCCAGCCGGCTAAGAACGCCGGTTCCCCGCTCGACGCTGGCGCGGCCCTCCGCTGTCGGGGCGCCCTCATGCATGTCCCGGATCTCGGCGGGAAGGCTCTCCCAGGCATCGCCGAGCAGGGCTGGATAGAGCGCCTTGCCGTCGTCGGCATCGTCGCGGAACCCGGCATGGATCGTCTTGCTGGCGAACAGCGCCTCGTAGTCCTCAAGCTCCACGTCGCGCACCGCGGCGCGCGCGCCGGGAGCCGGCACCTGGCCGGCAAGCGTCTTGCGCACGATCGCTTCGACCGCCATGGACGGGATCAGCGGTCCGTCATCGCTTTCCGCCAGGAGATGCCATGATCGTTTCGCGGGCTTGCCGCTTTTGTCCACCCCGCTAACCTCGACGAACATGCCGCCGCGATGCTCGCCCCAGGCGAGCCGGTTGCTCGCCCAATGCATCAACGGCGCCAGCGGCGACAGCGAGCGGACCAGGCCGGCGCGGACCAGCCAGGCCAGGCCGATCAGCGCCCGGTGCAGCACCTCGGGCACCGGCCCGGCGCCCATCCAGATGGTCCTTGCTTGCGGCCACAGCGCGGCCAGCGCACGCAGGTCGGGCACGTCGACGAGGGAAAACAGCGTGTTGCGCACCGGCACGCGGCCGGGCGGCGCGATGGTGTAGCGCATCTGTTCGGTGAGCGGGCGGCCTTCGGCCGGCTTGCCGTCGCGCACCAGCCGCACCGGCTTTCCGGCATAGCTGGCGATGGCGCGGATGACGTTTTCGCCGACGCCCGCAAAGGGCGACGGCGCGATGCCGCCGCGTATGCCGTCGACACGCACCATATCCGATGCCAGCCGTCGCGCGACGGCGGCGGTAAGCACCGGGAAACTCGACACACCGGACAGCACGAAAACGCCCGCCTCCTTCGCGGCGCCGTCGAAATCAGCCACGCCGGCGACGAAGTCGGAGCCGTCCGCGAGATCGAGATAGCCGATGCGCTCGCCGATACAGGCCTCGATCAGCCGGTAGCATCCCTCGCCATAGGCTTGGAACGGGCCGCTGGCGTCGACGACGATCTCGGGCCGCAGGGCCGACAGTTGCGCGCGAAGATCGCCGTCACGGTCGAAAAGCGCCGGCACAAGCGCGGCTTTGGCGTTGCGCCGGTTCGCGCAATAGGCCTCCGCCCTGGCGAGCGAGCGACCGGCGACGATCAGGGTGAGGCGCGGCTCGCTCTCCAGCAACTGCACGATGCGGCCGCCGAAGGTGCCGTAGCCGCCGACGATCAGAAGCCTCATCCGCAACCCCCGAAAAAGCCTAACCGATCAATCGCCGCCGCAGTTCCAGGGATGGGATCTCGCAGCTGTCCTTCCTGCCGAACAGCGTGTAGCGGTTCTTGGCGACGCGGTCATAGAGCCAGTCGCGCAACGGTCGCGGCAGGATGAGCAGCGCCCTCGCCGCGCGCCACGGCCAGCCGAGGGCGGCCATGACCGCGACGAAACTGTCGAGGCGTGTGAAGGCCACGCCGTCGATGATGGCGAGATTGGTTTCGTAATTGTCGGTCGGCAGCCCGTGGCGGCGGAACAGCGCCTCGCCGAACGGCGACTGCGCGGTGGCGAAGCGGAAGCGCTTGTCGCGGTCAAGCCTGACGACCAGTTGGACGAAGCCCGAACAGAACACGCAGACGCCGTCGAAGACGATCAGCGGCTGGCGGGCATCGTGGATTTGCGGCTGGTGGAGCGGACGGACGGTTTCAGGCAGGTCGGTCATGATGGCCCCGGCTGCGAGTGTCCCTCGACACTAGACCAGCCGGCGGCGGCGTCAAAGTCGCGGCGTTGTCGCACGCCTGCTGTCGGCGACCGCGGGACGTTCGTCGCGATAGGTCGTCGTGCGGTAATCGCTGGCCGGCTTGCAGACCCGGCTGTCGTGGCGGCTCGGCTGCATGATCAGTGCGTGCCGACGCCGAGGGAATTGCCGCGGCGCGCGCAGGCCGGACCCGGGCCGCGCATGTAGTAGCGCTCCGGCCGATAGGTCGGCGCGACGAATTCGCGAATGGCGGCGGCATAGCCGGCGATGTGGTTCCAGAAGTTCATTTTACCTGTCCCTGTCCCGCTTTCGGATGTCCCTTCCGAGCTGTCCGCGAGCATAGCGTCGAGGCGTGAATAGTCGGTGAACGCGATGTTAATTTCTGGTCCGAAACTCGTCGCTTCGTGGCCGGAATGCGGCTGATTCGGGGTGTTTCCGTGCCATTTGTCGCCATTTCGGCCAATGTGACTTTTGCATCACATATGTTTCGCCTGAATGTCGCTTGGGCGCGCTTCTGTTTCACGATCCGGCGACCCCGCGAAATTCCATTGCTGGCGGAGCGGAGCCAGGAACCGCGCGCCGGCCCTGGCCGTTCCGGTTGAACTTCGTCCGCGTTCGAGGAGCTTCCCATGGCACCGCGCCCCGTCTGGAATGGCTATCTGAAACTGTCTCTGGTCACTTGCGCCATCGAGCTGACCAATGTCGTGACCCATGCGGAGAAGGTCTCGTTCCGCGTCCTGAACCGAAAGACCGGCAATACCGTCAAGCGCATCTATGTCGATGCCGAGACCGGAAAGCCGCTGGAGGAGGGCGACGAGATCAAGGGCTACGAGGTGAACGACGGCGAGTTCGTCCATATCGAGGAGGACGAGATCGAAGCGGTGCAGATCGAATCCTCGCACACGATGAGCCTCGATGGCTTCGTCGAGAAATCCTCGATCGAGCAGGTCTATCTCGACACGCCCTATTATGTCTCGCCGGCGGACGAGGTGTCGCAAGAGGCTTTCGCCGTCATCCGCGACGCCATGGCGGGCAAGAAGATGGCCGGCCTTGCCCGCATCGTGCTTTACCAGCGTGAGCGCCCCGTGGTGATCGAGC
>JBFLWR010000234.1:0-12445 GCA_040755925.1 Pseudomonadota bacterium
TCCTGTGGCATGGCGGCGAGGGCCGGAAGGCCCGAGACCGCTTCGCCGCCGCCGACGCGGCCGACCGCGATGCGCTTATCGAATTCCTGGAGTCACTTTGATGTTCAACCGACTGGCTACTCTCATCGCTCTTCCGCTGCTTCTCGCTGCCGCCATCCCCGCTTCGGCGGAAGTCAAAGCGTCCGATGTCATCGGGCGAGCGATCGACGGCTTCGTCCGTCCGGCTTATGCCAGCCTCGACGATCGCGCCAAGAAGCTGGCCACGTCGATGCATCGGCTGTGCGACGCGCCTTCGGAGCAAAATCTCGCGACGGCGCGCACCGATTTTTCCGCCACTGTCGACGCCTGGTCGGTGGTTGAAATCGTTGCCTTCGGGCCGATCAAGGAGAACAACCGGCAGGAGCGCATGCTCTATTGGCCGGACCGCAAGAGCATCGGCTTGAGACAAGTGCAGGCGATGCTCGCCGCGAAGGACCAGACCGCCACCGATCCGGCGCAACTGGCCGGCAAGAGCGTCGCCACGCAAGGTTTGGGAGCGCTGGAATATGTGCTTTTCGGCGACGGCGCCGAAACCCTCGCCAAGAAGGACGACCCTTACCGCTGCGCCTATGGCGCCGCCGTCGCCGGCAACATTCAGGCGATCGCTGGCGAGGTCCACGCGGCCTGGGACAAGCCTGACGGTTTTGCCGCCGAATGGGCCAATCCCGGGCCTCAAAATCCGCTTTACCGCGACGGTACGGAAGCCGTCACTGAACTGGTCGGCGTTTTCGTCAAGGAACTCGAAATGATCCGCGACGTGCGCCTCAAGGGCTTCCTGGGCACACAGCCGGACGCCGACAAGCCGAAGCAGGCCATCTACTGGCGCTCGCAGAACACGGCGAATTCGCTGGCCGGAAACCTCCGGGGTATCGATGAATTGTTCCAGGCCTCGAAGATTGGCGACGCGCTTCCGGCCGACGCGCAATGGATGGCCGGGTCCATCCACATCCAGCTTGCGAACGGCGCCGAGACGGCGAAATCCGTCACCGGCCCGGTCGACAAGGCGCTCGCCGATCCGGCGCTGCGCGACAAGCTCGAGCACCTCGCGCTGATCACCTCCAGCCTCTCGACCCTGATCGGCACGAAGATGACCGCCGCATTCGGCCTGACCGCCGGCTTCTCGTCGCTGGACGGGGATTGATCGATGGCCTTGTCAAGCACACCGCTCCTCGACCGCCGTGATTTCCTGAAGGCCGCCGGCGCAAGCTTCGCCGCCGCGATGGCGCCGCGCGCCTGGGCGGATACGCTCGCCGCCGATGCGGTCTTTGCCACCGCTTTTGTCAAGCGGGACGGCGGCTTCGGCGCCGCCGTGCTCTCCGAAGCCGGCAAGATCCTGCACACGATCGACCTGCCGGACCGCGGCCACGACGTCACCTTCGACCCGGTCTCGAAACGCTCGGTCGTCTTTGCCCGCCAGCCCGGCACCTTCGCGGTCGTCTTCGACCATGGCGGCAGCGACGCGCCGTTGACCATCGCCAGTATTGCCGGCCGGCATTTCTTCGGCCACGGCGTGTTCTCGCCCGACGGCGCCTTGCTCTATGCGACGGAAAACGATTTCGACAACGCCGCCGGCGTCGTTGGAATCTATGACGCGCGGGCGAGGTTCAAGCGCATCGGCGAGTTCCCGACTTATGGCATGGGGTCGCACGAATTGCTGCTGCTGGAAGACGGCAGGACGTTGGCGATTGCCAATGGCGGTATCGAGACGCATCCGGATTTCGGCCGCGCCGAGCTCAACATCGCGAGGATGAAGCCATCCTACACGCTGGTCGACCGTCTCACCGGCGATCTGATCGAGAAGCATGAGCTGCCGCCGGCACTGCATCAGCTGTCGATCCGCCACATGGATCGCGATCAGGCCGGCACCGTCTGGTTCGGCTGCCAGTACAGGGGGCCGAAGACCGATCGACCGGCGCTGATTGGCCGCGCGGCACGCGGCAAGGAGCTCGAATTGCTGGAGATGCCGCAGGACGTTCTCTCCGGCTTCCGCAACTATATCGGCTCGGTCGCCGCCAATCCGGCGGCCGGCACTGTCGCGGTCACCTCGCCGGAGGGCAATTCGATGGCCGTCATCGACGTATCGAGCCGTCGCGTGGTCGCGACCAGGTCGCTTGTCGAGGTCTGTGGCCTTGCCCCCGACGGCGCCGGCTTCATGGCGACCACGGGCGCCGGCGAGATCCTTGGCGGCGCGGGCGCGGGGCGCTCCGAGCCCGGTTATGTCTGGGACAACCACATGCTGCGCATCGTCGCGACGGCGTGATCGCCGCGCGGAAGCAAAGCCGCGTAACATTTGTGCGCGCTGGCACTTGCAGTGGCGGGCCATGCCGGGCACAGGGAATTGTGTTTCGATCCAGTTCGTTAACCGGCCACATGAAGCTGCCTGTATGAAGCTGCTCGCCATCGACTGCGCCGCCAGCCTCTGCGCCGCCTGCGTCTATGACGCGGGCGCCGGCATTGTGCTCGGCCGCGAGGTGCTCGACCTTGGCAAGGGGCATGCCGAGCATCTGATGGCCGTCATCGAGGTGGCGCTGAAGGCTGGCGGCGTCGAGTATCGCGATCTCGGCGCTGTAGCGGTGTCGGTCGGTCCCGGCTCCTTCACCGGCCTGCGCGTCGGCGTCTCGACCGCGCGCGGCCTGGCGCTGGCGCTGAAAATCCCGGCGATCGGCGTAACGACGCTGGAAGCGCTGGCGGCGGAAGCGGCGGCCGCGTTCCCCGGCCGCGTCGTGCTTGCCGCGCTCGATGCCGGACGCGGGGAGATCCATGCGGCGCTTTATGACAAAGCGTTAGCATTGACTTACGGACCTGCGGTGACCACGCTTCGCGAAGCGACCGCCATGGCGCTCGATGCCTCCGTGGTCCTGTCGGGCACCGCGGCGCCGCAGATTGCCGAGGCTGCCGGACGTGTTTTCGACACCGGACCGGTCGCCGCCACCGCGGACATCGCCACCTATGCCAGGCTGGCGGCGGCAAAAGGTTCGGGTGAAAGGCCGAAGCCGCTTTATCTGCGCGGCGCCGATGCGAAGCCGCAGGCCGGGTTCATTTTGCCGAGACAAGATCGCGATCCCCACAAGCGGGGTTCCGGAGAAAAAGAGTCCTGATGCGCATACCCTTCTTTCAGCCGCGCCGCAGGGACTATGCGCTGGAGCCGCTGACGGTTTCGGACAGCGCCACCGTTTCCGAGTTGCATCGCGAGGATTTCGTCCGGCCCTGGACAGACGGCGAGTTCGCCTCCCTGCTCGAACAGGACACCGTGTTCGGTTACGCCGCGCGCGAAACCGGTCAGGGAGCAAAACCCCCGGTCGGCTTCGTGCTGGCGAGGCTGGCGGCCGGTGAGGGCGAGATCCTGACGGTTGCGGTAGCCCGCGCGCATCGCCGCCAGGGGTTAGGCTGGCAATTGATGGATGCGGTGCTGCGCGAACTGCACGCGCAACGCGCCGAGGCGCTGTTCCTCGAAGTCGACGAGACGAATGCCCCGGCGATCGCGCTTTACCGCAGGCTGGGCTTCCGCCAGGTCGGCCAGCGCCCGAACTACTACCGGTCGACCGAGCACGGACCGACAGGCGCGCTTGTCATGCGCCGCGATCTTCGCTAGCCAGACCGCGCGGTGGGGCGGGAGCGAATGATCAAGAAACTGCGTATCTTCCTGGCGCTCGGTCTCGTCGTCATCAGCTCGCTGGTGCTGGTGCCGCTGCAGATACTGTCGATGAAGACGGGGCTGTGGCCCGAGACGGTCATCCTGAAGATCTGGCACAGCATGATCCTTAGGGCGCTGGGTATGCGGGTGCATGTCAGGGGCGCGCTGGCGAAGCAGCGCCCCTTGCTGATCGCGGCCAATCACATTTCGTGGACCGACATCATGGTGCTCGGCTCCTTTGCCGACGTGAAGTTCATCGCGCGGGCTGATATGGAAGGCTGGCCATTGATCGGCATGCTGTCCAAACTGCAGCGTACCGTCTTCATCGAGCGCGAGCGCAAGCGCACCTCCGGCGACCAGGCGAGCGAGATCGGCAGGCGCATGGCCAAGGGCGATGCAATGGTGCTGTTCGCGGAAGGTTCGACCGGCGACGGCAATTCGGTGCTGCCGTTCAAGAGCACCTTGTTCGGCGCGGCCTCCATGGCGATTTCGGAAGGCGCTGCCGAACAGGTGTTCATCCAGCCCGTGGCCATTGCCTATACGCGGCTGCACGGCTTCCCGATGGGGCGGCGCCATCGGCCGATGTCGGCCTGGATCGGCGACCAGGATCTGATGCCGCATCTCAAAGTCCTGCTCGCCGAGGGCGGGCTGGACGCCGAGGTGCATTTCGGCGAACCGGTGCCGTTCTCCAAGGGCTCCAATCGCAAGGAAACGGCGCGGCTGATGGAAGCCAAGGTGCGCGAGATGATGCAGGCCGCGCTGGCCGACCCGGCCCCCAGCCGGTAGTTCCACCGAAATCGTCTGTTTTTTGTCACGGAAAGGCGTTAGAAGCCGGCCGATGGAATTGAACACGATTGAAAGCCGCGACATCGGCGCGGCGCCCGAGCATGAGCCGGCGTCTGCCGCGACGACGAAGAAGGTCTTCGTCAAGACCTATGGCTGCCAGATGAACGTCTACGATTCCCAGCGCATGACCGATGCGCTGGCGGCCGACGGGTATGTCTCCACCGACGCGATCGACGATGCCGATCTGGTGCTGCTCAACACCTGCCACATCCGCGAGAAGGCGGCCGAGAAGGTCTATTCGGAACTTGGCCGCATCCGCGACATGAAGGCCGAGCGCGCCGAGACTGGCCGCGAACTCTTGATCGGCGTCGCCGGCTGCGTCGCGCAAGCCGAGGGTGCGGAGATCATCAGGCGTTCGCCGGCCGTCGACCTGGTCATCGGTCCGCAGACCTATCACCGTCTGCCCGATGTGCTTGCGCGGGTCCGCGGCGGCGAGAAGATCGTCGAGACCGAATACGCTGTCGAGGACAAGTTCGAGCATCTGCCGCAGCCGAAGCGCGCCGAGGTCGCCAAGCGCGGCGTCACCGCTTTCCTCACGGTCCAGGAAGGCTGCGACAAGTTCTGCACTTTCTGCGTCGTGCCCTATACCCGCGGCTCGGAAATCTCGCGCCCGGTGGCGCAGATCGTCGCCGAGGCCGAGCGCCTGGCCGAGGCCGGCGTGCGCGAGGTGACCCTGTTGGGTCAGAACGTCAACGCCTGGCACGGCGTGGGCGAAAATGGCGAGGAATGGGGCCTCGGCCGCCTGCTGTTCCGTCTGGCGCGGATCCCCGGCCTGGCGCGGCTGCGCTACACGACCAGCCATCCGCGCGACATGGACGACGAATTGATCGCCGCGCACCGCGACTTGGCCGCCTTGATGCCCTATCTGCACCTGCCCGTGCAGTCCGGCTCCGACCGGATACTGAAGGCGATGAACCGCAGGCACACGGCACGCGACTATCTGGCGCTCATCGACCGCATCCGGGCCGCGCGCGCCGACATCGCCATGTCCGGCGATTTCATCGTCGGTTTCCCCGGCGAGACGGAAGAGGACTTCGAGGCGACGCTCAGGCTAGTGCGCGAGGTGAACTACGCCTCGGCTTTCACCTTCAAATATTCGCCGCGTCCCGGCACGCCGGGCGCCGAGATGGACGGGCATCTGCCGGAGGCGGTGAAGGACGAGCGGTTGCAACGCCTGCAGGCGCTGATAGCCGAGCAGCAGCAGGATTTCATCGCCAGCATGGTCGGGCGTACCATCGGCACGCTGATCGAGAAACCTGGCCGCCGTCCGGGCCAGAAAGTCGGCCGCTCGCCATGGCTGCAGCCGGTTATTGTTGACGACAAGGCCGGCGGAATCGGTGACATTATCGATGTACGAATCACAAGGACGGGCCAAAACAGCCTGTTCGCCGAGTTGGTCTGATGCATGTCGCTCAAAAGTGCCCCGATTTTGGGACAACGACATGCATAGCCACAAGCCTCGGCAGATGAGGAGAGACGGTTGAGCGCTGCTGAACTGAAGAATCCGCCCCAGAACCAGGCATCCGGGGCCTCCGACATGGCGCACATCGTACTGACCTTCGACAACAACAAGCTAGCAAGCGCCCTTTACGGCCAGTTCGACGAGAACCTGGCCAGGCTCGAGCAGAAGCTTGGCGTCGACATCCGCTCGAAGGGCAACCAGCTCGCCATCAAGGGCTCGGCGACCGCCGCCGAGCAGGCGCGCCGCGCGCTGGACAGCCTCTACGGCATCCTCCAGAAGGGCGTCGATATCGGCCAGTCGGATGTCGATGGCGCCATTCGCATGGCGATAGCCGCCGACGACCAGCTGACGCTGCCGACCATGGAGCGCAAGGGCAAGGTCTCGGCCGCCCAGATCGCGACCCGCAAGAAGACGATCTACGCCCGTTCGCTCAACCAGGACGCCTACATGCGCGCGCTGGAGCGCTCCGAGATGGTCTTCGGCATCGGCCCCGCCGGCACCGGCAAGACCTACCTGGCGGTGGCCCATGCGGCGATGCTGCTGGAGCGCGGCATGGTCGAGCGTATCGTGCTGTCGCGTCCTGCGGTCGAGGCCGGCGAGCGTCTGGGCTTCCTGCCCGGTGACATGAAAGAGAAGGTCGACCCGTATCTGAGGCCGCTTTACGACGCGCTCTACGACATGATGCCGGCCGACAAGGTCGAGCGGGCGATCGCCGCCGAGGTCATCGAGATCGCGCCTCTGGCCTTCATGCGCGGCCGCACGCTGGCGCACGCGGCAGTGATCCTCGACGAAGCGCAGAACACCACGCCGATGCAGATGAAGATGTTCCTGACCCGTCTCGGCGAGAACTCGCGCATGATCGTCACCGGCGATCCGACCCAGATCGACCTGCCGCCCAACACCAAGTCGGGCCTGGTCGAGGCGCTGCGCATCCTCGACGGCGTCTCCGGCATCGTCACGGTCCGCTTCAACGAAGGCGACGTGGTGCGGCACCCGTTGGTCGCCGAGATCGTCAAGGCCTATGACCGCGACGGCAAGCTGGCGAGAGGCCTGGGCGCCGAAAGCTGAAAAGCAGCATGGCTGAAGATCCGGAACGCACCGGCGGGCCGCCCGTCGACATCGATATTTTCGTCGAGGCTGGAGACTGGCCGGCGGAAGCCGAGCTGACGCGCCTTGTCGATCGCGCCGTCGCGGCTGCTTTTGCCGAAACCGGCGCAAGCGGTGCCTCTGAGCTCAGCATCGTTTTTTCCGACGACGCCCACATTCAGATCCTCAACGCCGAATGGCGCGACAAGGACAAGCCGACCAACGTCTTGTCTTTCCCGGCTTTTTCCTTCCCGAAAGGCGGTGCGCTGCCGCCGATGCTGGGCGACATCGTGCTGGCGTCCGAAACGGTCGCGCGCGAGGCGACACTGGAAGAAAAGCCGCTCGGGAACCATATCAGCCATCTCGTCATCCATGGCCTGCTGCATCTTCTGGGCCATGATCACGAGACCGATGCCGATGCCGAGGAGATGGAAGCGATAGAGCGCGCGGCCCTGGCGAGGCTTGCCATTCCCGATCCCTACGCGTAACAAAAAAGCTCAATTGACCAGAAGACGATGAACGACAAACCAGAAACTGCCGCCCATCCGGACGCCGGCAGTGGGGCCAAGCCTTCCGAGAAGACGGAAGAGGGTTCCAGTCCGAGTATTTCGACCGGCAGCGCGGCCGCGGAGCCGACGCATGCCGGTCCTTCGCTCTTTGATCGCGTGCTGGGCCTGTTCAGGCATCGCAACGGCACCAATCTGCGCGAGGAGATCGCCGGCGCGCTGGCCGAGACCGACAGCGGCGCCGAATCCTTCTCGCCGGGCGAGCGCGCCATGCTCAACAACATCCTGCGTCTGCGCGAAGTGCGCGTCGAGGATGTGATGGTGCCGCGCGCCGACATAGAAGCGGTCGAGATCGCCACCACGCTTGGCGATCTGCTCGGCCTCTTCGAGGAATCCGGCCATTCGCGCATGCCGGTCTATTCCGAAACGCTCGACGATCCGCGCGGCATGGTGCACATCCGCGACGTGCTCGCCCACATCACTAAGCTGGCTCGCGTCAAGAAGGGCCGCACGACGAGGAAGACGCCGGCGACGACCGCGCTCGACCTGGCCCAGGTCGACCTCGCGCGCACGATCGGCGACCTCAACCTGATCCGCCCGGTGCTGTTCGTGCCGCCGTCGATGCTTGCTTCCGACCTGATGGGGCGCATGCAGACGACACGCACGCAGATGGCGCTGGTCATCGACGAATATGGCGGCACCGATGGCCTTGCCTCGCTGGAGGACATCGTCGAGATGGTCGTCGGCGACATCGAGGACGAGCATGACGACGACGAGCCGATGATCACCCAGGCAGGCGACGGCGTCTTCATCGTCGACGGCAAGGCCGAGATCGACGAGGTCGCCAAGATGATCGGTGGCGATTTCGCCGCCGGCGAGCACGGCGAATATGTCGACACCATCGGCGGCATGATCTTCAACACGCTTGGGCGCGTTCCGGCCAGGGGCGAAGTGGTGCAGGCCATCCCGGGTTTCGAATTCCATGTGCTCGACGCCGACCCGCGCCGCGTCAAGCGCGTGCGCATCGTGCAGAGCCAGAAGGGCGAACGGCAGCGCCGCCGTGCGGTGCGTACCGAGCAGGCGTAAGGGCGGGTTCCGCGGAAGTGCGCCCGGGTTTTGCACCAGGAACCTGCGCCCTCAAGGGGAACCCATTCGCCTGATGATCGACGATCCGTTCAAGCATGCCGTGCTGGGCTCCGGTGTCTTCTATCAGGATCCGCGCGCCGCCTTGGTATGGCTGCAGGCGGCGTTCGGCTTCGAGCCGAGCATGCTGGTGAGCGACGCGGACGGGCGGCTGGTCCACGCGGAAATGCGGTTCGGCGACGGCTACATCATCATTGACTACGAATGGGCGGGGCACATTGCCAGTCCGGCCTCGGTTGGTGGACGGAACGCCCAGTCGGTTTACGTTCGCCTGAAGGAAGGCCTCGACGCGCACTGCGCAAAGGCGCGTGCCGCCGGAGCGGAAATCGTCGAAGAACCAGCCGACCATTTCTACGGCGAGAGGCAATACCGCGCCCGCGATCCCGAAGGTCATGTCTGGACCTTCACGCAGACCGTACGCGTGGTGCCGAGGGAGGAGGCCGAGCGGTTGAGCGGTCTGCGGATCGAGGGCTGGCATCACTGAGCATTTTGCGTAAGTCGCTGGGCGTTACGGAAATGCGGCTAAATGCAAGGCGATAGCGGGACACCCTTCGCGGCTATCGCGTGACCGTGAATTCGGTCGCGCTTATCCGGGTTTGGAGCGGGCGGCGCGGCCTGTTAAATCTCTGGCTCCCTGATTCGCGCGACTTGGGACGCTACATGCAGCGCTTTGCCGGCCGGATAATTCTGCTTTGGGGATGGCGGCGTGCGTTGGTCGCGTTTCTCGCCGGCGCGCTCGCGGTTCTCGCCCAGGCGCCCTACGATTTCTTCGCCGCCTGCTTCGTCTCGTTCCCGGTCCTGGTGTGGCTGCTCGACGGCGCCACCGGCGAGGCCTCCGACGGCTGGTTGAGGCGGCTGAGGCCGGCATTCGCGATCGGCTGGTGGTTCGGCTTCGGCTACTTTCTGGCCGGTCTCTGGTGGATCGGCGAGGCGTTGCTGGTCGAGGCTGACGACTTCGCCTGGGCCTTGCCCTTTGCTGTCATAGGCATCCCCTTCGCGCTCGCCTTCTTCTACGGGTTTGCGACCGTCGTGGCGCGGCTTTTCTGGAGCAGCGACATCGGCCGCATCGCCGCGCTCGCTTTCGGCTTTGGCCTAGCCGAATGGCTGCGCGACTTCCTGTTCACCGGCTTCCCGTGGAATGCCGTCGGCTATGCCGCGATGCCGGTGCCGCTCCTCATGCAGAGCGTATCGGTGACCGGCATGTTTGGCATGAATGCGCTGGCGGTCTTCGTCTTTTCCTTGCCAGCACTCATTGCCTCGGGTCGGCATCTGCGGCTGGGCGCCGCCTTGTTCGTCATCCTCGTGGCCGCGCATGCCGGCTTCGGCTTCTACAGGCTTGCGGGGCCGGTCGATAAGGCCTCGCGCTCGATCGACGTCCGCATCGTACAGCCTTCCATCGACCTCAGCGAGAAGTGGGACGCCTCGGTGCGCGACCGCATCTTTGCGACGCTGCTCGGCATTTCGGGGAAAGCGCCGGAGCAGGGCCATCCGAAGCCGCAGCTTATCCTGTGGCCGGAAACCTCGGTGCCGTTCCTGTTCACCGAGCGCCCTGACGCGCTGACGGCGCTGGGCGAGACGCTGAGCGGTGGCCAGATGCTGATCGCCGGCGTGGTGCGAGAGGAGGGTGGCGCCGCCAATGCCGGCAGTCGCTACTACAATTCGGTGGTGGCGATCAACGACAAGGGCGAGATCGTCGACGCCGTCGACAAGGTGCATCTGGTGCCGTTCGGGGAGTACCTGCCTTTCGCCGACCTGTTCGGACGCTTCGGCATTGGCCAACTCGTCGCCGGGCCGATGAATTTCGCCGCCGGCAACGAGCGGCACCCGATCGCCGTTCCGAACGGCCTGCATGCCGTTCCGTTTATCTGCTACGAGGCGATATTTCCTGACCTTGTAGGTGTTGACGCAGCGTCATCTGAACTTATTGTGAACGTTACCAATGACGCGTGGTTCGGCGACACACCAGGCCCGTACCAGCACTTCCGGCAGGCACAGATTCGTGCGGTGGAGAACGGAATGCCTTTGTTACGTGCGGCTAACAATGGCATCTCCGCCGTCGTCGATTCGCGTGGGCGCATCGTCGATGCCCTGGCGGTCAACGCGCGCGGCGCTATCGACGCGCATGTCCCTGTTTCCGTTAACGCGCTGCTGTCCGCCGACCAGCGGGGCGTTAACGGATTGCTGATCATGTTGCTGTTTGCCCTGGTAGCCTTCACATTGAATGTAAGGCAGCGGCTACGGGTGAATTGACAGTCGGCACATTAGAAACTCATACTGTAACGCTTAAAATTTTCTCGAAGTCGGTGGGGGGGTCTGTTGGGTCGGGTGGCTCCGGCTCCGTTTGAGTGGGAAAAAATAGAAAAAGCCGGAAAAATTCGGCGAGGAAAAAATGACAGAAGAAAACAAGAAGAAGCCGAATCCGATCGACATCCACGTCGGAAGTCGCATCAGGCTTCGGCGCAATATGCTTGGAATGAGCCAGGAAAAGCTGGGTGAAAATCTCGGCATCACGTTTCAACAGATCCAGAAGTACGAGAAGGGCACGAACAGGGTAGGCGCCAGCCGGCTGCAGGCGATCGCCTCCATCCTGAGCGTTCCTGTCGCCTTCTTTTTCGAGGATGCTCCCGGCCAGGAGGCCGCGGGCGGCAATCGAGGTTTCGCCGAGGATGCCTCGATGGCTTTCGCCATCGAATTCTGTGGCAGCCCGGAAGGGCTGCAGCTCAACCGTGCCTTCGTCAAGATTCCCGACGTCAAGGTGCGGCGCAGGATCATCGAGTTGGTGAAATCCCTTTCCAACGACGATGCCGATTGATTCCCGGCCCGCTCATCGGCGGCGCCTTGCCGCCGGTGGCATAAGCCAACCGTGCCGACATTCATGCCAGATCCGACGCGCCGCTTGACGAGCGGCGCCCGGCACCGCTAACACGTGGCGCGCCAAAATCGGCAGCATGCCGATCTTTTCAAGAGGGGACACCCGTGACGCGGCAGAATTATCTCTTCACCTCGGAATCCGTCTCCGAGGGCCATCCCGACAAAGTCTGTGACCGCATCTCCGACGAGATCGTCGATCTCGTCTACCGCGAGGCCAAGAAGACGGGCATGGACCCGTGGAAGGTTCGCGTCGCCTGCGAGACCCTGGCCACCACCAACCGCGTCGTCATCGCCGGCGAGGTCCGGGTGCCCGAAACGCTGCTGAAAAAGGACAAGGCGGGCAATGTCCTGATGGACGCCTCCGGCCACCCGGTCGTCAATCCGGCCAAGTTCAAGTCGGTCGCCCGCAAGGCGATCCGCGAGATCGGCTACGAGCAGTCGGGCTTCCACTGGAAGACCGCCAAGATCGAGGTCCTGCTGCACGGCCAGTCGCCTGATATCGGTCAGGGCGTCGACAACGCCGCCGATCGCCAGGGCGAGGAAGGCGCTGGCGACCAGGGCATCATGTTCGGCTATGCCTGCCGCGAAACGCCGGACCTTATGCCGGCGCCGATCTACTACAGCCACAAGATCCTCGAACTGCTGGCGAGCGCCCGCCATGAAGGCGAGGGCGAGGCCGGCAAGCTCGGCCCGGACGCCAAGAGCCAAGTCACCGTGCGCTATGTCGACGGCAAGGCGGCGGAAGTGACGCAGATCGTGCTGTCTACCCAGCATCTCGACTCGAGCTGGGACTCCAAGAAGGTCCGCAAGGTCGTCGAGCCCTACATCCGCGAGGCGCGCGGCGGTAGAGCGAGAGCC
>JBFLWR010000235.1:0-6326 GCA_040755925.1 Pseudomonadota bacterium
CTGCGGAGTTCGCGGCCGCGAAGGGTTTGAGATGGTTACTGTTCTCGACACGATCGCCAACGCGCCGCGCCCGCGGCATCCCGAGAAGGAGCACAAGCCCGATCAGGAAGTGCTGCGCAAGCCCGACTGGATACGCGTCAAGGCGCCGGTTTCGAAGGGCTATGCCGAGACGCGCGAGATCGTGAAATCGCACAAGCTGGTGACGGTGTGCGAGGAGGCCGGCTGCCCGAACATCGGCGAATGCTGGGACAAGAAGCACGCCACTTTCATGATCATGGGCGAGATCTGCACGCGCGCCTGCGCCTTCTGCAATGTCGCGACCGGCATCCCGACCGCGCTCGATCCTGACGAGCCGGCGCGCGTCGCCCATGCCGTCAAGCAGATGGGGCTTAGCCACGTCGTCATCACGTCCGTCGACCGCGACGACCTTGCCGATGGCGGCGCGCAGCATTTCGCCGACGTGATCCATGCCATCCGCGCGGCGGCGCCCTCGACGACCATCGAAATCCTGACGCCCGACTTCCTTCGCAAGGACGGCGCGCTGGAGATCGTCGTCGCGGCAAGGCCCGACGTGTTCAACCACAATCTGGAAACCGTGCCGTCGAACTACCTGATGGTACGTCCCGGCGCCCGCTATTTCCATTCGATCCGCCTGCTGCAGCGGGTGAAGGAGCTCGATCCGTCCATCTTCACCAAGTCCGGCATCATGGTCGGCCTCGGCGAGGAGCGGAACGAGGTCCTGCAACTGATGGACGACCTGCGTTCGGCCAATGTCGACTTCATGACCATCGGTCAGTACCTGCAGCCCTCGAAGAAGCACCATCCGGTGATCCGCTTCGTCACGCCGGAGGAGTTCAAATCCTTCGAGACGGTCGGCAAGACCAAGGGCTTCCTGCTGATGGCGTCGAGCCCGCTGACGCGCTCCTCGCACCATGCCGGCGACGATTTCGCCAGGCTGCGCGCGGCGCGCGAGGCGCAGCTCAAAAAAGCCAGCTAAGCCTTCGCCTTAATGCCGAAATTCGAAGCCACCCGCCGCGTCGCCCATACGCCGCAGCAGATGTTCGCGCTCGTGTCGGACGTCGAGGCATACCCCCAATTCCTGCCGCTCTGCGAAGCGCTTGCCGTGCGCTCGCGTAAGGAGCGCGACGGCCGCACCATCCTCGTCGCCGACATGAGCATCGGCTACAAGGCGATCCGTGAGACCTTCACGACGCAGGTGCTTCTGAAGCCGGACGAGAAGACCATCGACGTCAAATACATCGACGGCCCGTTCAAATATCTGAGCAATATCTGGCGCTTCGACCCGGCCGACAACGGCTGCGAGGTTCATTTCTTCATCGACTACGAATTCAAGAGCCGCATCCTCGGCGCGGTGATGGGCACGATGTTCGATCGTGCCTTCCGCATGTTTTCCGAGGCATTCGAGAAGCGCGCCGACCAGATCTACGGCGTCAGTGCGGTCTGAAACGAGCCAGGGCTTGATCTAGCCCAGGGCTTTCAGGCCGAGTTCCAGCGCATGACGCACCGTCTCATGACGGATGAATTCGCGGCCCTTGTGGCCAAACAGCTGCCGCTCGGCGACAACCGGTTGGCCCGCCAGCGCAATCCCGAACCAGACGAGGCCGACGGGCTTTTCCTCCGAGCCGCCGCCGGGACCGGCAATGCCGGTCACGGCAAGCGAGAGGCTCGCACGCGAATGCGCCAGCGCCCCGGCCGCCATTTCGAGCACCGTTTCGCGCGAGACCGCGCCATGCGCTTCGAGCGTGGCGGAAGAGACGCCAAGCATCTCCATCTTGGCTTCGTTGGAATAAGTGATGAACCCGCGGTCGACCACCGCCGATGAGCCGGCAATGTCCGTCAGCGCGGCGATGATCAAGCCACCGGTGCAGCTCTCTGCTGTCGCCAGCATGATGCCGCGTTGCTGGCAGGCCTGGAGCAGGGCGTTGGCGAGTTGGGCGTTGCTCATTCGGGAACCTCACCGGGAAAGACCACGCTGGCCGTGGCGATCGCCGCGATACCTTCTCCGCGCCCGACAAAGCCGAGCTTCTCGTTGGTGGTCGCCTTGATCGAGATGCGTTCCGGCGCGATGCCGAGCATCGCCGCGAGCGCCGCGGTCATCGCCTCGCGGTGTGGCCCGACGCGGGGCGCTTCGCAGATCAGCGTGACATCGGCATTGGCGATCCGCCCGCCGCGCTCGCGAACCACCTTTGCGGCATGCTCGACGAAGATCTTCGACGCAGCACCTTTCCACTGCGGATCCGATGGCGGGAAATGCGTGCCGATATCGCCGGCCCCGCAGGTAGCGAGCAGCGCGTCGGTAAGCGCATGCAACCCGACGTCGGCGTCCGAATGGCCGGAAAGCTTTTGGGTGTGCGGAATGGCGACGCCGCATAGGGTGACATGATCACCCGGCTCGAAAGCATGCACATCGTAGCCGTTGCCGGTGCGGATGTCCGGAAAGCGCCACAGAGCGTTTGAGAGCCGCTGGTCGGCCAATGCGATATCCCTTGCCCAGGTGAGTTTGACATTGTCCGGCGAGCCGGGGACGATCCTGACCGGAATCTGGGCCCACTCGGCAATAGCAGCGTCGTCGGTAAAATCCTCTCGGCCGAGATCATGCGCCTTCTCATGCGCTTTCAGCAGCGACAGGAACGGAAAGCCTTGCGGTGTCTGGGCAGCGTGCAGTCCGGCCCGGGCCACGGTTTCCAGGATCATGCCGGTGGTGGATTCGCGCTTTAACGTATCGGCGACGGGCAGACAGGGCAGCGCGCCCTGGCGATCGTCAATCGCCTCGATGGTGCGGTCGATGATCGCGGCATCGACGAACGGCCGCACCGCGTCATGAACCAGCACTTTCTCAGGCGCATGGTCCCGCAGCGCCAGCAGCCCCAGCCTTACCGAGGCTTGGCGCGAGGGACCGCCGATCACGGTGATGAGACGCTCGCCATGCGCATGCGCCGCGCGCCGGAAAAGCTCGGCGTCGTCGGCATGGATGGCGACGACGACCGGACCGATCATCGGATGGGAGAGGAAAACGTCGAGCGTATGGGCAATGACGGCGCGGCCACCAATACGCTGATATTGCTTAGGCCCGTCAGCCTGTCCGGCGCGCGCGCCGCGGCCAGCGGCGACGATTACCACCCCGATCCCACCACCCGCGCTGGACGCTTGCTTTTTGCTTGCCTCGTTCATTCCGATCGGTCCTAGTCGCGGCGAAGGCCGAACGCCAGCGTTTTCCAAAATGCGCCTTATTGTGACGTCATTGCGCGTTGCACAATGCCATACTTATGGCTAGAGAATGTGCAACCATCGAACATGCTTGGTTTTTGTGCATGGCTGAAATGACCACCCTGGCTTCGCCGCTCGACGTTGGCGGCGTGAAGATACGCAACCGCGTCTTCCTCGCGCCGATGTCGGGTATCACCGACGAGCCGTTCCGACAGCGCGCCCACGCGCATGGCGCAGGCCTTGTCGTGTCGGAAATGGTGGCGAGCGGCGAACTGGCCAAGGGAAGGGCCGGCTGCGACCTGCGCATTCGTCATTCCGGCCTGCCCGTTCATATGGTCCAGCTTGCCGGGCGTGAGGCGGTCCATATGGCCGAGGGCGCACGGATAGCGGCCGGCGAGGGCGCCGATATCATCGATATCAACATGGGCTGCCCAGCCAAGAAGGTGACCGGCGGCTATGCCGGGTCCGCGCTGATGCGCGATCTCGACCACGCGCTGTCGCTGATCGAGGCCGTGGTCGGTGCAGTTACAGTGCCGGTGACGGTCAAGATGCGGCTCGGCTGGGACGAAAGCGCGCTCAACGCGCCGATGCTCGCGCGCCGCGCCGAAGAGGCCGGCGTGCGCATGGTGACGGTGCACGGCCGCACGCGCTGCCAGTTCTACCAGGGCAAGGCAGACTGGCGTGCGATCGCGCGCGTCAAGGAAGCAGTCTCCATCCCCGTCGTCGCCAATGGCGACGTCGCCTCTCCGGAAGAGGCCGCGACGATCCTCGATCAATCGGGCGCCGACGCGGTGATGATCGGCCGTGCGCACTACGGCGCGCCATGGGTAGCCGGCAGCATCGCGGCAGCCGCTGCCAATGCTTCCGCGCATCGCGTCCCCGAGACCCCTAAGGCGCTCGCCGACTATGTCGTCGCTCACTACGAAGACATGCTGTCGCTCTATGGCGTCGAAAGCGGGCTGCGTCAGGCGCGCAAGCATCTCGGCTGGTATCTCGACCGCCACGCGGCCGAGGCTACCCCGGAGCAGCGCAAGCGGATCCTCACCTCATTCCAACCGGCCGTGGTCATTGCCGAGTTGCACAGGGTATTCTCGGACTTGGCCACCCCAACCGGTTTGCGGAGCGCGGCATGAAGGCGAACGTTCCCCAGGCCACAGCCACGGCCGACGCCGCCAACATCGTGCTCAACACCATCCGACGGCCGGTGATCATGGTCGATCCGGACGGCTTCATCACGTTCGCCAATGCGGATGCAGAGGACTTCTTCCGCTCCAGCGCGACGATGCTTGCCCGAAACACACTCGGCAAGCTGGTGCCGTTCGGCAGCCCGTTGCTGACACTGGTCGATCAGGTGCGCGAGCGACGCGCGCCGGTCAACGAATACCGCGTCGACGTGTCTTCGCCGCGTCTTGGCATCGAGAAGATGGTCGACCTCTACGTCGCGCCGGTGCCGGAGTTCCCTGGCTCGGTCGTCGTGATGTTCCAGGAACGGTCGATGGCCGACAAGATCGACCGCCAGATGACGCATCGCGGCGCCGCGCGCTCCGTCACCGGCCTCGCGGCAATGCTTGCGCATGAGATCAAGAACCCGCTCTCCGGCATCCGGGGCGCGGCCCAACTGCTCGAGCTCTCGGCATCCGACGAGGACCGCGCGCTGACCCGCCTGATCACCGACGAGACCGATCGCATCGTCTCGCTGGTCGACCGCATGGAGGTGTTTTCCGACGAGCGGCCCATTGAGCGCTACCCGGTAAACATCCATGTCGTTCTCGATCACGTGAAGGCGATCGCCAAGAACGGCTTCGCCAAAAGAATCAAGATCTTGGAGGAATATGATCCATCACTTCCTCCGGTCTACGCCAACCGCGACCAGCTGATCCAGGTGTTCCTCAACCTGGTCAAAAACGCCGCCGAGGCGATCGGCGCCGACCCCCAGGGCGAGATCGTTTTGTCGACCGCCTTCCGGCCGGGCATCCGCGTGTCCGTGCCCGGGACGCAGGACCGTGTTTCGCTGCCGCTGGAATTCTGCGTGCACGACAATGGACCCGGCGTTTCCGAGGACATCCTGCCGATCCTTTTCGATCCGTTCATCACCACCAAGCCGAACGGCTCGGGCCTCGGCTTGGCATTGGTGGCGAAGATCGTCGGCGAGCATGGCGGCATCATCGAATGCGATTCGACGCCGCGCGGAACCACTTTTCGCGTCCTCCTGCCAGCCTGGAAGGAAACCTCGTCCGGCATCGACGACGAAGCTGAAGGAGACCGCAAATGACCGCTCGCGGCAATATTCTCGTCGCCGACGACGATGCGGCTATCCGCACGGTGCTCAACCAGGCGCTGTCGCGCGTCGGCCATGAAGTGCGCGTGACCTCCAACGCCTCGACGCTGTGGCGCTGGGTGGCGGCCGGCGAGGGCGATCTCGTCATCACCGACGTGGTGATGCCGGACGAAAACGCCTTCGACATGCTACCTCGCATCAAGAAGGCGCGCCCCGAGCTGCCGGTCATCGTCATGAGCGCGCAGAACACCTTCATGACCGCGATCCGCGCCTCCGAGACCGGCGCCTACGAATATCTGCCCAAACCCTTCGACCTCACCGAGCTGCTCAACATCGTCAACCGGGCGCTGGCCGAGCCAAAGCGTCCCAAGCTCGATTCGCGCCCGGAAGATCAGCCGGAGACGATGCCGCTGGTCGGCCGCTCGGCCGCCATGCAGGACATCTACCGCATGCTGGCGCGCATGATGCAGACCGATCTCACCGTGATGATCAGCGGCGAGTCGGGCACCGGCAAGGAACTGGTGGCGCGAGCGCTCCACGAATATGGCCGCCGGCGCGGCGGGCCATTCGTGGCGATCAACATGGCGGCGATCCCGCGCGACCTCATCGAATCGGAACTGTTCGGCCACGAGAAGGGCGCCTTCACCGGCGCGCAGAACCGTTCAAGCGGCCGCTTCGAGCAGGCCGAGGGTGGCACGCTGTTTCTCGACGAGATCGGCGACATGCCGATGGAGGCGCAGACGCGGCTGCTGCGCGTGCTGCAGCAGGGCGAGTATACGACTGTCGGCGGGCGCACGCCGATCAAGACCGACGTGCGCAT
>JBFLWR010000236.1:0-2888 GCA_040755925.1 Pseudomonadota bacterium
CGGATAAAGCTCCATCTGCTCGGCCGACAGGCCGACCCGCTCGAACAGCGCGGCAACGCGCTCCCGGCGCTCTTGTTTCGAGCCGATGCCATGGATCACCAGCGGCTCGGCCACCAGCTCGCCGACACGCATGCGCGGATCGAGCGAGGCGTACGGGTCCTGGAAGACCATCTGCACGTCGCGCCGCACCGCCCGGCGCCCGTCGCGCCCGAGCCCGGCAAGGTCGCGCCCGCCGATCGTCACCCCGCCGGTGTAGGGCACAAGGCCGGCCAGCGCCTTGGCGGTGGTCGACTTGCCGCAGCCGGATTCGCCGACCAGGGCCAGCGTCTCGTTCGGCGCGATCGAGAAGCTGATGCCTTCGACAGCATGCACCCGCCGGTTGACCCGGCCGAAGAAGCCGCCATGAAGGTCGAAGCGGACATGGAGGTCGCGCACCACCGCCACCTTGTCCGATCCGGCCGCTTCGGCTGCCTCATCGGTAGCCCTTCGCCCTGCTCCCGAGCCGATGCGCGGGACGGCCGCCAGAAGCTCGCGTGTATAGGCAGCCTGCGGCCTCGCAAAGATATCGGCGGTCGCGCCCTCTTCCACCATGCGGCCGTTGCGCATGACGATGACGCGATCGGCCATTTCGGCGACGACGCCCATGTCGTGGGTGATCAGGATGACGCTGGTGCCATGCTCGCGCTGCAGGTCGCGCAACAGCTCCAGCACCTCGCCCTGCACGGTGACGTCGAGCGCTGTTGTCGGCTCGTCCGCGATCAGCACGTCGGGCTCGAGCGCCAGCGCCATGGCGATCATCACCCGCTGGCGCATGCCGCCCGACAACTCGTGCGGAAACTGCTTTAGCCGGCTTTCGGCCTCGGAAATTCGAACCGCCTTCAGCGCCTCTACGGCGCGTCGCTGTGCGTCCGCGTGGGAAATGCCGGTATGCGCCTCTATCGATTCGGTCAGTTGCCGGCCGATCGACAGCACTGGATTGAGCGATGTCATCGGCTCCTGGAAGATCATGGCGATGCGGTTGCCGCGGATGTCCCTCATGCGCCGCTCGTCAAGCGCCGTCAGGTCGGCGGCGGCGCCATCCTTGTCGAAGAGCCGGATCGTGCCCTGCGAAATGCGGCCGGCCGGCTGCGGCAACAGCTGCATGATCGCGAGCGCGGTCATCGACTTGCCGGACCCGGACTCGCCCGCGATGCATAGCGTCTCGCCGCGCCCGAGCGTCAGCGACAGGCCGGAAACGACCTCGCGCTCGCCCTCCTCGCCGCGCACGCTGACGCCGAGGCCGGTAATTTCGAGAACCGGCCCCGCCGCCGCCTTGTCGGCGGCTCCAGCGTGTTTCCTGGCCACGCTTTCGCTCATTCAAACACGCAGCGCGGGAAGTAGAACGACACCACCCAGTTCGGCATGTCGACGATCTCGCTGATCCTGAGGTCGCCGCAGACCGAGACCAGCATGTAGGCGTCGACCGGATCTAGTTTGTAGCGCCCGGCAAGCAGGTCGACCATCTGCGCGACCGCCTCCCTGGCGCCGGTCATCAAATCCGGGCCGATGCCCGTCGTCACCTCGTAGCCCTTGGCGTCGAGATGACGTGTCACCGGCCCCGGGGTGGTGAAGCGCGGCGTCTTCAGTCGCGCATCCTTCACCAGGTCCAGTTTCAAAACGACGTCCATCGGGCTCTCGATCGCCGTGCCGCACACTTCGCCGTCGCCCTGCGCGGCATGCGTGTCGCCGACGGAGAAAAGCGCTCCTGCGACTTCGACCGGCAGATAGAGCGTGGTGCCGGCCGCAAGGTCGCGGATGTCCAGATTGCCGCCGACGCGCCGTGGCGGCACCACCGAGTGATGACCGTTCTCGCCCGGCGCAATGCCGATGGTGCCTGCGAACGGCTTCAGCGGCACCCGGCCGTTCTTCCCGAACAGCGCCGGCTCGAGCGAGGCGGCGTCGTATTTCCAGATGTTGAGCGCCGGCTCCTTGAAGTCGTCGGCAAGCAGGCCGAAGCCCGGAATGTTCGCCGTCCAGCCGAAGCCGGACGGTTTGAACATCTCGATCGTCACCTTCAGCGCGTCGCCCGGCTCGGCACCGTCGACGAAGATCGGCCCGGTCACCGGATTGATCTTGCCGAAATCGAGGCTGGCGATGTCGCCGACGGTGCTGTCGGGCGTCAGCTGTCCGCCGGACGAATCCAGGCACTGGAACTCGATCGTCGAGCCGGGAGCCACCCGCTCGGCCGGGACAAAGGAATTGTCCCAGCCGAAATGGTGATGGCGTCCGTGGATGGTGTAGTCGCAGTTATTGCACATCTTTTACGTACACGTTGTCGTAGTTGATCGGGATATGGACCGGGTCGACATAGAGGTTGTCGGCGCCGCCCATGCGCGCCGATTTCATGGTGAAGCGCTGCTCGTTGAAGACCGGCGCCCAGGGTGCGTCATCCATGATCTTGTCGTAGATCGCGCTCCACATCTTTTCGCGTTCCTCCGACTTCGCCGGATCGACGACCGCGTCGGCCTCGGCAGCCTTGGCGTCGAGGTCCTTGTTGCAGTACCATGACCAGTTCCAGCCGCCCGGCACCGCGCCGGCGCAACCCAGGATCGGTCCGTAGAAATTGGACGGATCCGGGAAGTCGGCGATCCAGGCCATGCCGCCCGACCAGATCATCGGCGCGCCGGCCTTGTCGCCGCCGGCGGCGATGACATTGGCCTGGGCGAGCGACTGGATGCTGGCCTTGATGCCGATGGCCGCCAGGTCCTGCTGGATCGCCTGCGCGATGCGCGGGTTGGGATCGGTGTTCATCACGAACAGCTGCGTCTCGAAACCGTCGGCGTGACCCGCCTCGGCAAGCAGCGCCTTGGCCTTGGCGACATCATAGGCGTAACCCTTGAATTCCTTGT
>JBFLWR010000237.1:0-3129 GCA_040755925.1 Pseudomonadota bacterium
AACCAGCGCATCATGGACGCCTTCGAGGCCGAGGGCGCCGACGCCTGGTTCGCCGAGGGCGCCAAGGAGCGTTTCCTCGGCAATCACGACGCCTCCAGATGGCGCCAGGTGACGGACATCCTAGACGTCTGGTTCGATTCGGGCTCGACGCATGTCTTCACGCTGGAGGACCGCCCCGACCTCAAATGGCCGGCCGACGTCTATCTAGAAGGCTCCGACCAGCATCGTGGCTGGTTCCATTCCTCGCTGCTTGAAAGCTGCGGCACCAGGGGCAGGGCGCCTTACGACACGGTCATCACCCATGGTTTCACCATGGACGAGGAAGGCCGCAAGATGTCGAAGTCGCTCGGCAACACCGTCGTGCCGCAGGACGTCATCAAGCAGTCCGGCGCCGATATCCTGCGGCTCTGGGTGGTGACGACCGACTATTGGGAAGACCAGCGCCTCGGCAAGAACGTGCTGCAGACCAATATCGACGCCTACCGCAAGCTCAGGAACACCATCCGCTGGATGCTGGGCACGCTTGCGCATGACGATGGCGAGACCGTGCCGCTGGAAGCGATGCCGGAACTGGAGCGGCTGATGCTGCATCGGCTGTCCGAGCTCGACGAGGTGGTGCGCCAGGGCTACGACGCCTTCGAGTTCAAGCGCATCACCCGCGCGCTGCTCGACTTCATGGTGGTGGAGCTCTCGGCCTTCTACTTCGACATCCGCAAGGACGCGCTTTACTGCGACGGCCCCTCAAGCCTGCGCCGCAGGGCCGCCGTGCAGGTGGTGCGCCATCTCTTCGAATGCCTGGTGAAGTGGCTGGCGCCGATGCTGCCCTTCACCACGGAAGAGGCTTGGCTCGACCGTCATCCGGAGGCCGTCTCGGTGCATCTCGACCAGTTCCCGGCGATTCCGTCGAACTGGCGCGACGAGGCGCTGGCCGAGAAATGGCGCAAGGTCCGGCAGGTACGCCGCGTCGTCACCGGAGCGCTCGAGATCGCGCGCGCCGAGAAGCTGATCGGCTCCTCGCTGGAGGCCGTCCCGGTGGTCACCATAGACGATGCAGCACTTGAAGCCGCGATCGCCGATGTCGACATGGCCGAGATGGCGATCACCAGCGATCTCGTCATCAGGCATGGCAGGGCGCCCGATGGCGCCTTCACGCTGGACGACGTCAAGGGCGTGGCGGTGGTGGTCGAGAAGGCCGAGGATCGCGGCCTGGTCAAATGCGCGCGCTCCTGGCGCTACACCGCCGATGTCGGCCAGGATCCGCAGTTCCCGGACGTTTCGGCCCGCGACGCCGCGGTGCTGCATGAGTTGAAGGCGCTTGGCCGTCTCTAGCGTAAGCCAGTGCATAAATGCCACGCCGGGCGGCGCTCAGCCGCCCATGCGTTGCCCTTAATAAGTGGTTGAGGTAAACACGCGACACTCCGGCAGACAAATTGTCGCCGGATTTCCGTCGCAAGTGCGGGATATTGGGGGTCGCGCCTTAGGCTGGTGGGACCGAAAGGCTGTTAGAGTGGGACTTTTTGGCATGACCGAAAGAACGTTTGCGCGCGCCGCGCTGCTGGCGCCGCTTGTGGCATCGGCCGTGGCGATGTCGGGGTGCATGAGCTCGCCCACATACGGAACCGACAAGACTGCTGCCGCCCAGCTCTTTGACGACGTCTCCGGCGCCGCCTCCATCACGCCCAAGCATCGCGAAGCGATAGACTACAAGCCGCGCCCGGACCTGGTGAAGCCGGGCCCAGGGCAGAAGGAAAACCTGCCGCCGCCGCAGCAGAGCATCGAGACCGCGAGCGCCGACTGGCCCGAATCGCCCGAGGCGCGCCGCGCTCGTATCCGCGCCGACGCCACCGCGCACCAGAACGATCCGAACTACCGGCCCGAGATGGTGGACGACGTCCAGACCGATCCCGAGGCGGTGAAGAAGGCACTGGAGGACTCGGCTTCCAAGCATCCGCCGCGCTGGTCGCCGGATGACTCCAGCGCCACCCGCAAGGCCGAGATCCAGCGCCGGCTTGCCGAGCAGAAGCAGGGCGACCCGACCGTCCGCAAATATCTGAGCGAGCCGCCGCTGGCCTATCGCCAGGCCGCCACGACGGCGCCGCAGAACGAGCTCGGCGAGGACGAGTACAAGAAGGAGCGCCGCCTCAAGGCGCAGGCGGAAGGCAAGAAGGGCGGCTGGTTCGACTGGCTCGGCCTGTAGCCGCCGCGCCGGGAAAGGCGAAGTCCTACGCTTCGCGCTTCTCGCGGAAGAAATCCTTGAGGATGAGGGCGGCTTCGCTCTCGCCCAGCCCCGGATAGATGTCCGGTGTATGGTGGCAGGTGGGCGACGCAAAGAAGCGCACGCCGTTGATCACCGCGCCGCCTTTCTCGTCGGCGGCGCCGAAATAGAGCCTGCGCAGCCTGGCGAAGGAGATGGCGCCGGCGCACATGGCGCAGGGCTCCAGCGTCACGTAGAGGTCGTGGCCTGTCAGGCGCTCGCTGGCGAGCTTGGCAGAGGCCTCGCGGATCGCCAGCATCTCGGCATGAGCGGTCGGGTCGGCGAGTTCGCGCGTGCGGTTGCCGGCTTTTGCGACCACGGTGTTGCCGTTGGCGATAACCGCGCCGACCGGCACTTCGCCGCGCCTTGCCGCCGCCTCGGCCTCTTCGAGCGCCAGGGCCATGAAATCCGGCCGCTTCACGCGGTTTCCATTCCGATTACTCCTCGCCACCGGGGGGTGATCCTGTTATCTAGCGCAAGACCCCGAAAACCGGAATCGGTTTTCGAAAAAGGAATCATGCGCCAAATCAAAGTCCTGCAGCGTCTTGCGCGTCCGAACGGATGCGCGGCGCCGTAGCGCAAAACGAGCAAAGACCATATGGACGACAACGACAACAAACCTCCGCGCCGCAAAGGCCCGGGCAAGACCGGGCCGGGAGCCGGCCGCGACGGCAGCAAGGGTAAGGGCGGCGGCAAGCCTGCCTTCGGCGCGAAGAAGCCCTACGTGAAGCGCGAGCGGCCGATGGCGGCGGAAGGCGAGCCTCCGGCGCGCGACTTCAAGCGCAGCTACAAGCCGCGCGAGGAAAGTGCCGAGCGCGGCGAGAAGCCGTTCCGCAAGGGACCGCCGCGCGAAGGCAAGCCTTTCGAGAAGCGCG
>JBFLWR010000238.1:0-10054 GCA_040755925.1 Pseudomonadota bacterium
CACCGCGCGGTTGTTGATCATCTGCACGATGCGTTCCTTGTTGATCGCCATGTTGACGGCCTGGCGCACCTTGACGTTGTCGAAGGGCGCCATGGTGGTGTTCATGGTGACATAGCCGGTGTGCAGCTGCCCGCCCACCACGACGCGCGCCTTCTGTTCCGGGTCGTTCATGACCTCCTGGAACTTGGCTGGCGGGATGCCGTCGCCGGGCACGTCGATCTCGCCCTTCTGCAGGCGCAGCAGCGCCACGATCGGCTCCTGGCCGATCTCGAAGGTGATCTTGTCGAGATGCGGCAAGCCCTTGTGCCAGTAGTCGGGGTTGCGTTCGAACACGATGCGCTGGCCGAGCGTCCATTCGGCCAGCTTGAAGGCGCCGGTGCCGACCGGGTGCTTGCCGAAGTCGGCGCCGTATTTCTCGACCTCTTCCTTCGGCACGACATGCGAGAAGTTGATGGCCATGACATGCAGGAAGGTGGCGTCCGGCCGCGTCAGCTCGAACTTGACGGTGTAGGGATCGACCACGGTGACGCCGGAGAGGCCCTCGGCCTTGCCCGCGGCGACTTCGTCATAACCCTTGATCGAGCCGAAGAAGCCGGCCCCGGGGCTCTGCGTCTTCGGGTTGGTGACGCGGTCGAGCGAGTATTTCACGTCGTCGGCCGTCATCTCGCGGCCGTTGTGGAATTTCACGCCATGGCGCAGCTTGAAGGTGAAGGTCTTGCCGTCCGGCGAGATATCGTAGCTCTCGGCAAGATCGGGCTTGAGCTTGGTGGTGCCCGGCTCGTAATCCATCAGCCCGTCGAACAGGCTCTTGATCATCGACCAGTTCTGCCAGTCATAGCCGATCGCCGGATCGAGCGTGGCGACGTCGTCCTTGTAGGTGATGGTGATGGCGCCACCTTGCTTGATGTTCGGGTCGACCGCGTCTTCGGCGCTCGCGCTCGCCATGCCGAGCATCAGCGCAAGCGCCGACGCCGCCACCGTGGATGCCAGAAATCGTCTCATGTCACTGTTCCCTTTCTCTGTCTTGTTTTCTGCGTTTCATCTGAGTTTGATGCGGGGGTCGGTGAAGGGCGCGATGATGTCGGCCAGCAGGTTTCCGAGCACGATGGCGAAGGCCGAAACCAGCGTGACGCCCATGATGATCGGAATGTCGACACGCTGAATGGCCTGCCAGGCCAGTTGGCCGATACCGGGCCAGCCGAACACGCTTTCGACCACCACGATGCCGCCCATGAAGACGCCGATGTCGATGCCGATCATGGCGACGACCGGCAGGATGGCGTTGGGCAAGGCATGGCGAAACAGGATGGCGCCGCGCGCCAGGCCCTTGGCGCGCGCGGTGCGCATATAGTCCTGGCGCAGCACGTCGATCATCGACGAGCGCATCATGCGCGCGTACCAGCCGGCGCCGAGTATGCCTATCGTCAGCGACGGCAGCACGAGATGACGCCAGCTGCCGTAGCCGCCGATCGGAAACCAGCCGAGCCTGACGGCGAAGACGTAGAGCAGCAGCAGACCGACGACGAATTGCGGCGCCGAGACGCCGACGAAGGAGGCGACCATCAGGGTCTGGTCGGTGGCGCTGCCGCGCTTGACGGCGGCGATGAGTCCCATGGTCAGGCCGATGGCCAGTTCGCACAGGATGGCGCCTACCATCAGAAGCAGGCTCGCCGGCAGCCGGGAGACGATGAGCTCGGTGACCTCCGAGCGCTGTATGTAGGAGCGGCCGAGATCGCCGCCGAGCAGCCTCGTGAGGTAGTGCCAGTACTGCACGATGAAGGGCTGGTCGAGCCCGAGCTGCCGGCGGATGTTCTCCACCGTTTCAGGTGTCGCGCTCCGCCCGGCGATCTGGCGGACCGGATCGGCGGGAAGCAAATAGAGCAGCGCGAAGGTGATCAGCGAAACGCCGAGCAGGATGAGCGTCGACTGGATGAGCCGGCGGCCGAGATAGGCGATCATGACCGAGCTCTCATCATTCTCGCCCTCTTTGCGTCGGGTCGAGGATGTCGCGCAGCGCATCGCCCACCAGGTTGAAGGCCAGCGCCAGCGCCAGGATCGCCGCGCCCGGAAAGAACACCAGCCAGGGCGCCGCCTGGAAATAGGTCTGGTTCTCGAAGATGACGTTGCCCCAGGACGCCGTCGGCGGCTGCACGCCGATGCCGAGATAGCTCAGCGTGGCTTCGAGCAGCACCGTGGTAGAGATGCCCAGCGTGCCCCAGACGATGATGGTCGGCAGAAGATGCGGCAGGATGTGGCGCAGCAGTATGCGTGGCGCGCCGGCGCCTATCGTGCGCTCGGCGGCGATGAACTCCCGCTCCGACAGGGACGAGGTTTCGGTGTAGATGACACGCGCCGTCTGCACCCAGTTGACCAGCGCGATCACCATCGCGACGATCCACAGGCTCGGCTGGAACACCGCCGCCAGGCAAATCGCCAGCAGCAGCGCCGGAAAAGCCATCATCAGGTCGGTGAAGCGCATCAGTGCGCTGCCGATCCAGCCGCGAAAATAGCCGGCCGTGACGCCGACCAGCGTGCCGATCAACAGCGCCACGCCATTGGCGACGATGCCGATGATCAGCGAGGTGCGGGCGCCGAACAGGATTCGTGTCAGCAGATCGCGGCCGAGCAGGTCGGTACCCAGCCAGAACTTGGCGTTTGGCGGCAACGGCGCGCCTTCGAGCGTCAGCCCGTCGAACATCTGCTCGTTCGGATCGTAGCCCGTCAGCCAGGGCGCCAGGATCGCGCCGGCGAGCACGATGGCGATGATTGCCAGGCCGAGCATCGCCAGCGGGCGCCGGGCGAGCTTGCGCCAGACGCCGGCGCGCCGCTTCGCCGGTATCCGGGCGGCGGTTGGAAGATCAGGCGCGATGGGATTGGTCATCGCTGCCCTCCGTCATCGCAACGATCCGTCGCGCCGCTTCCTCGACGCTGATCTGCCAGCTCATCGCCAGCGATCTCAGCTGCGCGTAGGCGCGGTCGTCGTCCGCGCCCTTCGCCAGCGCGGCCACGGCGCGCACGATGGTTTGGCGCTCACCGACCCGCTGCCGCAGCGATGCGATCTCGTCGGCCAGGCGCTTGCGCGCCTCGAAGCTTTGCCTGGCAATGAGCAGCGCGCTGTAGACGCCGGCATTGCCGACGGGTTTCAACAGCTGGGCGTCGGCCTTGTGCGACAGCGCCCATTCGATCCGGCCCGGCGCCTCCGAGCCGATCAGCGCCACCAGCGGCATCGGCGCCTCGCCCGGCTTCCATGGAAATTGGTCGTCGAAGCCGAGATCGGCATCGAAGAAGACGAAATCGGCGGCAAGCGCATCCGCCGGCAGTTGCGGCCAGCAATCGACCGCGTCGAGACCGATGGCCGACAGCTGCCTCATGATGGCATGCACGGTCGCGTGCGGACGGTGCAGCACGAAGGCCCTCGCGCCGCCGAGATTGGGGATGCGCGCGGCGCGGCTCACGACACCACCCTCAGCCGTGGACGCCCGAAGACCTTCGCCGGATCGTAGCGTGAGAGATACGGATCGGGCGCGACGTCTTCCTCACGGCTGACAACTTCGAAATACCCGTCGGCAATCCGCCCGATGATAACCGGCAAGGTTGCGTGCTGCGTGTTCGGATCGATGGCGATCGGCCCGAGACGCGTCGAGAAGCGTCGCTTTGCGAAGGCTTCCGAGAACGCCGCCGGACCGGCGTCGGGATCGCCGGCGAGCACATCCGCCATCACTTGCACCGAGGCGTAGGCGGACGCCTCGAAGGACGAGGCGAAGGCAGCCGGGCGCGGCGCGAAATACGGGCCGGCCGACAGATGACCTCGCCCGGTCTCGCCGATCGCCGGCAGTTCGCCCTCGGTGAGGTTGCAGGATATGACCGGACAGACTTCAGGCGCGAAGCTGGCATCCTGGCGCCCCAGCGCATGATATGCCGCGAGAAATGCGTAGGACGATGTGCCGATGAGGTTGTTGAGGATGAAGTTCGGCCGCGTGGCCCGGATCTCGTCGATCAGCCGCGACACGTCGGTCTCGCCGATGCGCAGATAGCGTTCGCCCAGCACCTTGCCGCCGGCATCCGCGATCAGGTCGCGCGCGACGCGGTTCATCTCCCAGCCCCAGATGTAGTTGGAGCCGAGCAGGAAGCCATTGGCGCCGAAGCGCGGCGCGACATGGGCCATCAGCGGCACAAGGTGCTGGTTCGGGCAGGCATGCATGTAGACGACATGCTCGTTGGCCTCGAACCCCTCATAGGGGCAAGCGTACCAGAGCATGCCGCCCGCCTTCTCCAGCACGGGGATCGTTTCCTTGCGGCTCCACGAGGTGACGCAGCCGACGACATGGCGGGCGCTGCTGGTCCTGAAGATGTCTTCGCACAGCGTCGCGTAGCGGTCCGCGTTGCTCTGCGGATCGCGCTCGACCGGCACCAGCTCGATGCCGTGGCTGGGATCGGCATTGATGTCGGCGATCGCCCGCATGGCGCCCATCCGGCAAACGTCGGAGATGAGCTGATAGCTCCCCGAGCGGGAATACAGGATGCCGATCTCGATACGCCGCTTCAACCAAGGCCCCAAAACGAAAAAGCCCCGTAGCCATCGCCGACAGGCGAGGCATACGAGGCATGTTTGCCGCCCGGCAACCAAGGCCGGTATGTTCGAGGACTTAGCCTATTCGCTGCGGCCGATCAGTCAAGCCCGAAAGTAAGCTCTGCCGCCGCGGCCCTTCCGACTGACTGCCAGCCTATCCCCAAACCGCAAAGCCGCCGTCGGCCGTCAAACCCGGTGACCGGATGCGCTCGGCCTCGGCAGGCCATGAATTTTCGCTGAATGAAGCCTTCAGCCTGCATTCCGGAGCGACGCCCTACAAAGGAGCCGTTCAACCCCGCGGTTTCCCCGCCGCATCGAAGGAGCAACCCCCATGACCCGCACATCGATCATCGCCGCGGCTTTTGCCGCCATCGTCGGCTTCACCGCCGTCGCGCCCGCCATGGCCAACGACGTGAACATCGAACAGTATGGCTGGCGCAATTCGGCCGGCGGCGGCCAGCACGGTTTCCACAACCGCATACATTTCTATCAGGACGGCCGCTTCAACACCGCGATCGGCCAGCAATATGGTCATCGCAACCTGGCGGTCATCGGACAGCAGGGCTCCAACAATTACGGCGCGACCTACCAGTACGGCAACCGCAACAGCGCGGGCATTGCCCAGTTCGGCTCTAACCACACCGCGATCCTGACACAGGATGGCAACGGCAACATCGCCGCCGGCGTCCAGGTAGGCAACGGGTGCAGCGCCAATGTCAGCCAGGGCGGCAGCGGCAATGTCGCGGCCTTCGTCCAGGATTGCCCCTGAGGCATGGGGCTGCCGGCAATTGACCGGCCGCCGCCATGAAGAGCAAGGAGATCACCCATGACCAGACTGGACAAGCGAGCCGTGGCCGCATCGGCCGCGCTCCTGGCTGTGGTCGTCGGCGCGGCCACCGCTGGCGCAGCCAGGGATAGTTCGAATTCCGCACCGCTACGCTGCGAAATCCGGAACACGGTTCAGGGCGACGCCATCGTCCTGGAACCCGTGGTCTATGCCGGCAGGAGCACCAACGGCACTTACAGCGTCAGCGTGTCGGGCGGCGGTTCCTCAGGCTCCGCCGACATCCGGCAGGGCGGCGCCTTCGAAACCGGTCCGGGCAATCCGGCATCGCTCGGCCGGATGAGCCTGGGGGCGAACGGCGCCTACGACGTCAAGCTGACCGTGACCGCCGGCGGAGCGAGCGTCAGCTGCGCCAAGCAGGTGCCCGGAGCGACCTGAGCGCCAGCTCACCGAGCAAATCGAAAGGAAAGGGCTCCGGGCAACCGGAGCCCTTTGCATTTCCGGATCGCGCCAACGTCTTGAACGACGGCTGAACGATCCCTTCCGTCGCGGTTCAGCTCGGCGGTGCGACTATTGCTCATCAACCTGTCGATCCCGCAAGGAGACGTGACATGAACCGCCAGATCGTAAAACTCATCGGCACCGCCGCCCTCGCCACGGCGGTCGCGTTTCCGCTTTTCTCCAGCCCGGCGCGGGCGGGCGGATCGATCGGCTTCTACTTCTCACCGCGAACGACCCAGGATGCCGAGGCGCTCGACCTCGGCCTGCGCGCCTACTCGCTCTACAACGGGCTGCGCAGCGGCGCTTCCGTCAAGCAGCTGGGGTGGAACAATTATGCCGGAATCGGCCAGAATGGCGGCGGCAACCTCGGCATCATCCGCCAGGAAGGCAACGGACACTCGGCCACCTTGCGGCAAAGCGGCAACGACAACTCCTACGGCATCTTCCAGTTCGGCAGGAACACTGACACCAATGTGGTGCAGACCGGCAACGGACAGAGCGGAGCCGCCCTGCTGTTCGGCTGGTAGCGAGGACTTGGCGGGTTGGAGAGGCGCGGCCGGCGTTCAGCCGCGCCTTCGACAGCAATGATCGCGGTTATTGCGGCTGTTTTTCGTTCTCTGCTGCGCGGAAGCCTTCGGCGGTTGCGTCCGACTCGCAGATATAGGCGCCGGACTTCGTCGTTCCGTAGTTCCGGTTGCCGGCGAAGTGGAAGATCTTCGATTTGAGGTTCACCCAGACCACCGTGCTCGACGGGCAGCGCGCTTTTGCCTGGGCCTCGGTCGCGAACTGGTTGGCGCCGGTCGGCGCCGTGGTAGCTGCAGGCGCGGTTGTGGTCTTGGCCTGTGTTTTCTTGGCCGGAGTCGGGGTGACCGTTGGCGCCGTGTTGCTGGCCGGCGCGGGTGCGGCGGCAGCGGCTCCGCTAGGGATGGTTTCACTGCCGGCGCGGCATGCCGCGACAAAAGCCTTCTTGGTCTGGCCCGATCCCTTGATCGCGTCCTTGTTGGCCGCGTACTCGGCGTCGCATTCCTTTGCCGTCTTCACACCACCGGCAGCCGCCGGGGCCGCGGTGGTCGACGCTGGCGCGGCAGCCGCCGCACCACCGGGGATGGTTTCGCTGCCGGCGCGGCAGGAAGCGACGAAATCCTTCTTGGTCTGGCCCGATCCCTTGATCGCATCCTTGTTGGCCGCGTACTCGGCGTCGCACTCCTTGGCGGTCTTGGTGGCGGCCATCACGACATTTGGCGAAAACGCCAGAATGACGGCTATGGCGGCGATCGAAAGCGGCACTCGCATCGCGGACTCTCCCTGGTCGCGGTTGACGGCGCGGCTGATCGGGAGCGCCGTCCATGAACCCGTTCCAGCCCTCGCGGAGCGCTGGATGCGGCGAACCTAGTCAGGCGAGTTGTCCGATTCCTTACGAATTTCTTACGGTTTCGTAAGGTTTGAGGCCGTTGAGCGCGCGGCAGATGCGCGGCACCGGCGCCTGCTTCCGCGTGGCAATCGCGGTAGAGCCTAGTCCTCCAGACTGAAAACGAATGGCGCCGTCCGGGTAACCCGCGCCCCGAACTCCGCCGGCGGCGCCGGCACCGAGGCGCCCTGCAGGGCGCTCAGCGCCGCGCGGTCGAGATCGCCATCGCCGGAGGATCGTGCCAGCCGGGCGGAGACGACCCTGCCCGACGCATCCACCGTGAAGGTGACGTTCGGGGTGCCTACCGCCCGCCGGGACCTTGCGGCACTCGGATAGCGCGTATGGCGTCTGATCCACGCCGCCAGGCTGGAATTCCAGCGCGACGGGCTGACGCTCGAGCGCGGCGGCGCATCGGAAGTTTGCGGTGCGGCAGCCCTTGCTGCCGCCTTGGCGTCGATGCTGGCCGTGGTCATGGCCCTTGGCGGCGGCGCCTTTTCCTTTTTCGGACGTTGCCTCGGCTTTTCGGCCGGCTTCTTGTCCGCTTTTTTTGTCGCTTCGACCGGTTTGCTCGCCTTGACGTCGGTGTCGACCGGCTTGGGCTGCGGCAGCGGGACCACGACCTCCGGAGCGGCGGTCTCGATGATATCCGGCACGGCCTCCTCCAGCGGCGCCTGCTCGCTCAGTGCCGCCACGGTCGGGTCCGCCGGTTCGGCTGTGTCGGCTTGCGCCGGCTGCTCGGTCGCAAGTCGGTCTTCCACGACCGGGTCTGGCACCGTTTCGGTCACCGGCTTAACCTCCGCCGGCCTTTCCGTCTCCTCGCTCGCGTCAGGCCGATCCGGCGTCACCGTGTCGAGCATGGCCGCCTCTTCCGGCATGGCGGGCGCTGTAATGAGCGGTGCCATCTCGATCGCCAACGCAGGCGGCGGCCCGCCGTCCGGCATATCGGCCAGGCTCAGATCCTGCACGGCATAGGCAACTGCGACATGCGCCGCGAGAACGATCGCGGCCGCGGTGGTCCACAGACCGGTTTCACGCAAGCCGAAGCGCGGCCGGGGCATGCTGGCGAGGATCGCTTGCGTCATGGGGCCGGGCTTCCACTCGTGGCAGTCGCTGGCACCGCGGCCTCGCCGCCGGATGTAGATTCCAGGCCAACCAGCGCGATCTTGAGATAGCCGGCGCGGCGCAAGAGGTTCATCGCCTCCATCAGGTCGCCATAGCCGACGCTTTTGTCGGCGCGCAGGAAGATGCGCGTTTGCCTGTCGCCCTTGGTGCGGCTGGCAAGCACCGCGGTGAAGGCGTCGCGCGACACGCTGTCGTTGCCGATGGCAAGCGTCAGGTCGCTTTTCAGTGTCAGGAACAGAGGCGTCTCCGGCCGTGGCGCCGGCGTGGCGGTCGATCCGGGCAGATCGACATTGACGTCGACGGTCGCCAGGGGCGCGGCGACCATGAAGATGATCAAAAGGACCAGGATGACGTCGATGAACGGCGTGACGTTGATCTCGTGGCTTTCCTCGAGATCGTCGCCGCCTGTGTCACGTATCCGCGCCGCCATCGCAATTCACTCCGCGGCCATCGCGGTCGCCGGCGGCACCGTGCGGAAGTCGAGGTCGCGGCTCACCAGTCGCTCGACGCCCGCCGAGGCATCAGCGAGGATCTGTTTGTAGCCGGCTATCGAGCGCGCGAAGACATTGTAGATGACCACCGCCGGAATGGCCGCCACAAGACCCATGGCCGTGGCGAGCAGTGCTTCGGCGATGCCCGGCGCCACCACCGCCAGATTGGTGGTCTGCGCCTGCGAGATGCCAATGAAGGCGTTCATGATGCCCCAGACGGTGCCGAACAGACCGACGAAGGGCGCCGTCGAGCCTATGGTGGCGAGCAGGCCGGTGCCGCGCGACATGCGCCGCGCCGCGCCAGCCTCGATGCGCGAGAGCCTGGACGCGACCCGCTCCTTCAGCCCGTCGCCCGAGGCATGGTCGAGCGCGCCGGCCGATAGCGCGCGCTCTTCCTCCGCCGCCCGCACCAGAAGTACGCCCGGGCCGCCGCTGTGTCCGAGCGCGCGGCCGGCCTGCATCAGCGTCGCGGCATTGGAGATCGCGGCAGCCGCCCGGCGCGCCCTCAGCTTGCCGCCAAGGATTTCCAGCGATTTGGCGAGCCAGATCGTCCAGGTCACCAGCGAGGCGAAGGCCAGCCCGATCATGACCGCCTTCACGACGATGTCGGCATTCATGAACATGCCCCACGGCGAAAGGTCGTGCGGCAGCGGCAGCGCCGATGGCGCCTCCACCGTCGGGATTTGAGCGACCGGGGCCAACGTTGCCGGCGCTTGGGTTGCGGGCTGCTCCTGGGCGATTGCAGGCCCGGTTACGAAGAGGAATGCGGCCAGCGCCGCGTGGAGACCATTCCGGGACACGCCTCGTCCTCGCTTCTTCATCCGCCCGGCCATTTCGTCTGCCGGCCGCCGGAGTGCCAGATTTGAGCCACGGCTTGCCGCGGCAATCCGACTGAGTAAGAAACATGACTTTGATAGTCAACATTGAAGATGAGGTTTCAAGTCAACAAATAGGGCGAGCCTGCAGCCTGCGGCGATTCGGAACTGGATGACCGAAGTCTGCGCGTACTCGACGCCGCGCCAGGCCCGTGACCGCAATTTGGAGTGCCTGGCGATTTCCAGCGCCTGCGACAGCGGCGGCGACCGGGCGCGCGAAAGCCGCCCTGCACACACGGCGATGGATAAGCATGGTGCGCTGTTGCGCTAGGAACCAACGCCAACGCGGCGATGGGCTACATG
>JBFLWR010000239.1:0-22831 GCA_040755925.1 Pseudomonadota bacterium
TGCCAGGTGTTCGGTCGACTGATGTCGGCGGCCGGGCGGGGCGCGATCCTCAATGTCGGCTCGCTTGCCTCATTCGCGCCGCTCTCGCTGCCGGCTTACACGCCCGGAAAGCACGCGGTCCTGGCGCTGACGCAGATGCTGGCCGCCGAACTCGGCCCGCATGGCGTTCGCGTCAATGCAGTGGCGCCGGGCTACACGCTTTCCGACGGACTGAAGGCGAAGATCGCCAAGGGTGAGCGCAACCCGGAAGCCATCCAGGCCACCACGGCCCTGCGCCGCTTCGTCGAACCGCGCGACGTCGCCGAGGCGGCCCTGTTCCTCTGTTCCGGTCGCGCCGCCTCGATCACCGGCGTCACGCTTCCGGTCGATGCCGGTTGGCTCGTCCAGGCACCCTACGCGCAATATTTGCAAGGCAATCCCATCCGGCAAACGCCGGCAATCTGAGAGGCATTCCGTGAGCGATATCGACCGCTTCGACTTCGACACCCGCATCCATCACGGCGTCATCCACAACGGCACGCTGTATCTCACCGGCCAGGTCGCCCGGCCGGGACAGCCCGCGGCCGACCAGATGCGCGAGGTGCTCGGCAAGATCGACGCGCTGCTCGCCAAGGCGGGCACCGACAAGACCCGCATCCTCCATGTCCAGATGTGGCTGGACGACGTGCGCGATTTCGACGAGGTCAACACGGTGTGGGACGCCTGGATGCCGAAGGAACATGCGCCGGCGCGCTCCTCCGGCGAAGGACGGATGGCCAAGCCCGGCATGCTGGTCGAGCTGATCGTCACCGCGGCGGTTTGAATGGTCTTGCCGGTTGGGGCATCATCCCGAATCTGAACTTGAACGGAAGGACCTAAATGACGAAGCGCAAGCCACTTTCCACCGTTGTGGCGGAGAGCCTGGCCGAAAAGATCCGCTCCGGACAGTTGCAGCCCGGCGAGCAATTGCCGACCGAAGCGGAGCTATGCGCCGAATACGATGTCAGCCGCACCGTCGTGCGAGAGGCGGTGGCGAGGCTGCGCTCGGACGGCATGGTGGTGCCGCAGCAAGGGCGCGGCATGTTCGTCAGCGAAACGCCGTCTCCGCGCAATTTCTCCATCCCGGACGAAGCGCTCCGGACCCTGCCGGAGACCATCGCCTTGCTCGAACTCAGGTTGAGCGTCGAAGTGGAATCGGCCGGGCTTTGCGCGGAGCGTCGCACCGACAAGGAAGCGCGCGACATTAGGGCCATGATGGATGAGATCGACTCCCAGCAGGCGGATCCCGCAGCCACCCAGATCCACTATGACTACGACTTCCACCTGGCAATCGCCAGGGCCGCGCGCAACGAGTTCATCCACGGCTTCCTTGCTTATCTCAGGCCGATGATCGTGCCACGTTTCCAGCTTGGCTACGTCGTCGAGCCCGCTCTCAAGGACAGCTACTACGCGCGCATCCACGGCGAGCACAAAGCCATTGTAGATGCCATCGAAAAGCAGGACGGCAGCAAGGCCCGACAGGCCATGCGCAAACACTTGCAGAACAGCCTCGGACGCGTGCGCGCCCTGGCGAAAGCCTCCGGCGTCGAGGCAACCGACGCCGAACAAAAGGCAGCGGCGGCCTCGCTCTTCACCGAGATGAAAAGGCCGGTTACGACCGGCTGACAAGCCTTGGCGACTTACCATCCGTGCACCTGTACCGGAGGAAGCCGCCCGGCGTCTTGCGAAAGCCATGTTTTTGCCAAACCGGACGGCCGGAAGCGCACCTCTCGTGCGGAAGACCCTGTTTTCCTTTGGTTTGTAGCGTTCGCAGTCAGGCCGCAAGCGTAGAACATTTCGAACGCAGCGAGGGTTTTCGAAAGTTTATCTTTCCTTTTTGCTGGTTTTCTTGGTTTCGCGGTGTCGGCCGAGGCCGCAAACTGACGCCAGGCAATCGGGGAAGCCCACGTGACAACAGCCTTCATCACCGGAGCGACAAGCGGAATAGGCCGGGCCATGGCAATCGCGTTGAGCGATGCCGGCTACGACGTCTACGCGGTCGGCCGCAGCCAGGCCGCGCTGAAGGAACTGCAGGCCGAGCGGCCAGGCATCGTGCCGATCGCCGTGGACGTCACCGACCGCGAGGCGCTGGAATCGGTGCTGGCGGATCTCACCATCGACGTCCTGATCAACAATGCTGGCATCATGCCGCCACTCGGCAATTTCGCCGACATGAAAATCGCCGACATCGACACCACGCTGGAAGTAAACCTCAGCGCGGCGATCCTGCTCACCCGTCTGGTCGTGCCGCAGATGCGCGAGCGGCAATCCGGCCACATAATGTTCACCGGCTCCACCGCCGGCCACGCGGCCTACTCCAACATCGCCGTCTATTCGGCCACCAAGGCGGCGATCTCCGGCTTTGCCGGCGCGTTGCGCGCCGACCTGTCGCAATACGGGATCCGAGTGACCGAGATCGTCGCCGGCCGTGTCGAGACGCAGCTCTACAAGGACATCCTCGACGCCAAGGCCCGCGAGGCCATGTACGCCGGAAAGGTCGTGCAGCCGGATGACGTGGCCAGGATGGTCGTCGCGGTCCTTGCCCTGCCCGCATGGGCCGACGTCACCCGTTTCGACATCATGCCGACCTGGCCCACTTCGCCGAGCGGCACCAAGTAAGGAAAACTGGAATGAAAGACCTTTCCGTTCTGATCGTTGGTGGCGGCGCCGGCCTCGGCGCGCTTCTGGTACGCATGGCGGTCGAAGCCGGCGCGGCAAAGATCGGCATCATCGACATCAACCTGGAGGCAGCCGAGAGCGCGCTCGCTCCTGCGAAGGCCAAAGGCCTGCCGACCGCGGCCGCGACTTGCGACATCCAGGTCGGCCCGCAGAGCCACGCCGCCTTCGACGCGATCGCGGCGAAACTCGGCCGGGTCGACACGCTGATCAATTGCGCCGCCATCTATCCTCGCCGGCCGATCCTCGAAATCAGCGACGCCGAATGGGACGCCTCCAACGGCATCAACATCAAGGGCACCTACCACATGATGGTGGCCGCCGTGCGCCACATGCAGGCGCAGGAGCCGAAGGCCAACGTGCGCGGACGGATCGTCAACCTGACGTCGGTCGACGCATTCAAGGCACATCCGCAGAACGCGCATTATGCCGCGACGAAGGCGGCCGTGGTCAGCCTGACGCGCTCCTTTGCCCATCACGTCGCCAAGGACGGGATCCTGGTGAATTCCGTGGCGCCCGCCGGCATGGCCACCGAGAAGGCAAAGGCGCTCGGCTTCCTGGAGGAACTCGCCAAGGCAAGCCCGCTCGGCCGCGGCGCCGAACCCACCGAGATCGCCGAATGGGTGCTGATGACCGGCGGGCCGAAAAACACCTACATGACCGGCGAAAATGTAATCGTCTCAGGCGGTTACATCTACGCGTGAGCCAGTCTTCGGAGGCCGGCGGCATCTGAAGATACAGCAGTGCATGACCAACGGAGTCGCGAGCGAAAGGAGGCGGACTTCACGATGACCGGCAAGCTCCGTCTTCCTTCGCTCAACGCGCTTCGGGTCTTCCACGCCGTCGCGCAGCACAAAAGCTTCCGGCAGGCAGCCGACGAGCTCCTGGTGACACCGCAGGCGGTCGGACAGCAGATCAAGCTGCTTGAAGACACGCTGCAGGTGACGCTGTTCGAACGCAAGGGCCGGTCGATCGAGCTGACGGAGTCGGCGATCCTGCTTTCGCACTACGTAAAGGCCGGCTTCGACGAGTTTTCCGAGGGCGTTCGCCGCGTCACCAAGTCGAACTACCGCGACCGCATCAACCTCAATGCCAGCCCGTACTTCGCCACCCATTATCTGCTGCCGAGGCTCTCGCTGTTCCGCGAGATGTTGCCGGGCGCCGATCTGCGCCTGACCACCATGGTCGACCTGCCCGACTTCGGGCGCGACGACATCGATATGACGGTGCAATGGGGCTACGGCAATTGGCCGGACTACGAGACCACGCTCCTTGTGCCGGACCCGAAGATCATCTGCTGCACGCCCGCGATCGGCGAAAAGATCAAGTCGGCGCGTGACCTGACGAAGTTCACGCTGCTCGACACCGTCAAGTCGAAGCGGCTGTGGCCGGACATATTGCGGCACCTTGGCGTCGAGCTGACGGATGGCGACCGCAGCATCAGCTTCGACGACGCGGCGACCATGCGCCGGGCGACCCTGCAAGGCATCGGCGTCGGCCTGGTTTCCGTCATCGACGCCGAGGAGGATTTCCGCTCCGGCGCGCTGGTGGCGCCGATCGGCCGGGATGCCATCGCCGATATGCGGCCGGACGAGGTCCCCGGCTTCTATCTGGTCGTCCCGCGCGGGCATCTGCGCGTGAAGGCGGTGGCGGCGCTGCATCGATGGCTGTCCCAGGAGGACTGGCGGAGCGACCTGAAGCTCTCCTTGCCGAAACCAACCCCGCTTTCCAACTGAGAGCGGCTTTGAGACCGAGACCCGAATTCATCTTGCGGGGCTCCAACAACAAGAAACGGAACAACCTCAACAGTGGAGACAACAACCATGAAAATGATCAAATGGGGGGCCGTAGCCATGGCCCTGGGCCTCGTCCATCTGGCAGCGCCCGCTCAAGCAGCAGGCGGCAAGACGCTGGACACCGTCAAGGCGCGCGGCATGCTCAACTGCACCGGCCATGACGGTTCCTATCTCGGCTTTGCCGAGGTGGACGACAAGGGCAACTGGAAGGGCATGGACATCGACCTCTGCAGGGCGGTGGCCACGGCCGTGTTCGGCGACCCGGCGAAGCTGAAGATCGTGCCGATCAGCTGGGCGCAGCGTTGGCCGTCGCTACAGTCGGGCGATGTCGACATCATCATAAAGGCGTCCGGCGGCACGCTGAGCCGGAACACGGAACTCGGCCTGCAGTTCTCGCAGTCCTACTATCTCGGGACGACCAAGGTGATGGCGCATAAGGAGCTGAACCTGAAGTCGCTCAAGGACGCCAACGGCGGCACGATCTGCATTCCCGCCGGCACCTCGCAGGAGCAGCAGGTGGCGGCTTACGCGCAGAAACTCGGCATCAAGCTCGAGCCGGTGGTCATCGAAAAGACCGAAGAGCTCGAACAGGCCTATTTCTCGGGGCGCTGCGACCTCTATGCGCAGTGGGGACCGGTGCTCGCCATCGCGCGCGCCGCGAAAGGCAAGGTCGAGGACCATGTCATCCTGCCCGACGTGCTTGCCGTCGAGCCTGAAGTCATGATCGTGCGCCAGGGCGACGACAACTGGCTGAACATCGCCAACTGGACGCTCACCGCGCTGACCTTCGCCGAACAGGAAGGCATCAACTCCAAGAACGTCGACGAGATCAAGGCAAAGCCGACCTCGCCGCAGGTCGCCAAATTCCTCGGCGTCACGCCCGGCATGGGCAAGGGCCTCGGCCTTCCCGACGACTGGGCCTACAACGTCATCAAGAAGGTCGGCAACTACGGCGAGATCTTCGATCGCGACCTTGGCAAGGACTCGCCCTACAAGATGGACCGCGAGTTGACCAACCTCTGGAACAAGGGCGGCGTCCTGTTCCCGCTGGTGATCGACTGATCCACGGAGCATTTGCAGCCAAATGGCAGCATTTGGCGTCGCAGAAATGCGACCAAGGCAAAACTCAACGCACCTCGCTGCAAGCCCCGCCCGGTTCCTGCCGGGCGGGGCCGGCGACAATTCGGGAAAGATCCTGATGATCCGCCTGCTGAGAAATCAGAAGGTCCGCAACGCGCTGTTGCAGGTCCTCTACGTCGGCACGCTTGCCGGGCTGGTCCTGGCTTGCGCCTTGATCGCGCGGCGGAACCTCGCCGAGCAAGGCATCACGTCCGGTTTCGACTTTCTGTTCAAGTCCACGGGTTGGGATGTCACCTTCTCGCTGCTGCCGGTCACCGCGAACGATCCCTACTGGTGGTATTTCCTCATCGGCATCATCAACACGCTTTTCCTGGGAAGCATCGGGCTGATCCTGGCGACCATCGTCGGAACGATCGTCGGCCTGGCGCGAACCTCGTCCAACGAGCTCGCGCAATTGCTCGGCCGCACCTATGTCGATATCTTCCGCAACATCCCCCTGATCCTCCAGGTCTTTTTCTGGTACGCGGTCATCACACACCTGCCGACGCCGCGCGCCGCGCATGAAGCCTGGGGTTTTCTGCTCACCAGCCGTGGCCTCTACATGCCGGTTCCCAACGTCAGCGGCACGGCACTGTCGGGCGCCATATTGGCTCTGATCGCCGCCGCCGCAATTCCGGTCTGGCTGGGAAGAACGGCGCGTCTCAGCCGACCGGTCGGCGAGCGGTCCGGCGTCCAGTTTGCCGGCGCAGTAGCAGCACTGGCTTGCGTGGCCGTCTTCCTGGCTCTTGGACGCCAGCCGGACGCGCCGCTGCTCGACTTCCCGGCGCTGCAAGGTCTCAACCTGAGGGGCGGCCTGCGCATCCCGCCTGAGTTTTCCGCCCTGGCCATCGCCATTGCCATCTATGGCGGATCCTACATCGCGGAGATCGTGCGCGGCGGCTTCAAGGCCGTCGGCAAGGGACAGACGGAGGCGGCGCTCTCGCTCGGGCTCAGCCCCTGGCGCGTCTTCACCCTGGTGCGGCTGCCTCTGGCGCTTCGCGCCATGCTGCCGATCCTTGCCAACCAGTACGTCTGGCTGATGAAGGCGACCACGATGGGCATCGCCGTCGGCTTTGCCGATTTCTTCATGATCGTGGCGCTGACGATCAATCATTCCGGCCAGACCATCGAGGCGATCGGCATCCTGATGGCGGGCTTCCTGACCATCAACCTCAGCCTCGCCGCCATCTTCAACCGTATCAACAAGGCCATTGCCCTCAAGGGCAATCAATTGAGGGGGTGAAGGATGGAGATGGTCATTGTCGCTCCCCCTGCCCCAGGCAAACTCGAGGACCTGAGGCGCCGCTTCTTCGCGACGCCGTTGCAGGCGATCCTGTCCCTGATCTCGCTGACCATCATGGTTTACCTGGCTTGGAAACTGCTCAACTGGGCGGTCTTTTCGGCCGTCTTCACCACCACCGGCGGACCGGAGGCCTGCCAGGCGGCCGCCGGCGCCTGCTGGTCGGTCATCGCGGCGAGGTGGCGGATCATCCTCTTCGGTCTCTATCCCTATGAAGAGCAATGGCGCTCGGCATTGGCCTGCGTGAGCGTGGTGGTCATGACGGTGCTGAGCTGCATCCCGGCCTTCTGGACCGGACGCCGCATCGCGCTCGTCTGGGGTATCGGAACCGCGCTCTTTTATGTGCTCATGAAGGGTGGCGTGCTCGGCCTGCCCTATGTCGGCGAGGAGACCTGGGGCGGGCTGGCGCTGACGCTGTTCATCTTCGTCACGACTTGCCTGATCGGCTTCCCGCTGTCGATCTGCCTGGCGCTGCTGCGCCGCTCCGAGCTGCCCTGGATTTCGCGAACCACCGGATTGATCATCGACGCGGTCCGTTCGCTGCCGCTGATCTCGATCCTGTTCACCTTTGCCATCGTCCTGCCCTTCGCCATGCCGCAATGGCTGGTGGGCGACAAGCTCTACAGGGTCATCGTCGGTTCGGCCTTGTTCTTCTCGGCCTATCAGGCCGAGATCGTGCGAGGCGGCATGCAGGGCGTTCCGACGGGACAGGAGGAAGCCGCAATGGCGCTCGGCATGAGCTACTGGCAGCGCATCAGCCGCATACTCCTGCCTCAGGCCATGCGCAACGCGCTGCCGGCGACGATCAACCAGTTCGTCATCTCGTTCAAGGAAACCTCGCTGGTGGTCATCGTCGGCTTCTTCGAGATCCTGGCGTCCGGCAATGCCGCCTACGGGACTGGCGAATGGCGCTTCGCCTATGTCGAAGTCTACGCCTTCATCGCCTTCATCTATTTCGTCTTCGTCTTCAGCCTCTCACGCTACGGCGCCTTCCTCGAGCGCCGCATGTCGGTCGGCGAAAGGTAAGGGCCGCGCCAATGATTTCGACGCAATCTGCGGGCCCCGCGGTCCGGATCGAGAATCTCGACAAATATTACGGCTCGTTCCACGCGCTGCGGAAGGTGAACCTTTCCGTCGAGCGGGGCGAAAAGATCGTCATTTGCGGTCCCTCGGGCTCCGGCAAATCCACCATGATCCGCTGCATCAACCGGCTCGAGCAACATAATGGCGGCCGCATCACCGTGCTCGGCACCGAACTCGACGACGATGTCGGCAACATCGACGGTATCAGGCGCGAAGTCGGCATGGTGTTCCAGCACTTCAACCTGTTCCCGCACATGACCGTGCTGGAGAACTGCATGATCGCGCCAATGATCGTACGCAAGCAGCCGCGCGCCGAAGTTGAGGCGACGGCCCGGCGTTATCTGGAGAAGGTGCGCATTCCCGAGCAGGCGATGAAATTCCCTGGCCAACTGTCCGGCGGGCAGCAGCAGCGCGTGGCGATCGCTCGCGCGCTTTGCATGCAGCCGCAAATCATGCTGTTCGACGAGCCGACGTCGGCGCTCGACCCGGAAATGATATCGGAAGTGCTGGACGTCATGGTGACGCTTGCTTCGGAGGGCATGACGATGATCTGTGTCACCCACGAGATGGGTTTCGCGCGCCGTGTCGCCGACCGGGTGATCTTCATGGATGCCGGCGAGATCGTCGAGGAGGCGCCGCCGGAAGAGTTCTTCACCGCTTCGCGGAGTGAGCGCACGCGGCAATTCCTGTCGCAAGTGCTGGGCCATTGAGCCATAAGATCCAGCCGCAGTTCACACAGGTAAGCCATGCCCGATCCGACAGTCGCATTGCAGGAGATTCTTGGACCGAAAGGCTGGCTCACCGGCGTAGACGCCCTGCCCTACCAGCGCGACTGGCTCGACCGTTACGGCGTCGCGCCCCTGGGCGTTGCCAGGCCGGCCAGCACCGCTGAAGTCGCGGCAGTCGTCACGGCATGCAGCGAGGCGGGCCTTGCCGTTGTCCCGCAAGGTGGCAACACCGGATTGTGCGGCGGCGCCGTCGCCGGGCAGCCGAATGCGGTGATCGTCTCGCTTTCCCGCATGACTGCGATCGGCAAGCCGGGCGCCAACAGCGGATCGATCCTCGTCGAGGCAGGCGTGGTGCTCGCCGCGCTGCACGAGGCGCTGGAGCCGCACGGCCTGATGTTCCCGATGCATCTCGGCGCGGAAGGCAGCGCCCGTATCGGCGGCCTGATCGGCACCAATGCCGGCGGCAGCCAGGCATTCCGTTACGGGATGATGCAGGATCTTGTTCTCGGCCTGGAAGTGGTGACACCGGACGGCGCAGTGTGGGACGGCCTGCGCGCCGTGCAGAAGGACAATGCCGGCTATCAGTTGCGCAAGCTGTTTTGCGGCGCGGAAGGGACGCTCGGCATCGTCACGCGCGCGGTGCTTCGGCTCTACCCAACACCAAGGCAGCAGGCCAGCGCCCTTCTGGTGATGGCTGATTTTGCCACCGCCGTTTCGTTCGGCGCCTATCTGCGCGCCGAAGCCGGAGAGTTCCTTTCAGGCCTCGAGTTCTTCTCCGATATCGGCCTGACATTGGCGCTCAGGCATCTGCCCGATCTTGCCTATCAACTGGACACAAGGGGCGATGTCTACCTGCTGGTCGAACTGGCTTCCGGCTCGACGCGTGTTCCCCTGGATGAAATCCTCGATTCGGCGTTGGAATGGGGTATGGAGCAAGGTCACGTCATCGATGGCGCGGTGGCCACGTCGGGCGCACAGCGGGCGCAATTCTGGCGGCTGCGCGAGGAACAGCCCGAGGGGCAGCGGCTGGAGGGCGCGCAACTCAAGCACGACATCTCGGTGCCGCCGGGCGCCATCGCCAGCTTCATCGAAGCCGGCGCGGAGCTCTGCGGCGATATTCTTCCCGGCGTGCGGATCAACCCGTTCGGACATCTCGGCGACGGCAACATTCACTACAATCTATCGCCGCCGGAAGGCCGCACCGATTTCGAAGGCAAGGCGGCGGAGTTCGCCGGAGCGCTGGCGGTGCTCGCCACGGAGATGGGCGGGAGTTTCGCGGCCGAGCATGGCCTGGGGCGAGCCAAGATTGCGATGGCCGAGCAGAACCGGAGCTTCGTGGAGCGTGACCTCATGGCGCGGCTGAAGCTGGCGCTCGATCCGCTGGGCACGATGAACCCCGGTGTTCTGGTGCAAACAGCACAGTAAAGAAAAACTTTCGAATAGTCCGCATTTCTTGATTTCGCCTCAACCGGCCACAGTGCAGGTATAGTTCCGAAGGGCAGGCTCGGTCCGCTTGCCGCCAGCTTTAAGAGGATGTCGAAGCATGGTCCGCAACGGCGGTCACCTCCTTGTCGAATGCCTGATCGCCTTGGGCGCGACCAAGAGCTTCGGCGTTCCCGGCGAATCCTATCTGGCCGTCCTCGACGCGCTGCACGATACCCAAGGCACGCTGGACTATGTGCTGTGCCGCAACGAAGGCGGCGCGGCCTTCATGGCCTCCGCTTACGGCAAGCTGACCGGTTCTCCGGGAATCTGCTTCGTCACGCGCGGCCCCGGCGTGACCAATGCCGGCATCGGCGTGCATACGGCCATGCAGGACAGCTCGCCGATGATCCTGTTCGTCGGCCAGGTCGGCACCGATATGAAGGGACGCGAGGCCTTCCAGGAAATCGACTACCGGGCAGTGTTCGGAACCGTGGCGAAATGGGCGGTCGAGATCGACGACGTCGCACGCCTGCCCGAAATCGTCGCCCGCGCCTGGACCACCGCGCTCACCGGACGGCCGGGCCCGGTCGTCGTCGCGCTGCCGGAAGACATGCTCACGACGGCGACAGACGCCCGGCCGCTCAGCGGACCGGCGTCGATCTTTGAGGCCGCGCCCAGTCAGGATGCGGTGGCATCGGCGCTCGGGTTGCTGTCCTCCGCTCAGAAGCCGGTCCTGCTGATGGGCGGTGCCAATTGGTCGGCGGAAGGCCGCACCGCGCTCCAATCTTTCGCCGAAGCCTCCGGCATACCCGTCGTGGCCGCCTTTCGTTATCAGGACCAGTTCGACAACAATTCGCCGGTCTTCGTCGGCGAAGCCGGGGTCGGCATGGTGCCCCATGTCAAGAACCTGATCCGCGACGCCGATGTGATCCTCGCCGTCAATGTGCGCTTCGGCGAGATGACGACCGACGGCTACACGCTGCTGGAAGTCCCTGAACCGCGCCAGAAGCTGATCCATGTGCATGGTTCCGACCGCGAGATCGGCAAGATCTATGTACCGACGATCGGCATCCATGCCGGCCCGAACGCGTTCGCCAAGGCTCTCACCCCGATTGAAGGAAGTTGGGCCGATTGGCGCGCGGCGGCGCGCAAAGCCTACGAAGGAACGTTCGCCGCGCCGGTGCAGCCGGGTCCGGTCGACATGGTCGCGGTCAGCGCCTGGTTGCGCCAGAACCTGCCGGCCGACGTCATCCTCACCAACGGCGCCGGCAATTTCACCGTCTGGCCGAACAAGTTCTTCAAGTTCGGACCCAAGGCGCGGCTGCTTGCTCCGCAATCCGGCGCAATGGGTTACGGCCTGCCGGCGGCGATCGCGGCCAAGGTCGCATATCCGAACCGCACGGTGGTCTGCTTCGCCGGCGACGGCGACTTCCAGATGAACTGCCAGGAACTTGGGACCGCCATGCAGGCCGGCGCGCAGCCGATCGTGCTCATCGTCAACAACGGCATCTACGGCACGATCCGCGCGCATCAGGAGCGTAACTATCCCGCGCGCGTTTCCGGCACCTCGCTTGAGAATCCCGACTTCGTGGCGCTGGCAAAAGCCTATGGCTTCCACGCCGAGCGGGTCGAATCCACCGGCGACTTCGCGGCGGCTTTCGAAAGGGCGCTGAAGTCCACGACCGGCGCTGTCCTCGACATCGTCGTCTCGCCCGAAGCGCTGACGCCCCGGCAAACCCTCTCCCAGATGCGCGACGCCGCGCTCGCTTCGCAGAAGGCCAAGGCATGACCTCCAGAACTGACGACATCCGCCTCGGCGCGGACATCGGCGGCACCTTCACCGACATCGCCCTCGACGTCCGGGGAGAGATGTTCTCGACCAAGGTGCTGACCAACTATTCCGCGCCCGAGCAGGCGATCCTCGACGGCATCGTCATCGTCACCCACGACGCCGGAATCGCGCCCGCCGAGATCGGCATCATCATCCATGGCACGACGCTCGCCACCAACGCGCTCATCGAGCGCCGCGGCGCGAAGACGGCGCTGATCACGACGGAAGGGTTCCGCGACGTCATCGAGATGCGGACGGAGAACCGCTTCGAACAGTATGATCTGAACCTACGGCTGCCGACGCCGCTGATCCCGCGAGAGGATCGCTTCACGGTCAAGGGCCGGATCGGCGCTGAAGGTCAGGAATTGCAGGCGCTCGACGAAGCAGCCCTGGAGGAAATTGCCGAGCGTATCGCGGCCGGCGGGTTCGGTTCAGTGGCGATCGGCTTCATCCATGCCTACGCCAACCCCGCCCACGAGCGCCGGGCGCGCGAGATCCTCTCGAAGAAGCTCAGCATCCCGATTTCGATCAGCGCCGAAGTCTCGCCGCAGATGCGCGAGTTCGAGCGCTTCAACACGGTCTGCGCCAACGCCTATGTGCGGCCGCAGATGGCCGACTATCTCGCCCGCCTGCAGACGCGCCTGAAGGACATGGGCGCCGAATGCCCTGTCTTCATGATCCATTCCGGCGGCGGGCTGATCTCGGTCGAAACGGCCTCGGAATTTCCTGTGCGGCTGGTGGAATCCGGCCCCGCGGGCGGCGCCATCTTCGCCGCCGACATTGCCAGCCGCTTCGGCCTGGAAAGGGTCGTCTCCTACGACATGGGCGGCACCACCGCGAAGATCTGCCTGATCGAGGACTATGCGCCGCGCACGGCGAGAACCTTCGAAGTGGCGCGCACCTATCGGTTTTCCAAAGGCTCCGGCATGCCGATTTCCATTCCGGTGATCGAGATGATCGAGATCGGCGCCGGCGGCGGCTCCATAGCCTGGGTCGACGCAATGGGCCGTATCCAGACCGGGCCCGAGAGCGCGGGATCGGAGCCCGGTCCAGCCTGCTACGGACGCGGCGGCAAGCGTCCGGCGATCACCGATGCGGACCTTATGCTTGGCAAGCTCGACCCCGACAATTTTGCCGGCGGCGCGATAAAGCTCGACACGGCGGCATCCGAGCAGGCCATCCTGCGTGACGTCGGCGAGCGGCTGTCGCTCGATGCGATGTCGACGGCCTTCGGCATCTGCGAGGTGGTCGACGAGAACATGGCGAATGCCGCGCGCGTCCATGCCGTCGAAAACGGCAAGAACATCTCCGACAATCTGATGATCGCCTTCGGTGGCGCGGCGCCGCTTCACGCGGCGAGGCTGTGCGAGAAGCTCGGCATCGACCAGTGCATCGTTCCGAGGGGCGCCGGCGTCGGCTCGGCCATCGGCTTCCTCAAGGCACCCTTCGGCTACGAGGCGCTGGCGTCGAAACTCACGCGCCTGTCCCGGTTCAAGCCGGCCGAAGTCAACGCCCTGCTCGCCGATCTCAAGGCCTCCGCCGAAGGCTTCGTGCGAACAGGCGCCAGCGGCAGCATCGTCTGCGAGATCACCGCCTTCATGCGCTATGCCGGACAAGGCTGGGAAATCCCGGTGCAGCTATCTGACGAACCGTTCGGCGACGATGCCGTCACCAGCCTCAAGGCCCTGTTCGAGGCAAGCTATCAACGCTTCTTCGGCCGCGCCATCGAAGGGCTCGACGGGTTGGAGATCGAGATCGTCACGTGGTCGGTCAAGGCAACAGACGTTCGACCGGCCGTTACGCGGCACGAATTGACCAAGGGCAAGAAGACGAGCGAACCCACGACGAACCGCGCGGTCTTCGATCCGGTCAGCGGCGCGCCCCGCAGCTACGGCATTGTCGAGCGCGACACGCTTTGCGCGGGCGATCGCGTGGCCGGCCCCGTCGTCATCGTGGAACGTGAGACATCCACCGTAGTCACCACGAGCTTCGACGCCGTCATCCAGAGCGACGGCGCTATCCTCCTGATCCGCAAAGGCAGCCAGGCATGAATGACCCGGGCATGAACAGCATTGCCGAAATCCGCATGCAGGTCATGTGGAACCGGTTGATCTCGGTGGTCGAGGAACAGGCGCTGACGCTGCTGCGCACGGCCTTCTCTACCTCGGTGCGTGAATCCGGCGACCTCTCGGCCGGCGTCTTCGATCCGCGCGGCCAGATGCTGGCGCAGGCGGTCACCGGCACGCCGGGCCATGTCAACACCATGGCCGAAGCCGTGCTGCATTTCATGAACGAGATCCCGCGCGACACTATGTTCGAAGGCGACACCTACGTCACCAACGATCCGTGGCAGGGCACCGGCCACCTGCACGACATCACCATGGTGTCGCCATCCTTCCTGAACGGCGAGTTGGTGGCCTTCTTCGCCTGCACGGCGCATGTCGTCGATGTCGGCGGGCGTGGCTTCGGCGCCGACGGCAAGTCGGTCTATGAGGAAGGCATCCAGATTCCGATCATGAAGTTCGCGGAAAAGGGCAAGGTCAATCTCGACCTCGTCAGGATCCTGCGCGCCAACGTCCGCGAACCCAACCAGGTCGTCGGAGATTTCTATTCGTTGGCCGCCTGCAACGAGGTCGGCCATCGCCGCCTGGTCGACATGATGAAGGAGATCGGCCTGGCATCGCTGGATGGACTCGGCGACTTCATCTTCTCGCGCACTCGCGACGCGATGCTGGAGCGCATCAAGGCGCTGCCGAAAGGAAGCTGGTCGAACGAGCTGGTGACCGACGGATATGACGAGCCGGTCAAGCTGGCCGCCACGGTTTCGGTCCGCGACGACCATGTCGAAGTGGACTTCACCGGCACCGATCCGATGAGCCGCTGGGGCATCAACTGTCCGATCATCTACAGCAAGGCCTATGCCTGCTATGCCCTGAAATGCGTGGTCGCGCCGGACATCCCGAACAATGCCGCCTCGCTCGCCTTCTTCACCGTGTCTTCGCCGATCAACATCCTGAACGCGGTGCGGCCGGCGCCCGTGGCGCTGCGCCATATCTTCGGCCACATGGTTCCCGATCTCGTGCTCGGCGCGCTCTCTCAGGCGCTCCCCGGCAAGATCCTCGCCGAAGGCGCCGGCGCGCTGTGGAACATCCACATCTCGGCTCGCCCGGCCGCAGGCGCGTCCGGCCGACGCGCCGAAGTGCTGATGTTCAATTCCGGCGGCATGGGTGCCCGACCCGAACTCGACGGATTGTCGGCGACGGCATTCCCGTCCGGCGTGCATACGATGCCGATCGAGGCGACGGAGCATACAGGCCCGATCGTCATCTGGCGCAAGGAGCTTCGCCCGGACTCCGGTGGCGATGGCGAGTTCCGCGGCGGCCTCGGGCAAATCATCGAGATCGCCGCGACCGAAGGCCACGAGTTCGACTTCTCCGCCATGTTCGACCGCGTGAACCACCCGCCAAGCGGGCGCAATGGGGGCAAGCCCGGCGTCGCCGGCGTGGTCAAGCTGGATGACGGCACGAAGATGCGCCCCAAGGGCTGGCAGCACGTGCCGGCGGGCCGCACATTGATCCTCGAGCTGCCGGGCGGCGGCGGCTATGGCGACCCCGCCAGGCGCGGCGCCGCGGCACGAGCCAACGACCGATCCAAGGGATACATCTCGGAGAACGACTGATGAGCTATGTTGCTTCGCGCCTGTCGGTGGTCAAGCCATCGGCTTCGATGGCCGCGTCCCAGGCCGCCAAGGCGCTGCGCGCCAAGGGCGTGGACGTGATCGACCTTGGTTTGGGCGAGCCCGATTTCCCGACTCCGCTCCACATCATCGACGCCGCCCATTTCGCGGCCAAGGCCGGTCAGACGCTCTATACCGCCGCCGCCGGCACGGCCGAGGTGCGCGAGGCCGTGGCAGGAAAGTTCCGCCGCGAGAACGGACTGGACTACACCGCTGACGACATCGTGGTGGCGAACGGCGCCAAGCAGATAATCTTCAACGCGCTGATGGCGACACTGGAGCCCGGTGACGAAGCGATCCTGCCGGCGCCCTACTTCGTCTCCTATCCCGAGATGGTGAAGCTGCTTGGCGGCACGCCTGTCGTTGTCGAGTGCCCTGAGACCACCGGGTTCCGGCTGACGCCTGCGCTGTTGGAGAAGGCGATCACGCCAAGAACCAAGTGGCTCTTCCTCAACATGCCGGGCAATCCTTCCGGCGCGGTCTATTCGCACTCCGATCTGAAGGCGCTGGGAGCCGTGCTGGCGAAGCACCCGCATGTGCTCATCCTCTCGGACGAGATCTACGAACACATTCTGTTCGACGGGCGCGAATTCGTTTCCTTCGGAAAGGCTTGCCCAGAACTCAAGGACCGCACGCTGATCGTCAATGGCGTCTCGAAATCCTATGCGATGACCGGCTGGCGCGTCGGCTACGCGGCGGGACCAGCGCCGCTCGTCAAGGCGATGTCGACGATCCAGAGCCAGTCCTGCACCTCCGTGTGCTCGATCGCACAGGCAGCGACCGTTGCCGCGCTCAACGGCCCGCAGGATGAGGTCTCTCGCTTCCGGCAAGCCTTCGAGTCCCGCCGCGACCTTGTCGTCGACGGTATCCGCAAGATCAATGGTCTTACACTTTCGCCGCCGGAGGGCGCGTTCTACGCCTATATCGGCTGCGCCAGCCTGATCGGCCGCAAGACGCCCAAGGGCGACGTGCTGGAGGATGACACGGCGGTGGCGAAGTATCTGCTGAATGAGGGCCGCGTGGCGTCGGTGCCCGGCGTCGCCTATGGACTTTCACCCTATTTCCGTATTTCGACGGCGACCGGGGAAGACGTGCTGGCTGAGGCGATCTCGCGGATCAACGCCGCCGTCGCGCAAGTGGAGTAGAGAATGCCGCATTACGAACGTATCCTGATCACCGGCGCCGCTGGCCGGCTTGGCTCGCAACTGCGCAAGGGGCTGGCGCCGCTCGCAGGCAAGATCCGCCTGGCAGGGCGCGAGCCGTTCGGCGATCTTGCCCCTCACGAGGAAGAGTCGGTCTTCGACCTCGCCGACATGGACGCGACGATCGCGGCCACCAGGGACTGCGACGCGATCGTGCATTTCGGCGGCGCTCCGCTCGAATGCAAATGGCAGACGATCCTCGATTCCAGCATCCGCGGCTCCTACCACATCTACGAAGGCGCCCGGAAACATGGCGTCAAGCGCGTCATCTACGCCTCGTCGGTGCATGCGATCGGCTATCACGAGGTCGAGGCGCATATCGGCGTCGACGCGCCGGTGCGGCCGGACAGCCTCTACGGCGTGTCGAAGAATTTCGTCGAAAGCCTTAGCCGGCTCTACTGGGACAAGTTCGGCATCGAAACCGCTTGCCTGCGCATCTTCTCGTCCTTCCCCGAGCCGGCCGACCGCCGCATGCTATGGTCGTACCTTTCATTCGATGATTGCGTGCGCCTGGTCGAGGCGGCGCTAACCGCCCCGCGCGTCGGCCACACAATCTCCTTCGGCATCTCGGACAACAAGGTGAAGACGGTCGACAACAGCGGAGCGAACCATCTGGGTTTCATCCCGCAAGACAGCGCCGAACCCTTCCGCGCCGCCGTCGAGGCCAAGACCCCCGTTCCCGATCCGAAGCGGCCATCGGTGAAGTATCTCGGCGGCTGGTTCTGCGAGCTCGGCCACCCGGACGACGAGCCGGCCTGACGCCGGCTCATCGTCTGGGCGGCAGCGCCGCCTCAGATTTCCGTGACGAACTTGGTCCGCAGGTAGGCCTCCAAACCTTCGATCCCGGATTCCGACCCATAGCCGGATTCGTTGACGCCGCCGAAAGGGGTCTCCGGCGTCGACACCATCATATGGTTGACGCCGACCAGGCCGGCATCAAGGGCCAGCTCGCTCTTCTGGGCAAGCGCCAAGTCGCGTGTGAACACGAAGGACGCCAGCCCGTAGGGAAGCGAGTTTGCGCGCTCAATCACTTCGTCGAAGCTCGAGAAGGTGGTCGCGGGGGCGATCGGGCCGAACGGCTCTTCCGACATGATGCGCGCCGTATCGGGGACATCCCGCAGCAGCGTCGGTTCGTAGAAATATCCCGTGTTGCCACGACGCCGGCCGCCGGCGACCACCTTGGCCCCATGAGACTGCGCGTCGGCGACGAAGCCGTCCATCGCTTCAAGGCGGCGCGGCGCTATCATCGGCCCCATCTGGACGCCGTCCTCCAGGCCGTTGCCGATCTTCAGGCGATTGGCGCGATCGGCGAAGCCTGAGAGGAAGGGTTCGTAGACCGCTTCATGGATGTAGAAGCGCGTCGGCGACGTGCAGACCTGCCCGGCATTGCGGAACTTGAAAGTCACCAGCGTATCGAGCGTCTTTTCGAGATCGGCGTCCTTGTGGACGATTACCGGTGCGTGGCCGCCGAGTTCCATCGTGCAGCGCTTGAGCGTATCCGCCGCCTGCTTCTGCAACAGTTTCCCGACGGCCGTCGAGCCGGTCAACGACACTTTTTTGATGATGGGCGATGCCAGCAGATAGCTGGACACCTCCGACGGAACGCCGAAAACGATGTTGAGCACGCCGGCGGGCAGCCCTGCCTCCTGGAAGCAGCGGGCCATTGCGACCGCAGTACCGGGCGTCTCTTCGGCCGGCTTCAGGATGATCGAGCAGCCGGCGCCCAGCGCACCGGCGATCTTGCGGATCGTGTTGCTGGCGGGAAAGTTCCAGGCGGCGAAGGCGGCCACCGGCCCGACCGGCTCCTTCAGAACCATCTGGCGGACACCTGGCAGCCTGGCAGGCACGATACGGCCATAGGCGCGCTTGCCTTCCTCGGCATACCATCGCGTGGCATCAGCGGCGAACTGGACTTCGCCGGTGGCTTCCGCCAGCGACTTGCCGTTCTCCATCGTCAACACCCGTGCGATGGTGGCCTTGCGCTGCTCGATCAGATCGGCGGCCTTGGACATGATCCCCCAGCGCTGCTGCGCCGTCATCGTCTTCCATAGCCTGAAGCCTTGAGCGGCCGCCGCCAGCGCCTCGTCCAGGTCCGCGACACTGGCATGAGGGACTTCGGCGAGGACTTCCTCGTTGGCAGGATTGATCAAGGGCTCCGATTTTCCTTCGGAGCCTCCCCGCCACACGCCGGCGATCAGCAGCTCGATCTTTTCCGAATACATTGTCCGTTCTTCCTCTTGATCCTGACCGCCCTGAACAGCGCCACGCCGAATGCGTGCGTTCCCTGACGAGCGCCCTCAGCAATTTCCGCAGAGGGCGCTTGACTTGTATGCTGTATACAATATGGTGTCGACATGATTTTGCAACGATTTCCGAAACTGGCAGCCGCCATCCCCGAAAGCCTCGCCGAAATGCTTGAGGAGGAGATCATCCTGGGGCGCCTGAAATCCGAGGAGCGGTTGACGGAAGAGTTCGTCGCCGACCGTTACGGCGTCAGCCGCTCACCCGTTCGCGAGGCGCTGCGCCTGCTGGAGCGCGATGGTCTCGTCATCCGCGAGGCACGGCGCGGGATTTGGGTCGCACCAATGTCGCAACGTGATTTCGACGAGGTCTATACGTGTCGGATCGCGCTTGAGGGCCTCGTTGCCCGTCAGGCAGCGGAATCCAGTGATGCGGAGCGCAAAAAAGAGTTCCGCAGCCTTCTGGTCGAGCTGAAGGAAGCCCAGGCTCGCAATGACGCCCGGCAGTTCTTCACCGTCGATGTCCGCGGGTCGGCCCTGGTCTACGATCTGGCCGCCAATCGCACGTTGACCAGACTGCTGCAGGGACTGGAGAAGCAGGCGCTGCGCTATCGCTTCCACGCTTACGAGCAGGACCCCAAGATCGTAAAATTGTCGCTGGACGACACCGCGCGCATCTACGACGCGATCACCGCCGGCGATGGCGAAGCATCGCAGGCGATGACGGAGAAGCTCATCCGCGAGATCTGGCAAAGCATGCGCGAAAAGGTTCGCGACTACTTCGGTCAGTGACTGCCATGGTGGTGTTCAACGCATCCTTTTCCGTTGTCGACAGCCATACCGCCGGGCATCCGACACGCGTGATCTTCAGCGGCATTCCCCGGCTCGATGGTCGAACCGCGCGGGAGCGCCGCGACGATTTTCGCAACCGCTTCGACGATTTGCGCACCGCCCTCCTGCATGAGCCACGCGGTCACGCCGCAATGGTGGGGCTGGTTCCCGTGCCGTCCGACGTGGCGGACTACGGCGCGTTCTTCATCTCGTCATACGTCTATCTCGACATGTGCGGTCATGGCACGATCGGTTTTGCCAAGACGCTCGCCTTCACGGGGCAGATCGGCCCATCGACGGGAGACAGCTTCACGCTCGAGACGCCGGCAGGCGTCGTCTCCGTTGGACTAGTCTGGAATGAGAGCGGCGCGCTGGAAACGGTGCGCCTCAAGAATGTGCCCAGTTATCTAGGCCTGGAGGGGCTTGAGGTCGACGTAGCCGACATCGGCAAGGTCCGGACGGATATCGTCTATGGCGGCATGTGGTATGCCCTCGTCGACGCCGCGCAACTGGGACTGGAGCTTGCCCCGGATCGAGCGTCGCAGCTGATGCTCAAGGGCTCCGCCATCAAGACGGCCATCAAGGGGGCGATCTCCGACATGCCGCTTTTCGCCGGCGCGGCAGCGCCGAGCGTGCTCTTCTACGCGGCCAATGCGCCTGACAGCGCAACGCATTTTCTGGTGCTTGAAACGAACAAGTACGATCGCTCGCCTTGCGGCACCGGAACTTCGGCGCGCATGGCCGATCTTCTGCACAAGGGCGAGCTGCGACCCGACCAGGTCTATCGCGCCCGCAACATATTCGGCATCCCGTTCGAAGCCCGCCTTTCCGAAATGGTCAAGGTTGGGGAGCGGGAGGCCGCAATCGTCGAGATCGAAGGCAGCGCCTTCATTACCTCGACGCAGACAATCTTCTTCGAAGCGGATGATCCGCTCTCGAAGGGATTCCTCAGTCGTTAACAACCCAACCACAAGAAAAGGGGAACGTCATGATTTCGTTCAACTTCAGCAAGCTATTCGCGGCGGCGACCGTCGCGCTCTCCCTTCTGGCGGCGCCCGTGGCGGCGGTGGCGGACGACAATCCGTCGGCCGTGCTCGACCAGATCCGCGCCTCCGGCGTTCTCAAGGCGCCCGTCATGGTCGGCGAGGAACCCGGCTACATCAAGGATCCCGCGACCGGTCAATGGAGTGGGTTCTACGTGGAATTCCTCACCGAGATCGCAACCGAGCTTGGCGTCAAACTCCAGCCCGTCGAGACGACCTGGGGCAATCTTGCCGCCGACTTCCAGTCGAACAAGATCGACATCGCCATCGGCGTCAACCCGAACCCGAAGCGCGGCCTCGTGGTCGACTATTTGTGGGAACCGCTGTTCACCGACGCATGGGCCGTGCTGACCCCGGTTGGCAAGCCGGTAAAGACCTGGGCCGAGCTCAACGATCCGTCCAAGACGGTGGTCGTCCAGAAGGGCTCGACGATGCAGATCGTCGCCGAGGCGCTTCTGCCAAAGGCGAAGATCACGCCCGTGGAAGATCGTGGCCTCGCCCTGATGGAACTGCAGTCCGGACGCACGGACGGCGTCCTGCTGTCGATCTTCGACGCGCTGCAGGTTTCGGAAAAGAAGGTCGGCGAGGTTTCCCTGCCTGAGCCGATCCTGCGCAACCCCGCAACGCTGGCGGTCGCCCGCAAGCCAGGCAATGCCGGCTACATCAACTTCCTGACCAACTGGATCGAGCAGCAGCGCTCGCTCGGCCAGGCACAGGGCAAGCTGGCGCGCGCCTGGGAGGCACGCGGCATCGATCTTTCCATCCTGCCCAAGGGTTTCAGCTTCTGATCGCTGATCCACGCCAGGCTTGACCGCTTTCCGGAGCGGTCAAGCCTTTCTCGGCGCGTTCAGCTCCGCCGACGAGACGAGCACTGATCATGTTTGATTTCACCGTACTGACCAACAACTGGCCCCTGCTCTGGGACGGCCTGCTGATGACGTTGTACTTCACCGTCATCACCATTCTGGCGGGCCTCGTCATCGGGCTGGTTGTCGGCCTCATCCAGCTCAGCACCTTCCGGCCTCTCGTGCTGCTCGGCCAGATCTACGTCGAGTTCTTCCGCAACATACCGCTGCTGGTGACCCTGCTCTGGGTCTACTACGCCTTTCCGATCTTCGCCGGCGTCAACGTGACGAAGTTCTGGGCGGGCTTTATCGGCCTCAGCTGCTATGTCGGTTCCTTCTACGCGGAAATCCTGCGTGCCGGTGTGCAGTCCATCGACCAGGGGCAGACCGACGCCGCGACCGCCATCGGCATGTCCTATAGCCAGCGCATGCGCCGCATCATTCTCCCGCAGGCCTTCCGCCGGATGATCCCGCCACTCGCAGGGCAGTCGATCATCCAGATGAAGAACACGACCCTGCTCTCGATGATCACCGTGCCTGACCTGCTCTACCAGGCCAGCTACATTTCCTCCTTCACCTATCGGCCGATGGAGGTCTACACCGCCGTCGGCGCGATCTTCCTCATCATCCTGGTGCCGCTGACCTACCTGGCGCGCAAACTGGAAAAGAGCGGGATGGTGTCCAAATGACCGGCAATCCAGCAACACTCCAGCCTGGCGGCGCGAACGTCAGGCAGGTTCTGCAGCTCGAGGGCATCTGTCTGGATTTCGCGGCCAGACGGGTTCTCCACGGCGTCGACCTCAAAGTGGCGGAAGGCGAAGTGGTCGTCCTGATCGGCGCAAGCGGCTCGGGCAAGACATCGCTTCTGCGCTGCATCAATCTCCTCAACAGCCCTACCAGCGGCCGTATCGTCATCGACAGCGAGACGATCTTCGACCGCCAGGCCGGCGGCGGCCGC
>JBFLWR010000024.1:0-24023 GCA_040755925.1 Pseudomonadota bacterium
GCCGTCGAGGCTCTTCAGGCCTATGCCGCCGAAGATGAGAAGGTGCTGTGGGTCGACGGCGACATCTGGCTCGTGTTTTCGCGCGAGCGGCCGAGTTCGAGGCTGCTTGCCGCGGCGAATCACAAGCGCCTCGGTGTCGGCACGTCCCGCAACTGGAATACGGTGCGCAGGCTGGCCGAGATGGTGGGGCAGAATCAGTAGCTGGGGAAGAAGGCGGACCGGCGAGCGTCGAGATGGGGGCCTTCGATCGCGTCAGGGGCGGCAAGAAGTGCCGTCGAATCGCCCCTTGCCTCCCGCCGAATTTTCTTGAGCAAGCGGTAATTTTCTCGGAACCAAATCGCGCAATGCGCGTTTTGGCTTGTTCGACCGCGTTGCGGTCGACCGGGAGGATAACTATGGATCGCTTGCATTTCTTTACCCCAGTGCGAATTGCGCGTGGGCAGGGCCACCCCGTGGAGGAAGTCGATAGCGTCTCCGAAGCGATGGTGTTCCTGCGGAAATGGCCAACGGGAAGACGCGGCCCGGTTTATCAATGTGCTCTCAATTGTTGCTCGGCGGCGCTTTCAGGCAACATGTCGGCGGAGGAGGCGAGAAAGGCCTTCACCGGCTTTGCCCGCATCACTCGATTGCTGGACGACGAGATGGCTCTGCCGCTGGGCGGCGCCTCCGTAGACAACGTCTACGCATTGAGGCGCTAGACCGTTTGAAATCCTGGAACTGAAGGCGCTGCGCCGGCTTCGGCACGGCGGGGCTTCTCGCTTTCGGGCGATGATCGGCGCTGTTGCCTGCCTAATGTCGCCCGAGAGCCCGATCGTCATCAACCCGTTATGAAAGGTTTCTATCCCTGCGGCCGGGCGGCGGGGTATTTCGGCCTCGCTTTGCACAGCTGTGCAAAGGGTAAAGATGAGCGACGAAACCTTTCTGGACATCGCTGAACTCTCGGTCGGATATCGGGCCACGCGAGTGCTGGAGGGTCTCGACCTTTCAATCCGGAAGGGCGAGTTCGTTGCGCTGCTGGGCTCTTCCGGCTGCGGTAAGACAACGCTGCTGAGGGCGATCGCCGGTTTCGTCCAGCCGAGCGGCGGCACGGTCGGCGTGGCGGGACGCGATGTGACAAAGCTGCCGCCCGACCGGCGCGGGATGGCGCTGGTGTTCCAGTCCTATGCGCTTTGGCCGCACATGACGGTTGCGCAGAATATCGGTTACGGCCTCAAGCTGCGGCGCCGGCCGCGCGCCGAGATCTTGCGCCGTGTCGGGAAGATCGAGGCTCTGCTCGGGCTTTCCGGGCTGGGCGCGCGCAAGCCGGCCGAACTGTCGGGCGGGCAGCGGCAACGCGTGGCGCTCGGCCGCGCGCTGGCGATTGACCCGCAAATACTGCTTCTCGACGAGCCGCTGTCCAATCTCGATGCGCGCATAAGGCTGAAGGTGCGTCACGAGATTCGTGCGCTGCAGCAGCGTCTCGGCATCACGGCCGTGCATGTAACGCACGATCGGGAGGAGGCCATGGTGATGGCCGACCGCATCGTCATCATGAATGCGGGCCGCATCGCGCAGGAAGGCACGCCCGAGGAGGTGTTCAACAAGCCGGTGTCCGCCTTCGTAGCTGCTTTCATGGGCGCCGAGAACCGTCTCATTATGAACGGCCGCGCCGAAGCGGCGAGCTTCGGGATATTGGAAGGCGACGGCAATGCCGCCTGCGCGGTGCCGCTCGAGGGGCGGCCGCTCGCAAGCGGGCCGGTGGAGGCTCGCTTCCGCGCCGAAGCCGTGGAACTCCTCCCGGAGGATCGGAATGAAAGCCCGCCGACGGCGGTTCTGGAGCTCCGCGGTAGGGTCGGCGCGGTCAGCTACCCCGGCGGCATCTGGCGGCATTCCGTGGACGTCGGCGAGACCGAAATCCTCGTCGACGCGCCACGCGCATTCGCGCCCGGGGAGGCGGTGAGGGCCCGCATCCCGCACAAGGCCCTGTTCCTGTTCAATTCCCCGGAGGCGCCTGGCCACCGGCCCCCCGTTCTCGGAGCGGTGCAAGGCCGCCTCCTGGAAGCATCCGAAGCCTGACTTTTTCAACCGGAGATTTCTACCCATGAAGATTTTACTGAAAGCGATGACGCTGGCGCTCGCCCTTGGCGTGACGCCGGTCTCGGCCGCCGAACTGACGGTGGTGACCGCAGGCGACCAGAACATGGTCGACTACATCAACGAATATCTGGGGCCGCTTTTCGAGAAGCAGAATCCCGGCAACACCGTGCGCGTCGTCGGCACCGGCCCGGGCGATGCCGGCTCGCAGAAGATCACCGAACGCTTCGAGGCCCAGGCCAAGGCCAATGCCGAGAAATGGGACACGGACGTGGCCGTGGTGCATGAAAAGTTCGCCGGCCCGATGGTCGAGGCAGGTTATCTCGAGGCCTATCGCTCCAAGATCGACACCGGCAAGCTGGTGTCGCGCGCCAACGCCGACATGGCGCTCGGCACGAATGTCAGCGGCTATGTCATGCCGATGTTCAACAGCCAGACGGCTCTTGCCTATAATCCGGCGCTGGTCGCCAATCCGCCGAAGAGCTACGAGGAACTGGTCGCCTGGGCCAAGGAGCATCCGAAGCAGTTCGGCTACAACGGCATCAAGGGCGGCGCCTCGGGCGTCAGCTTTGTCATGGGCTGGGTCTACGCCTTCGGCGGCACCGATCCCAACAAGCTGATGAACGGGCCCTTCGACGAGGCCGAAACCAAGAACTGGGACAACGCGTTTGCCGGACTGAAGGAGTTCACCCGCAACGCTACGCTCACGCCCGGCAATGCAGGCACGCTTGACCTGCTCGGCCGCGGCGAGATCGCGATCGGCCCGGTCTGGGTGGACATGTTCTATTCCTGGCAAGCCGACGGCCGGTTGCCACCTGAACTCAAGCTCGTGGTGCCGGCTCCCGGCATGCCCGGCCAGCCGATGCACTATGTGATCCCGGCCAAGGGCGCCAACAAGGAATTGGCCGAGAAGTTCGTCGCGCTGGCGACCAGCCCGAAGGTGCAGGCGGAAGGTATCGTCAAGCGCTTCAACTGGTACCCGGGCATCGACGCCAAATACGTCCAGCCGGAACTCGACGAGGCTTCGTGGAACAAGCTCTTCACCGACATCTCGCCGGATGACCTGGCGAAGTACGGCAAGACCTTCCCGATCGCGCCCTACAACAAGGCGATCCTCGAAGCCTACGAGCGCCAGGCCGCCAACTGACGCCGGACGTCAGCCGGATCCGGTCCTTCTTCAGGGCCGGATCCATCCATTTCCAGCGGATTTCAATTGATGTCGAAGCGCCTGCTCGGTCTGGTCCTTGTGCTGCCCGCTCTCGCGGTGATCGCGCTGCTTTTCCTTTTTCCGCTCGGCATATCGATCGTCGGCGCCTTCGAGAGCGATAGGCGCTACGGACTCGGCAATTTCGAGAAGGCGTTCGCGCTCTATTCGCAGGACGTAATCTTCACTATGGCGATCGTCGGATTCTCGACATTGGTGATCGGCACGTTTTCCGTGGCCATCGCCGGCTATCTTACGCTTGGCGAAAATCCCCGAGCGGTGGCCATCCTTCGCTGGCTCTACCGCTGGCCGATGTTCATACCGTTCATCGTCGTCGGCCAGGTGCTTCGCACGTTCCTCGCCAAGAACGGCCTGATGAACAACATCCTCATCGGAGCGAGCATCCTGACGCCGATACAGGCGTCCGGGTTCCTGGATTGGCGCGGCATTGTTATCGCCTTCGTCTGGAAGCAGACGCCTTTCGTGACTCTGCTACTGGCGGGTGCGATGGCGTCGCTCGACAGGGGCACTATCGAGGCCGCGCGCAACCTGGGCGCCTCGCGCCTGCGGATCCTGATCGAGATCGTCATGCCGCAGGTCGCGACTACGCTGGTCGTTGGCCTCATCCTGTCCTTCGTCACCATGATGTCGGTGCTTTCGGTGCCGCTGATGATCAATGCGCAGTCGCCGACGATGATCACCGCCGACATTGCCTTTCGCATCAACGCCTATGGTGATTACGGCGTCGCCAATGCGCTCGGCCTGATCTCACTTGGCGTGACGGCCTGTGTCGCCTGGATCTATCTGCGTCAGACCATGAAGGAGCGGTCATGACAGCACTGACCGGCACGGTCGAGGCCAGGCCCCGGATCGGACTTGATTTCTGGTGGTTGCCGCGTGCCCTCATTCTCGGGCTGCTAGCCTTCGCCATCTTCGGCCCGTTGGCCAACCTGGCCTTGTGGGCGGTGGCCGAGCGCTGGTATTTCCCTCACGCGCTGCCGCTGGAATACGGTTTCAGCTTCTGGGCGCGCGTGTTCTCGCCGCGCGGCAACGCGATGGAATCGCTCACCAACAGCATCGTGGTTGCGCTGCTCACAGTGACGGTGTCGCTGGCGCTGGCCATACCCGCCGGTTACGCGCTGGCACGGCTCAAGCTCCCGCTACGCCGGCTTATCCTGCTTGTCTTCATGATCCCGCAGGCATTCCCGAACCTGCCCGTATATGTCAACGTCGCGCGCCTCTTCTACGAGATCGGCCTCAACGGCACGATCGCCGGGGTCGTGCTGGTGCATGTCACCCATGGGCTCGTCTTCGCCGTCTGGATCGCGACGGCTTCTTTTTCAGCCGTCGATATCGAGCTCGAGCAGGCGGCGCGCTGCATCGGCGCGGGCGCGCTGCAAGCCTTTCGCGACGTGACGCTGCCGCTCGCCATGCCAGGTCTCATGGCCAGCGCAATCTTCGTGTTCCTCGAATCGCTCGATGAATTCACGGGCAGCTATTTCGTCGGCGCGCCCGACGTGAACATGCTGCCGCTGCTGCTTTACAGCGCTGGCGCCGGCGGCAACTACCAGATTGCCTCGATCACCGCGCTGTTGCTTCTGGTCCCGTCAATCGGTTTCATGCTGGTCGTGGAGCGGTTCCTGAAGGCCGACGTGCTTTCGCGGGTCGGCCGGTGAGGGAGAAATTCGTGTCGGAGGATAAGCCCGGCTTCGTCAGCGCCTTGCAGGTCGCGCGGCGCGCGGGCGTGTCCCGCTCGGCGGTGTCGCGCGCCTTCACGCCTGGCGCCAGCATCTCGCGGGAGACGCGCGAGAAGGTGGTGCAGGCGGCCGAAGAACTGGGTTACCAGGTCAACGACCTGGCGCGCGGTTTGCTTGCCAACCGCAGCCGCCTGGTAGGGCTGGTGGTAACCAAACCGGAGGTGGGTTTTCGCGCACATTTGGTGGCGGCGCTGACAAGGGCGCTGATCAAGCGGGGCAACGTGCCTTTCGTCATCAACACGGGCAGTTCTGAGCCGGAACTGAAGGCGGCGCAGATGGCGCTGTTCGGCTACCGGGCCGAAGCGACGATCATCCTCTCCGGCTCGCCACCATCTTCCTTCGTCGAGCTTGCCAGGCAGAACGGCCAGCCCCTCGTCATGATCGGACGTTCCGAGCCCGATTGCGATCACGTGCGCATCGACAATGCCGGGGCCGCGCGGCAGGCGGCCGCGCTTTTCGTCGGGCGCGGCATGCACAGGCTCGGCTTCGCGGGCTCAGCTTCGGGTACGCCAAGCATCGTGGAGCGGGAACAGGCCTTTCTCGATGAGGCGCAACGGCTCGGTGCAACGGTGATTTCCGTCAAGGGGAGCGATTCCGACTATACCGGCGGACAGGAGGCGGCGGCGCTGCTGTTTGACCGGGAGTATCGTCCGCAAGGCGTGTTCTGCGTCAACGACCTGATCGCCATCGGACTTATGGACGCCGCACGGGGCCGGTTCAGTATAGGCATTCCCGGCGATCTTTGCGTGATCGGTTTCGACGACATTCCGGAAGCGGCCTGGGATGCCTATCGGCTCAGCACCTTCCGGCAGGACCCTGTGGAGATCGCGGCGCTTGCGATCGAGCATCTGGACCGCCGGCTGCGAGATCCCGCCGCGCCGGCGTCCACGGCCCAACTGCAAGCCGTTTTCGTGGAACGGCTTAGCACCGGACATCCTGGCGAACCGGAATCCGTATGACGGTGGCGCCTGGAGCGTCGAGGGTCAAGCCAGGATAGACCGGATCGCCTTGTCGACAACCTCGTGCAGGCCGCTTGCCTGGAACGATAGGCGGTTTCCTGATCCGATATTGCTCGCCATGGCAATGGTCAGATTGCTTTCCGGATCGTGCTGCATGACGCAGACATATCCGGGAATGCTGCCCTGGTGACCGTAAAAGGCGCGGTCACCATAGCTGCTTTGGAACAGGCCGGCGCCGGTCTCGCGCATGCGGGTGCCGGGGAAGGAGACTGGGGCGCGCGAACCGAACATCTCGTCGAACCAGCGCGGCGAAATGACCCTGCCGGCGAACAGGCCCCGCATGAAGGCAACGAGGTCGGTGGGGGTCGAGACCATGTCACCGCAGCCATAGGCGCCCGAATAGGGGAAGGTGTCGGACGAATCCTGCAATTCGTCGGAATAGGGCAGCACCCCATCCATCCGCCACATCTCGCCTCCCGAAGCGATATCCATGGACGCGCCGGCGGCTGGCGGCGGGCGGTGGAAGTAGCCGCGCACCAGTTGCTCGGCAGGAAACGATTCCGTCGCGGGCGACCAGGTGTTGGAAAGGCCGAGCGGCCGAAGGACGACCTGGCGCACATAAGCGCCCAGCGATTGGCCGGTAACGTCTTCGATCAACATGCCGGCCAGCACATAGCCGGTGTTATTGTAGACGGCGGGACCACCCGACGCCTGCTGCCCGCCTGCCTTATAGGCAATTTCGACCAGGTCCGGCGGCTTCCAGATCCGGCCCGGATCCATCGGTATGTCGTATTCGAACTCCGGCAGACCGCTGCGATGGTTGACCAACTGCCGCACGGAGATGCGCTCCGCGCCGGGCAAGTCGGGAAACCAGGTCGAGATCGGCGCGCCGAGATCAATCTCGCCGTCCTCGGCCAGGCGGACCAGAGCGGCCGCCACGAAGGTTTTGGTGCAACTGCCTATCTTGAACAGGCGTTCGGACGTGACTGGCGTATTCGCACCACGGTCGGCCACGCCGGCCGTCGCCGTTACAGTTGGGGTCTCCGCTGTCGCGAAAGCCAGGGAGGCCCCGACCGCCCCGTGGCCGATATAGTCCGCGAGCAGGCGGCGGACGTCGTCCTTCTTGCTGATCATCTTGGCTTCCTATTCGGCGATGTCGACATGGGCGAAGTTCTGGCGGCCGAACGGATCGAGCACGTAGTTGAGCACGCTCTTTCGTACCGGGATCGAGACGATGGAATGGGCGATCGGCACCACCGGCACTTTCGCCTTCAGCATCTCCTGGGCCTGGCGGTATATTTCCGCCCGTTTCGCCGTGTCGGCCGTCACGCGGCCTTCCTCCAGAAGCTTCTCGAAATCCCGGTCGCACCAGCGCGAGCGGTTCGAGCCGCCTGCCACCCCGTCGCAGCTGAGCAGATAGCTCAGCATGTTGTCAGGATCGCCATTATCGCTGCTGCCGCCGAGCAGGAAGCTGTCGTGCTCGCCGGCCGCGGTGCGCTTCAAGTATTCGGACCATTCGTAGGTGACGATGTCCGATTTCACCCCTACCGCCGCCCAGTCCGACTGGATCAACTCGGCCATGCGGCGTGCATTGGGGTTATACGGCCGCGAGACCGGCATGGCCCACAGCGTTACCGACAAATCGCTGGCATGGCCGGCCTCGGCCAGCAGTTTCCTGGCGCCCTCCGGATCGTAGTCGATGCCGGCATCCTTGACGGCGCCGAGTTGGGCCGGCGGCACGACGCTGCCTGCGACGGTGCCGGCGCCCTGATAGACCGACTCGACGATGGCCTGGCGGTTGATGGCCTTTGCGAGCGCCATACGCACCGTCACATCGTCAAGCGGCTTGTGTTCGACGTTGAAGCCCAGGACGCCGATATTCTGCCCCCGAAGCTGAAGCAGGCTGATGTCGGAATTGCCGTTCAATTCGGTCAGCGCGGATGGCGGTGCGGCCGCGGCGACCTGGCATTCATTGGCCTTGATCCGTTCGATACGCACAGTCGGTTCGGGCGTGATTGCGAAAATCAACGTGTCGATCTTCGGGGCGCCGCCCCAGTAGTCCTTGTTGGCCGTGTAGCGGATCTGGCTGTCCTGCATGAAGGCTTCGAGCATGAAGGGACCGGTCCCGACCGGCTCGCTATCGATCAGTTCCGGCGTACCGGCTGCGACCATCTTCTGGGTCTGCTCCAGCGACATGATCGACATGTAGTCGAGCGCGATGCCGGACAGGAACGTCACGTTCGGCGCGGTCAGCGTGAAGCGCACGGTGTAGTCGTCGACCTTCTCGATCTTGTCGACCATCGAGCCGAGCCCGAGCGCGTTGAAATACTCGTAAGAGGCGTTGCCGAGCTTGTGGTAGGGGTTGTTCGCATCCCGTTGGCGATCGAACGTGTAGAGCACGTCGTCGGCGTTGAAGTCGCGCGTCGGGGTGAAATGGGCGCTCGAGTGGAACTTGACGCCGTGGCGCAGATGGAAGGTGTACACCTTGCCGTCAGGTGAAACGTCCCAGCTTTCGGCTAGGGCCGGCCCAATCTCAGTGGATCCGGGCTTGAACTCGACCAAGCGATTGAAGATCGTCTTGGCGGCGGCATCCATCGTGGAGTCCGCCGTGCCGATCATCGGCGTAAAAGTCTCTGGGCTTGCCTCGGAGCAATAGACCAGGGTCTTGGCGGAAGCGCCGGCTGCGAGGAAGACTGAAGACGCGAGGACGGCGGCGCGCAAGAGGAGCAGGGACTTCATCTCGGAAACTCTCCTGGTTGGGGTGGGCTGGTGTGCTGCATGATCAGGTGTTTCAGCTGTCTGTCCGGCCTTGGCCGGAATAGAGGAAGCGGTCCGGCGCCAGCGCGGCGCGCGTCAGCCCGATGCTGGCGAACTCATCTGGCGGCTTGCCATCGCGCAGGAGCGCCGAGGTCAGCCGTGCAAGCGCGAAAGATACCTGGAACCCGTAGCCGCCCTGACCGGCCAGCCAGCAGAAGCCAGGCAGTCTGGGGTCGACGCCGACAACAGGCGAGCGGTCCGGCGCGAAGGTGCGCAGGCCGGCCCAGGGAGCGTGTGGCCGACCGATGCGCAGTTTGGTCGCCTGTTCGATACGGTCTACCGCGATGGCGACGTCGATATCTTCGGGATAGGCGTCGCAAGGCAACGACTGGGTCTCGTCGGCGAGAGAGCCGATCAGCCGCCCGGCATCCGGCTTGAAATAGAAGCGTTCCCGGATGTCCACGACCAATGGCCATCCGCGGATATCGTATCCCGGCGCATCGAAGATGAAGGCGGTTCGCCGCTTCGGCGCCAGGCCGAGGCCGGCTAACCCGGCCCGCTCGGCGATCACGTCCGCCCAGGCACCCGCCGCGTTGACAACGACGTCGGCGCGGTGCTCGCCAGACGTGGTTACCAGGCGCAGGCAGTCACTTTGCCGTTCGATCCGCAGCACATCCTCGCCCATACGAATCTCGCCGCCCTTCGATCGAAAGGCCGCCGCGGTGTTTTGCACGACCTTGCCGGTGTCGATGTCCATCGCATCCGGCTCATAGACACCACCACAGGTTGTGGGAGCGTCGATCGCTGGAACCAGCTCTGCCACATCGGCAGGTGACAGGCGTCGTACGCTCGGCAGCAACGCTTGCGCATTGCGGGCAAAATCGTCGATGAGGGCGTTATCCTCAGGCCCGCCAAAATGCAGCGCGCCGCGACGGTGCTCGAAGTAGGCGCCGGCCGTCAAAGCGTCGCGGCTGGCCAGGGACAGCGCGCGCACCAAAGCGTTGCCGTAGGATTCGGAAAACAGCGCCGCAGAGCGGCCCGACGCGTGATAGGCAAGCTGCGTCTCACGCTCGATGAGAGTGACTGAGGCCCAGCCCTGCAGCGCAAGCGCCGCGGTAAGCCCCGCGACGCCGCCTCCAACGACGATTATCCTCGACGACGATGTCTTGTGCATTTGCTGACGGTAAAGCGATTTCTTCTATACGCAAGATTTTAGCGTATAAGAAAAAAATTTTCGTGCCGTGTTGAAGTTGCCAGATGGCGTCGTTACGTTGGTCCAGATCATGCGTCAGGAGGAATCCGTGGAGGGGCAGCCCAGGCTAGGAGATTGCTTGCGGAGCCTGCGTCGGAAGCGCGGCTGGACCTTGCAGGATGTCAGCAATCTTACCGGCGTCGCCGTTTCGACCTTGTCGAAGGTCGAGAATGACCAGATGTCGCTCAGCTACGACAAGCTGCTGCAAATCTGCGAAGGGCTGGGCATTCACGTGACGGAGTTGCTCAGCGGCAGCGGCGAGGAGCGCTCGACGCGCACGCGGCGCTCGGTTACCGCGCCGGCGACCACGCTGCGCCAGCTGACCCGGAACTATGACTATTACTATCTCGCGACCGACCTCGTGCATAAGCGCATGGTGCCGATCCGCAGCTTTGCGCGCGCCCGCAGCCTGGAAGAGTTCGGACCGCTGATCCGGCATGCCGGTGAGGAATTCCTGATCGTGCTCAAGGGCGAGATCGAATTGCACACCGACCAGTATGCGCCCGTGCGGCTGAAAGCCGGCGAAAGCGTCTATATCGATTCCACGATGGGCCACGCCTATCTCTCGGTCGGGGAGGCGGATGCCGAGATGCTGTGTGTCTGCTCCGGTGAAGAAGCCGAGATGGAGAAGACATTGCTAAACCACAGACAGCTCGAACTGGCCAAGGAATGAGCGGCGTTGTCCAAGCTGGCGGCGGATAGGAAAACGCCGTGAAATCGCCTATGTGAGGGCGAAACTCTCAAGGACAAAGGCCCCGAGACGCTTCGGCCATGCAGGAAAAGGGCAACGATTACAAAAAGGTGCGGGTCTCCGTCGCGCCGATGATGGATGGGGCAGATATATAAATAAAATCAATTTGTTATGTGATGTCGTGTGCAAAAATCGCACACGAAAGTTCTCCTTCTCTTCTTTTTTTGTTCCCGCGATAGAACCGCCGACAGCGCTTTTTGGTATTCTTCTGCCGACGGGAGTGACCGTTCCAACCGGGTGTTCGCCGGACTATCCGCGACCCTATTCAAGGATCCGACCAGCAAGCTACAGACCCTGATCGCCGGCTTCGCGGCCGAGCGGGGAAGGGTATTCAGTTCAACCGCATGTCAGCCTAGCTCTCACTCGCGGCATTTAGATCAAAAGCGCCAAAGGTGCCGCTGCCGCCACGCATCGAGCGGCGTTCTCCACAGGCGGTAGCTGGCCGCCTTGGCGATCTGCGCCTCCGGGGGCAGGTCGCCATAGGCCTGGAAGAACTCCTCAATCCGTTGCCGGGCGACAAGCTTTTTCCCTCCTGTGCTGTAGTCCCAGATCGGCAGTCCGTGCTTGCCGATCTTTCGTCCGTTTCTGGACAGGGCGACGCCGATGCAGAACTGTTCGGGTGTCTGGGCCCCGACTGCCTCGACGACACTTTTGAGAGCGGCATAGGCATCGCCGAGCGCGCCGAGGTTCGCCCTGTGCACGCCAACGATGCCGCTAGCCCACATCGTTTCGCGGCCCGTGAGTGTATAGTCGGCGATGCGGATCTCCTTTCCGGCAAGCTCGAAATAGGGCCGCTTTCGTCCCTCGCGCCGCCACATCAGCGAATGCGTCGGTGATATGCGCTCGAAGCCCAGCGAGATGTCCCCAACCGGATACATGTCGGTGTCCATCAGCAGCAGCCGCTCGCCGCGTTCCAGCAGCTCGATCATGCTGGCGGCCTTGATGCCGAAATCGTAGCGCCCGCCGAACGACATCCGGTCTTTCTGCTCCGCCGTCAGCTCGAGCGTTTCGATCGGATATCCGTCGAAAATGCTCGGCTTGTCCGTCGCCACGACAATTCTCGCCCGCGGGCAGAAATGCAGCAGCTTCAGGGCGCTGATCAGCGCGCCGCGGTGGTAAAGCTTGTCTTCCCCATAGGCTATGTAGCCAAAATGATCGTTGGGTTGCATGGGGCTGCGCTGCCCCGGCGATCGCGTATCCATTCTGGCGTGGCTACGCTAACGCTCTGAAAAATCAAGCATCTTAGAGTCTCGTCACGGGAACAAATTCGTGAGACCGGCGTCATCAGCCGCAATTTCTAGGTGGCGCCCTCGTTCGTCCTCAAATCCGAGGGGCGGGCATAACAACGGGTTTGTTGCGTGGGGCGGGCTTGGTCGCTTCAGACCTCACGCTGCATCGCATGCCCGTGGTGCCGCTCACCGTTGCTTCCCCCAGTCCCGTCGCATTCCGCGCATCTTACGCTGACGCCTGGGCATTGGTGCTGGTGTGTGCCTGCCGGGCAGCAGTGGCCGTTTGAGCTGCGCCACCTCGGGCATTCAAAAACCGTACCTGTCCCGCCACAGCACTCGCACCCGCCTATCTCGGATAACGCCAAACCCATCCGCCGAACCCCTCAGCGCTGATCAACAGCACCTGAACCCCAACACACACCAAAACGGGTCCCCAACCGTCATCCAAAAACATAACCACAAGGCACTTAAGGGTTTTCTAATCCAGACAATGCTGACGCGACCCGCACGCCTAATTTAGCGCCCCCCCGCTCATCGTCAGTCAGCTTCCGCAGCTGTCTCCAGAACACCGTCTGGCGTTGTTCAAGATCAATTTCCTGCACCTTAGAGAATTCGCTGGGAACGACGGGTGATCTGGTGGGATGATTAGCGAACGGGCGGCATCTTGCCCAAAAGACGACGACTCAAAAGACAAGGTGCTTGGGCTTCCGCCCGGTTTCTTTCGGGTGGTCCATCAGAGCATCCCGGTTCATTGGAATGTCTAGGATCGTTTGGAAGTTTGCGAGCTGTCTCGGGAAATTCCGCGCAAGGTATCTAACCACCCGCGCATTTTCCATCAGCCGATCAAGATACGATCTTGCTGCCATTAGCTCTAGCGCCCAGATCCCGCGAAAGCTGGCGCAGAATAGGAATTCTTCATTCAGGGCATCAAGCTGAGTTCCCATGGCAGTCAGCTGATCGGCGGTGACGCCGACAAACTTCTTTCTGGGCGTGCACGGATCGGCCAACTGCGACACCGGTGTAAGTGTGCTGAGAAGCTGCACGTAGTTGAAGTTCACTCGCTTCAGGGCAATCATCAACTTTGCCGCTTTGAGCTGCCTTGTCGGAACCATCTTGCGCAATGATGCGAAGACTTGAGGCGGTACATACCAGTCCTGCAAGAGATCGAGAACCTCGGGCAAAATTCCGGTGACTAATGGATTGGGTTCAACAGAGGTGGAACACGGACTCTGCGCAGGCTGCTGGACACTGCCCTGATCAACTAGCATCTTTGGGACGAATGCGAGACCTTCGGCCGAAAGTAGGCGACGAAACTGGTCTTGCTGTAACGGATCCCGCAACGCCTCAGCTATCATTTCCAGCCGATGCCGAGGGGTATTCGCCTCAGCCATCAGGTTGCGCATTCTTGCGCTTTCAACCTCGTAGGTCTTGCGCAGCATGCCAACGCTAAACCATCTACCGGGCTCGTGCATCTTCTCCAACAGCGCGACATGCCTTGTGCGGCTATTCTGCAGAACACGGTAGGCGGCTTCATTGCTCAAACTTACGCCACGCGCCGTCATGTGACAGTCCCCACGAATGCCTGTTCTGCCAGCGCAACAATCGGATCGAGCGATCGGAAAAGAAACGCATCGAGCTTCATCCCATTGTTCACAAGGAAATTTCCCCTGATCTCGGCAATTTCATGCGTTGGGGCTATCAGGTAATCGCGAATGGCCAGATCGCCAGGATGCATTCGGATGAGAACGAAGATATCCGCCGTGGTCTCCCGCGCAGCCCTTGAAGACCAGCGGGGGAATGCGCCGTGCGAAACGCGGCAACGTGCGATCGCGATCAATACGGTGAACTGGTCATTGATCCGGATGAGCTCCGTTCCAGGATCACAGGAGACGTGTCCACCTACGTTTTTGATCGCGACCAGCAGGTCTTCCATTACCCGGCAGCGAGTAGCCTCGAGGCGCTTTTTGATTTCAATGAACATAGCCTTCTTCGGCGGCAGGCAACCGATCAGCCTGTATGCGTTAAGCAGACCGTCGAAACGCGATCTGTAGCGGTAGACAGGGGGGCAATCAGGTGCTGCGTCAATAATCGCTCCAGACAGCTTGCCATGCCGTTTGTGGAGATTTCGTAGGGCCACCAGCATCTCGTCATCGCTCATACGAAGGTACAGCGATTTCACTATTTCCTGCGCCTTATCGAACAAATTGCGGTTGACGATCGGCTCAAAAGCGTTGTCTGCCCTAATCCATTGGTCCGGGGGATTGTACACCAGCTTACCTTTGAGTTTGGTGCAACGGCGATTCCAAACATTGTTGCCGATATATTTTTCGTTGGTGAGGACGCGGCGCACGCCTTCGCGCTTCCATGGCCGGCCGAAGTCGTTCAACTTCCCCCGGTCATTCAGGTAATTTGCGATTTCAAGTTCAGTTTTCCGTGACCCGACAAACAGGCGGAAGATCAGTCGCACAATAGCGATCTCCTCCGGCGGCCCCGGTACGATAATGACCCGGTCCGAATGGAGGCTTTTTTGTTCATTGCGAGCGAGGATGACCTTCGGCCGACCAAACTGATCAATCATCAGGCGCCTTAGTCCGAGCCCCTGCAGGCCGCCTACGTGAAATCCCATCCCGGCAACCCTCGCCTGGCCTATAAAGACCTTCTCTGACAACACCCGGCTGTACTCTGCTGCCATGCTGCGCTTTATGGCCTTGAGTACGTCCGATCCGACGGTGCCGTCATTTCCGAATTGCTCGGCGCAAAACTCGATCCGAACGCCAGCCATCTGGCAACGATATTCGTAGGAGGCGCTTTCGTCGATGTTTTGGAACCGGCCCCACCGGCTTACGTCATAGACGACGACCGTCTCGAAATCGGAGAGCCCGTGTTCAACGTCGAACAGCAGCCTCTGGAGGCCGGGCCGGCCTTCTATGTGCAACCCGCTTCGGCCTGGATCTTCATACGTGGCAACAATGTCGTAACCCATCACATCCGCATAATTGCGGATCGCATCCTTCTGGTTTTCGAGCGAATAGGTCTGATGATCGGTGGACATCCGCAGATATTGCGCCGCGCGCACCCGTCGCCTCCCTGCGGGAGGGTCGCGAGTCGCTGCAACCTTGTCCATCGCCCTGCACCGTCGTGACGACTCCCTAAGGTAGGGGTCTATGGCCTTGCGGCAAGAGCCACTGCGCGAGCCGCTGTTTACCGCCGCGAGCGACACCTTACCCCTCTGGAAACCATGCGCTTCAACTGCCGGGAAACCCTGACTCACTTCGTGAGCAGGTGCCGCCGCCGTTTAGCCGCAATGCGACCGCAGTTGGGCAAAACCGGCCCCTGTCTTGAATCTTCGGGGCCTCAAAAGGAGGTTCTTCAGATGATCATCAAGAAGGCTATTCTGGCCGTGCTCATGACCGCGGCCCTTGCCGGGTGCGAAACGCAGACCGAGGGCCAGCAACGGGCCACCACCGGCGCGTTGCTGGGCGGCGCGGGTGGCGCACTCGTCGGCCAGGCGATCGGCGGCAACACCAAGAGCACCGTCATCGGCGCCGCCGGCGGCGCGCTGCTGGGCGCCGTCGTCGGCAGCGCCACGACCCCGCAGCAGCCGAGCAACAACCAGCTCTGCCGCTACCGCGACCCCTACGGCCGCATCTATGTCGCGCCTTGCGACGAGCGGTATTACAACCGCCAGTATTGACGGCTTGGCCCGAGAGACGCGCAGCACGTCGTCTCTCGGGCTTGCTTGGCTGTCATTCTCTCGTACGATTCGACACCTACAACGACCTTGGGCGGGCAGTACAGGAGGTCGAGTGACGATGATCCTTGCCGGCTCGTTCACAAATCGAGGCAAGCAGGCCGTAAAGCGCCTGATAGGTTATGATACCCGCAACTGGCTGCGCATCCGCCAGATCGAAGCCTTCACCACGTTCCTCGAGGCGGCCAACCGCAAGTCGCGCGACGTCATCGAGATCTCGCCGGGCTGGAACCGCTACTGGCGGGCGCTGTGCCCGGACTACCGCACGGTCGATTTCCCGGATTTCGACATCTGCAAGGACCGCACCGACGAGCAATATTCCATCGTGATCGCCGACCAGGTGCTGGAGCATGTGCAGCGCCCGCAGGCGGCTGCCGCCAACATCCACGCGATGACGAAGCCCGGCGGCTGGGCGATGGTGGCGACGCCCTTCCTGTTTCGGGTGCATGCGCGCCCGCACGACTACAACCGCTGGACGCCCGCGGGCCTGAGGCAGCTGATGGTCGAAGGCGGCTTCGCCGAGGACGACGTGCAGGCTTTCGGCTGGGGCAACAAGGCCTGCGCCAAGGCCCACATCGGCGGACCGGTGCGGGCCTATGGAGTGTGGCGGGACCTCAGCAACGACGAGGAATATCCGCTTATGGTGTGGGCGTTCGCGAGGAAGGGGTGACGCCCCGCGAAATCTGCCGAGCTGCTTGGCTCTGTTGCCGCTACGCGCAAGCGAGTGCAATGTGCCAACATTGCGCAAGTGCAGAGCGGGGCTGGATTGAAAAGCTATTTCCTCGAGGAACTGGCATGCGAGCAACAGGTGCTAGACTATCTCAGCGCAACCTTGCTCGGGCAATCCGAACCCTGGGTGCTGCCGGACGGCGCCGACGGGGCCATAGCCTACTTCGACGTTGTGATGTTGGAGGGCGGCGATGGCCTAGCGATCATGACCAACGTCAGCGGCCCCCATTACGAAAAAGGTGAGGAAGTGCTGGCCATTCTTCGAGTGTTGCGCGCGGAACTGGGCGGCGTTATCCGGGACGACTTTGACGCTGAGATAGTCTAGCGCCTGTTATCGAAATGCCCCCAGCGGTCGCTCTGTGCCCCCCGGTCCTCGCCTTGCTCGCTGCGCTACGCTATCGGCGGCGGTCAGCCAGCAGCGATTTCCAGCCGATGCCAACACCGGGCATCGGCCCGTCAAGCGGCCGACGCCTCTCGTTGGGGAGATTGCCCGATGCGGGCATTGGCTTGGGGAACTATCGTCCGCCGCACATGCTAAATAGCTAAAATACCGCACCAAGAAATAGCGCGAGCGCGGTAAGCCTTCGGAGCACAACCGCCGTGCGGCGCCCTCATCAGAAGTTGCAAAGCGGCAACAACCAAATTGGAAACGTGGGGGAAGGCCCGGGAGTGCATTTCCTAGATTAGGCAGCCACTCTATACGTGGTGCAGGGAAACGAGGTGCTTGAAATGAAATTTGCGCTTCTGGCAGCATTCATCGTGTCAGCTTGGTCGGGCGTAGCATTCGCGGCCGACGCCATCACCGAGCCAGCGCCTGCGCCGCTTCCCGTGGCTTCCACCTACAATTGGTCAGGCGCCTATATCGGTCTGCAGGTAGGAGGCGGATGGAACGACAGTCGGTGGTCGCAGATTGGCTCGCCAACTTTCAACACAAACGGATCTGGAGCCGTGTATGGAGGCCAGATCGGCTACAACTATCAGTTTGACAAGTACGTCATCGGCATCGAGGGTGATTTTGCGGGCTCTTCCGTGAAGGGTAGCAACCAATGCTCGACTACGTCGGGCAGCATCTGCGAAACGAAGCAGGACTACCTGGCATCGATACGCGGTCGGGTCGGCTACGCCTTGGACCGCTTTCTCATCTACGGCGATGCGGGCGTAGCGTTCACAAAGTACAAATTCGCTGAAACCCAACTTTTCCTTCAGTCGTTCGGCGGTGGTTCTCGGGTTGGCTGGACGGCCGGGTTGGGCGCCGAATACGCGTTCGACAACCATTGGATCGCGGGCGTGGAATGGAACTATTATGATTTTGGTTCCAAGGACGGGCAAAGCAGCCAAACGGCTTTCGTGGTCAACAACCGCGATAGAGAAAACGTCGTAGCCGCCAGACTTAGCTACAAGTTCTAGCCAAAGCTCACGGGAAGCTTGCGTCCCGAGTGACAAACGGAGCGCCGAAAGTCGGGCGCTCCGAAAAAAGCCAAAAGCTTAGCCTTTCCGCTTCGCTGCCGACTTCTTCACCGGTTTCGCCGCCGCCTTCCGTCCAAGACCCGTGGACTTCACCAGCGCCGAACGTTGCGCTGCATAGTTCGCCTCGGGCGTCAGGCCGTAATGCACGTTGAGATGGCGCTTGAGCGATTTGAACTTCTTCCCGTCCTCCAGGCAGATGATGCAGTCAGGGGAGCACACACCGGTTTGGGTCGACTGCCGGCTCTTGCTTTTGGCTGCTGAGCCACAACTGGCTCACCGACGCCTGACAGCGACGAATGAATCGAAGCAATGAGATCCACCAAGCCAGTCACGGGGACAGGGGCATCACGATGAGGACGCTCGCTTTTCAGAAAGGGCACCAGAACCGAGCTACTTCTGGCAGCGGCCGGTCGTCGTTGCCGCGGTTCAAGCCGACGCAAGCTCGTAGACGGCGCCCAGGTCTACCCGCACATGCGTGCGCTGGAGACGGTCGGAAAACCCGACCTTTCAGAGGGTATGCGTCTCAAACTGACTGTCGAGGAAACGCCGTGGGGCCGTCAGGTCGCGCAGGTGCTCGATGTTGGCGACGCTGTTTCGAAGGTTCATGCGCACAGCGGCCGTCCCGGAGGGGCTTTGGTCGGGAGCGGGTCGCACTTGAAAACTGAGGGGACGGTCAAATGGTACAATCCCGAAAAAGGATTTGGCTTCATCGCACCCTCTAACGGTGGCGGGGACATCGTCGTCCATGCGACCGCACTGATCCGGTCGGGGCTCAATGTGCTCGCGGAGGGGCAGAAGGTTGTCGTCGAACGCGGGCAGGGCAAGAAAGGCCTTGAGGCGCGCAACGTCAGCCTTGGCTGACCTCTTGCGGGTTGTCGACCGGATCAGTTGTTCGCCTGGACTTCCTTGCCGAACGCGGCATCGCCACGCATGCCTTCAAAAGGATTTACTCGGAGTCCTTCAACTGCAGGAAATCAAGGGGGAACTGCTTCTCAGGTGACGTCAGGTCAGCAACTCGCGATTGGCTCGCCACCATTCGACCAGGCGGGTAAGGCCATCGTCGAGGTCGATGGCCGCCTTGAAGCCCAGCATCTTCTCTGCTTTGGTCGTGTCGGCCAATCGCCGCGAGACGGGGTTCACCTTACGCTCAGGCCCGTACTCCGGCTGGAGGTCGGAGCCCATTACGCGCAGGAGCGAGGCGGCCAGATCGCTGAGGCTGGTCTCCATGCCGCTGGCGACATTGAACACATCATCCTCCACATCCGACAAAAGGGACAGGATGTTGGCTCGCGCGACGTCATTGATATAGACGAAGTCCATAGTGGTGGACCCGTCGCCGAGGATCAACGGCGGCTGGCCGGCGGAGATACGGTCCATCCAGCGGATCAGAACCTCGGTATACTTACCATGCAGATCCATGCGCGGGCCGTACACGTTGAAATAGCGCAGGGCAACGTAGGGGAGGCCGTACATGTCGTTGAAAGAGCGTAACAGGCCTTCCAGCATCACCTTGCTGGCGCCGTACCAGGTGCGGTTGTTGTACGGGTGGTGGCTCTCTTCGGTCGGGAAGAGGTCGGCCAGGCCGTAGACCGAGGCCGAGGAGGCCGCGCAGATCTTCTTCACACCCTTGGCCTGGGCGGCCTCGATGACATTGTAGCTGCCGTCGCACATGACACCCAGGGCTTCGCGAGGCTCGGCGGCGCAGGCGATGACCCTCAGGGTCGCCATATGGATGACGGCGTCCATGCCGTCGGTGGCCTTGTGGACAGCGTTCACGTCGCGAATGTCGCCTTCGACAAGTTCGACGCGCGGGTCTTGCAGGGCGTCCTTGACGTTGTGCAGGCTGCCGCGAACCAAATTGTCGAGGATCACGATCTTTTCAGGCGCGTGCTCCTTCAGCAGCAGGTCGATGGTGGTCGAGCCGATCAGACCACAACCGCCGGTCACCAGGATGCGAGATCCTTCAAGTTTCATCGTATTTCCCTGTCATCGGTTTGGAGGTGCCTTGGCAGGCCTGTTTCCGGTTGAGCGGGGGGCTCGCTCGTCAAACGCTTGCTTGCAATTCCTTGACCGCGGCCACGACCACGTCCTGTTGCTGCTCCGTGAACTCCGGGAACATGGGGAGGGACAGAACCTCGGCGGCGGCCTTTTCCGCGTGCGGGAATTGGCCCTGCTTGTAGCCGAGGTCGCCGTAGGCGGGCAGCAGGTGCACCGGAATGGGATAGTGGATGCCTGACTGGATCCCCTGGGCGTTCAGCGCCTCCTGCCAGCCGGCTCGATCGGGCGTGCGGATGGCGTAGATATGGTAGACGTGGCGCACATCGTCGCGGACGAAGGGGGTCGGCAGGCCGGTGCCGGCAAACATGGCATTATAGCGGGCTGCCGTGGCGCGGCGCTGCTCGGTCCATCGGTCCAGGTACTTTAGCTTCACGCGCAGGACGGAGCCCTGAAGGCCTTCCAGGCGGTAGTTATAGCCCTTGAGTTCGTGGTGGTACTTCCGCTCGGCGCCCCAGTCGCGCAGCATACGGACCGCACGATTGTGATCGGCGTTGTCGGTCGTCAGCATCCCGCCCTCGCCATAGGCGCCGAGGTTTTTGCCGGGATAGAAGCTGAAAGCTGCCATGTCGCCGATGGCGCCGACGCGCTTGCCCTTGTATTCCGCGCCGTGCGCCTGGCAGGCGTCTTCCAGCACCATCAAGCCGTGCTTGCCGGCGATGGCCATGATCGGATCCATGTCGGCCGGCTGGCCGTAGAGGTGGATCGGTATGATCGCCTTGGTGGCCGGCGTGACCGCGGCTTCGATCAGGGCCGGGTCGATGGTGTAGGTCGCGGGATCGATATCGACGAGCACGGGCGTCGCGCCCGTGTAGTAAATGGCCGCCACCGTCGCCACGAAAGTGAAGGGGGAGGTGATCACCTCGTCGCCAGGCCCAATTCCGGCGGCCAGCAGGGCGAGGTGCAGGGCACTGGTGCCGGTATTTACACCGACGCCGAAGGCCGCTTGCGAATAGGCGGCGAACTCCTTTTCGAATTCAGCGACGTCTGCGCCCAGGATGAACTGACATGTTTCCAGTGTGCGCTGAATGGCTGCATCTACCTCGGGCTTGACCGAGACGTACTGGGTTTTCAAATCGACGAAGGGGATCATGTTATGCAGCGTCTTTGCGTCGTAGGTGAATGGTCTCGCCACGCCCGCGCATCGAGCTGGTGGCCGCTTCGATGATCTCCACCACGCGCAGGCCAAGCCGCCCATCGGCGGTTGGAACCTTTTTTTCCATGACGCAGTCGATCCACTCCTGACCGGCGATACGCAGCGCCTCGGCGGAGTCGAGTTTGGGCGCCCACATGTCACCCGTCCGGTAGCCGACGCGCATCTCGTGGATCTTGGCCGGATCGTCGGTGAAGGAGACGCCCTTGTCGTAGACCTTGACCTTCTCGGAGGGCTCCAGATCGTCGTAGGTGATCATCTTGTTGGAGCCGCCGACCAGGATGTTGCGCACCTTCACCGGAGCGAGCCAGCTGACATTGATGTGCGCAATCATGCCGGAGTCGTAAAACAGCGAGATGTAGGCCAGATTTTCCGGGGTGCCGGGGAAATGATTGATACCGCTTGCTGAAACCGCGTTCGGATGCTCTTCGAACAGATGGTCGATGATCGCGAAGTCGTGGACTGCCAGGTCGGAGATGACGTTCACGTCCTTCTGGAAGAGGCCCAGGTTCACCCGAGTGGCGTCGTAATAATAAATCTGGCCGAGGTCGCCGGCGGCAACGATCTCGCGCATCTTCCGGACTGCCCCGGTATAGATGAAGGTGTGATCGACAATCAGGGTCAATCCGCGCCTGTCGGCCTCATTGACCAGCATCCTGGCCTGTAGCGAGGTTTCGGTCATCGGCTTTTCGAGCCAGAGATGTTTGCCGGCCTTCAACGCCGACATGCCCAGCTCGAAGTGGCTATTGACCGGCGTCGCCACGGCGATCGCGTCGATCTCGGGATCCTGGAAAAGCGCCTGGACCTCGCCGGTGGTCCGGACACCCGGATAGCGGCGCTCCACCAACTCGCGCTTCTTCGGGTCCAGGTCGGCGACTATACGGACCCGGGCATTGGGAAGCTCCATGAAGTTGCGTAGGAGGTTCGGCCCCCAGTAGCCGTAACCGATGATACCGATATTGATCATTTTGATCCGCCCTTCACCCGCACCCCCCACCCGCGAGAGTCTCGGAGACCCCGTTGGACGCGTGTCTCGATGGAGAGAAAGGAAAGCGCACGTTGATCGTCCAACGTCGTGCCCCCGTCCCGACCTCTTCAGGTTGTTAGTTTGAAGCCGCTGAACGGCGCGGTCACTATGGCCGTTGGGTTCAAGCAGGATCATCCAGCAGGCGAGGGCAGGCGCTGGAACTACCTCAAACGACTAGGGGGTAGTCAGCCAGCCTTTGCGGTTCTTGCGTCTCCGACCACGCGGGCCGGCACACCGGTGGCGATGGCGAAGTCGGGGATATCGCGGGTGACCACGGCGCCGGCCCCGATGAGTGCCCGCTCGCCGATGGTCACGCCCGGGGTGATGGTGACGTTGGAACCGATGGAGGCGCCTTTCTTGACCAGGGTCGACTCGACCTTCCAGTCGGCTTCGCTCTGCGCGCTCCCGTCAAGATTGGTGGCTCGGGGAAGCCGGTCGTTGGTAAACATCACCCCATGGCCGATAAAGACCTCGTCCTCAATGGTCACGCCCTCGCAGATGAAAGTGTGAGAGGAGATCTTACAGCGCTCGCCGACGTAGGAATTCTTCTGAATCTCGACGAAAGCGCCGATACGCGAGCCGTTACCGACCCGGCAGCCGTAGAGGTTTACCAGATTGGGGTGGTGGATGACGACCTCGCCATACAGCACCACACTGTCCGAAATCGGCATCGCTTCCCCCTTGGAATCGTGTGTCGCGCGCCATCGCCTGCAAATCGGACGCCGGCCTCGGCGCGCCGCTGAAAGTTCGGATAGCCGCGGCCGATGGCAGGTTTTATGTAACCTGCGTTGTCGCTTGGCAAGCCTCGGCTACTCGGGATAAAAATTTGGGGCAGGCTGCGGCCATGGGGGAAAAGATGCCGGAGACGATGCGACCTGAAACCATGCCCCTTGAGCCCGAGGTGGCACATATGCGCCACAATTATCAAGAATTTCAAAGTCTTAGAAGTGAGGCTGAGCGCTGCCTGAAGACTAACGATCTCAACTCCGCGGCAGCCTATGTGGAAGCGACGGTCACGCTTGCACGGAAGCGGCACTGCGGTTTCTATCGGTCCGAGCCGCTTGAGCACATCCTGATCGAAATCGCGCGACGGACACTCGCCGCAGAGGCCGAGGCCGCGCGACCGGCCCGCACGAAGATCGGCCGCGTGCTGCACGTTGCTACCGCTTTGAGCGAGGTCGGCGGCTTGACGCGGATGATGCGCCGCTGGATCGCCGCCGACGAGAGGCGTCATCACTCCCTGGCCCTCTTGCGCCATCCCGGGGCGCCGCCCTCGTCGGTGTGCGAGGCCGTGGAGGCTCGAGGCGGCCAGATCCATTTGATAGGCGCGACGCTCGGCGGACCGGTAGAATGGGCCCGTGCGCTCCGGAAGTTGTCGCTCGACTTCGACCTGGTCGTCCTTCACGTCAGCAACGAGGACCCGACGCCGGGCATAGCCTTCGCTGACGAGCGCAACCGACCGCCCGTGGTGCTGGTGAACCACGCCGACCACGCCTTCTGGGTGGGACTCTCCGTGTGTGACCTGATCGCCAGTTCGCGCGTGTCGGGCGAGCGACTGGTGGTGGAACGGCGTGGGATTCTGGCGGAGCGTCACACCATCCTGCCAATTCAGATAGATCCGCCGTTGCGCAAGCACAGCCGGGCCGAAGCGCGGCAGAGGCTTGGGCTTCCGGCTGGCGGGCCGCTTCTGGTTTCCGTAGCTCGCGGCGTGAAGTATCGGACGATGGGCGGGGTCTCGTTCGCCGACATGCATGTCGAGGCGCTCCTGGCCCGTCTGGATGCGCGGTTGTTGGTTGTAGGGCCGGGAGAGCCGGCCGATTGGCAGGAAGCCATAGGGGCGACCGGCGGGAGGATCATGG
>JBFLWR010000240.1:0-10235 GCA_040755925.1 Pseudomonadota bacterium
GGAATGCCGAATGGCGCCTGAAGGTCGACGTGCTCAACCTCACCGGCGCGTTTTGTGGCCTGAACGTGACCGGACCCAAGGCGCGTTTGGTGCTCGAGGCGTTGGACAGCGACATCGATTACAGCCGCGACGTCTTCCCTTATCTCAGCGGTCGCGACGGCATGGTCGCCGGCGTGCCGGTGCGGGTGATGCGCATCGGCTTCACGGGCGAGCTCAGCTACGAACTGCATTGCCCGTCGAGCCTGGCGCCCAGTCTCTGGGACGCGGTGATGGCGGCTGGCAGACCGCATGGCTTGCGTCCCTACGGGCTGGAAGCGTCGCGCATACTGCGCCTGGAGAAAGGTCACATCCTCATCGGCCAGGACACGGATGCGATCACCACGCCGGACGAACTGGGCTTCGGCTGGGCGGTCTCGAAGAAGAAGCCGTTCTTCGTCGGCAAGCGCTCCATCGAGATGCGCGCGAGGCTCGGGCAGACCCGCAAGCTGGTCGGCCTGCAATTCCCGGCCGGCGCCCGGAACATTCCCGGCGAAAGCTGTCTGGTGCTGCGCGCGGGCGCACCCGTCGGCCAGATCACCTCGGTTGGATATTCGCCGTCGCTCGGGCATCACATCGCGCTCGCCTATGTCCATGTCGACGACCAGGCCGAAGGCAGCCGCGTGACGGTGAAGTGCCGCGACAGCGAACTGGTCGAGGTCCCGGTCGTCGCCCATGCCTTCTTCGACCCCACCAACGCGCGGCAGGAGATCTAGATGGCCGCCGATACCGCGACGCGCATCTATCCCTTCATGCCCGGCGGCGCGGCCCACGGCACGACGCTGGTTTCCGGCGCGATCGTGCTGAGCGATCTCACAGACAAGCCACGCTTCGGCCTGAAAGGCGGCGGCGCCGCCGCCTGGCTTGCCGCGCAAGGTGTCAAGCTGCCAGCCGTCAACCGCATAGGCGATCACCGTGGCATGCGGGTCCTGCGCCTCGGCAGCGAGGACATCCTGCTTCTCGCCGAGGGTGCCGAGGCGACTTTCGCGGAAGTCAAAACTGCCTGGCAGGCCGCGCCGGCGCCGAAGGGCTATTCGTCATGGCGCGAGGAAGGCTGGGCATGGATGCGGCTATCCGGTCCCCGCCTTGCCGAAGCGATGAGCAGTCTTTGCGCGCTGGACCTGAGGCCCCAAAAATTCGGCGCCGACGATATCGCGCAGACCCGCGTCGGCCATATCGAAGCCGTGACGTTCCGTTCGCCGGCGGGTTTCGACATACTCTTCGACATCACCGCCTCGGCTTTTTTTGCCCGCGCCGTAGCGGCGGTGGCGGGCGACATCGACCAGCATCATGCCTAGAGGATATTCATGACCCGCCCGCAAGGAACCATCGCCCCGATCCTGACGCCGTTCGAAGACGACGGCCGCATCGCGCGCGATCTCTGGATCTCCCACGCCAAATGGGTGCTCGGCCAGGGCGCGCATTTCCTCTCGCCCTTCGGCACGACGGGCGAAGCGCTTTCGGTGTCCTTACGCGAGCGCATGCAGGCGCTGGAATGGCTTGTCGAGGCCGGCATCGCGCCGGACCGGTTGATGCCCGGCACCGGCGTCACCGCGCTGCCCGAAACGGTCGAATTGTCGGCGCATGCCGTCGGCCTCGGCTGCGCCGCGGTCATGGTGCTGCCATCCTTCTTCTACACGGGTGCCGGGGACAACGGTCAGGCGCGCTACTACGGCGAGCTGATCGAGAAGGTGGCAAAGCCCTCGATGCGCGTGATCCTCTACCACATCCCGCAGAATTCGGGCGTGCCGGTCAGCCTCGCCCTGACGGCCAGGCTGACCAAGGCCTTTCCGGACACGGTCGTCGCCTACAAGGATAGCGCCGGCGACTGGAACAACACCGCCGCCGTCATCGCCGCCGCGCCCGGCATTTCGGTCTTTCCTAGCTCCGAGGCGCAGCTCACCAAGGGTCTGGCGAGCGGCGCTGCCGGCTGCATTTCGGCCACCGTCAACCTCAATGCCGCCGCCATCCGCCGCCTCCACGACGCGGCCCACAAGGGCGAGGACGTCGCCGAGGCCGATGCCGCCATCAAGGCGTTCAGGAAGGTGATCCAGGATGCCGGGCTGATCCCGGCGATGAAGGCCGTGCTTGCGGTCAAATCTGGCGACCGGCGCTGGCTGAACCTGCGGGCCCCGCATGAGAATGTGACGCTGGAGAGCGGCCAGGCGCTGCTTGCCGCCCTCGGCACCGCCGCCGACCATATCGGCCGTAATTGAGGTCGCGATGTCGGCGCGCCCCACCGTTATCCTGCACACCGACAAGCCGGCAGGCGCGCTTGCCGTGCTCGCCGAGACGCATCCGGACCTCGATGTCCATGCCTGCGACACCTATGCTGGCCTTCCCGCTCTGATCGAGCGGACCGCCGCGGAAGTAGTCTATTCGATCCGCTTCGACGGCACGCCGCGCTATCCGCGCCAGGCCCTCGTCGAGGGCCCGACGGTGAAATGGGTGTCGATCGGCGGATCCGGCACCGATCATCTCGGCCGTTGGGATCCCGCGCATGTGACGGTGACGAACTCGGCCGGCGTCGCCGCCGGCATGCTCGCCGAATATGCTCTGGGCGCCATGCTCTCCTTCTCGCTCGACCTGCGCGGTTTCGAGCGCCGGCAGCAGGCCCGCCAATGGGGCGGCTGCCGCGTCGAGCCGATCGAAGGCAAGACGGTCCTCATCCTCGGCCTCGGCAAGACCGGCGAGTCAGTCGCGCACCGCGCGCAAGCCATGGGCATGCGCACGCTCGGCATCCGCGCGCGCCCGAAACCGATGCCGTCGCTCGATGAAGTGCACGGCCCCGATGCGCTGCTGGCGTTGATCGGCCGCGCCGACTTCATCGTTTGCTGCGTGCCTTTGCTGCCCACCACGCGCGGCCTGCTTGGCGAGGCGGCCTTCGCAGCGATGAAGGCGACCGCCGTCCTCATCGACATTTCGCGCGGCGGCGTGGTGGAGGAGACCGCACTGCTCAGCGCGCTGGACGACGGACGCATCAAGGGCGCGGCGCTCGACGTCTTCGCGACCGAGCCGCTGCCGGCCGAGCATCCCCTTTGGGGTTACGACAACATCGCCGTCACGCCGCACTGCGCGGCGGTCTATGACGGCTGGGACATCAAGTCGGTGCGCATGTTCGCCGACAATCTGGCGCGCTACCGCGAAGGCGAGCCGCTGGAGAATGTGGTCAATCCCGAACGCGGGTACTGAAAGCAATTCCAGGAAAAGTGTGCAGCGGCTTTCCGTCCGGAATTGCGAAAAAAGAGAATCGGAAGGGAACAATAAATGTCACAGGACAGGCGCGGCGGCGGCCGCAGATCGAAGCTGGTACGCGGTGGCGGCGGCATCGCGCAACTGCCGTGGCAGAGCGTGAAGAACCCTTACCCGCCCATGCAGCTTCTCGACGAGGAGCGCATGGAGCAACTGCACAAGACGTCGATGCGCATCCTGTCGGAACTCGGCATCCGCGTCATGAGCGAGAAGGTGATGGACCTGTTCGCCAAGGCCGGCGCGATCGTCGACCGCGAGAGCAACACCATCCGCATCGACGAAAGCATCGTCACCGAAGCGCTGCGCAACGTGCCGTCGTCCTTCACGCTGACCAGCCGCAATCCGGACAAGCAGGTCAATTTCGGCGGCAATTCGCTGGTCTTCGGCCTGGTCGCCGGCCCGCCCAATGTGCATGACCGCATCAACGGCCGCCGTCCAGGCAATCTGCCCGACTATCAGAACTTCATCCGCCTCGCCCACCATTTCAACGCCATCCACATCATTGGCAACCAGGTGGTGGCGCCGATCGAACTGCCGGCTAACTCTCGCCATCTCGACACCTATTACGCCAATCTGACGCTGAGCGACCTCTCCTTTCACTGCACCGCGATCGGCCGCGCCAGAGCGATGGATGGCATCAACATGATGGCGATCGCGCGTGGCATCAGCGTCGAGGAAATGCGGACATCGCCCGGCGTGACGACGATCATCTCGATCAACTCGCCGCGCCTGTTCGACGACGCGATGGCGGAAGGCCTGATCGCCATGGCCGAGCACGGCCAGCCGGTGACCGTCACGCCGTTCACGCTGATGGGCGCGATGACGCCGGTGACGCTTGCCGCCGCACTCTGCCAGCAGAACGCGGAAGCGCTGTTCGGCGCGGCGCTGACGCAGCTCGTCAATCCCGGCACGCCGGTGATGTACGGCGCTTTCACGTCCAATGTCGACATGAAGTCGGGCGCTCCGGCTTTCGGCACGCCGGAAAACGCCAAGGCCAACATCATCGCCGGGCAATTGGCGCGCCGCTACAACCTGCCCTACCGCACCTCCAACGCGAATGCTTCCAACGTGGTCGACCTGCAGGCCGCCTACGAGACCGAGATGGCGACATGGGGCGCCGTGCTCGGCGGCGCTAACCTGATCTATCACGCGGCCGGCTGGCTGGAAGGCGGCCTCACGGCATCCTACGAGAAGCTCGTGCTCGACGTCGAGATCCTGCAGAACATGATGGAGTTCCTGCGGCCCTTGCCGTTCCAGGAGGACGATCTCGGCTTCGAGGCCATCAAATCGGTGCCGGCCGGCGGCCATTTCTTCGGCGCCGAGCACACCATGTCGCGCTACACCACCGCCTTCTACCAGCCGATGCTATCCAACTGGCAGAATTACGGCGCCTGGCAGGAAGCCGGCGGCAAGGATGCGCTGGAGCGCGCGACAGAGCTCTGGCAGCAGGCCCTGCACGACTACGAGGAGCCGGTGATGGACCCCGCGATCCGCGAGGAGCTCGACGCCTATGTCGCGCGCCGCCGCGAGGAGATTGCCGCCAACCCGGAAGCTTAGAACATGATCCCGAAAAGTGGGAACCGGTTTTCGGAAAAGATCATGCTCAATCAAAAGAGTTGGAAAGTCGCCCAATGCCCTATGATCTCGTCATCCGCCACGCGACGCTGATTGCCGGCGACGGCTCGAAACCCTTCGAGGCCGATATCGCCGTCACCGGCGACAAGATCGCGGCGATCGGGCGGCTGGATAACGCAACGGCCCATGAGGAAATCGACGCCAAGGGCAAGGTCGTGGCGCCTGGCTTCATCGACGTGCACACCCATGACGACGGCGCGCTGCTTTCCCCACGCGGCATGGACCCCAAGATCAGCCAGGGCGTGACGACGGTGATTGCCGGCAATTGCGGTGTCAGCCTTGCGCCGCTGCTTCTGAACGGCACCCCGCCGCCGCCCTTCACACTGGTAGGCGGCCGCGAGAATTTCCGCTTCGAGCGTTTCGCCGACTATGTCGCCGAGCTCAAGCGGCGGGGCATCGCCACGAACGCGGCCCTGCTCGTCGGCCACACCACCTTGCGCCAGCGTTGCATGCCGGTGACCGATCGTCCCGCAAACGCATCGGAAACCGCGGCGATGCAGGCAGCGGTTGCCGAGGCCATGGCCGAGGGCGCGTTCGGCCTTAGCACCGGGCTCGACTATCCGCCGGCCGTCAACTCCTCGACCGACGAGGTCAAGGCGCTGGCTGCGACCGCGGCAGGCCTTGGCGGTCCGTATGTCACCCACACGCGCAACTATTTCGAGACGATGGACGAGGCGATCGAGGAAGCGATCGACATTGCCGACCATGCCGGCGGCAAGCTGTTCATCTCGCACCATCAGTGCACCGGTCGCGCGAATTTCGGCAAGAGCCGGCCATCGCTTGAAAGGATCGACCTAGCGCGCGAGAAAATGGATATCGGCATGGACGTCTATCCGTATGCCGCGAGTTCGACCGTGCTTCGGCTGGAGCGCTGCGACACCGGTCTGAAGGTTCTCATCACTTGGTCCGATCCGCATCCAGAGATGGCGAGGCGCGAAATCGCCGACATCGCCCGCGAATGGAACTGCACCGAGCGCGAGGCTGGTGAGCGGCTGCTGCCGGCCGGGGCGGTCTACTTCCAGCTCGACGAGGACGATGTGCGCAACATCATCGCGCACCCCCGAACCATGATCGGCTCCGACGGCCTGCCGCACGACATCCACCCACATCCGCGCCTGTGGGGCACGTTTCCGCGCGTGCTCGGGCACTACGCGCGTGACATCGGGTTACTCACTCTCGAGGAAGCCGTGTTCCGCATGACCGGTCTGCCGGCGCGAGAGTTCGGCATCGCGCAACGTGGACTGCTGGCCGAAGGCAATTTCGCCGATCTCGTCATCTTCGACCCCGAGACGATCATCGACACCGCAACCTTCGAGGAGCCGCGCCGACCCGCCGCCGGCATCGAGCATGTCTTCGTCAATGGCGTCCCGGTCTGGCGCGGTGGCAGGGCGACCGGATCACTGCCTGGCGCGGTCCTCAAGCCGTCCGCTTCAAAGATGATTGTCAGAGGCGCATGCGGCTGCGTCGCCGATCACAGCGCCTCGTAAATACGGTCGACTGTCTCCAGCATGTAGGCGAACTCCACAGGCCGTGTGCAGCGCCAACCGTCGAAGGGCTGGCCGCCGAGCGCCTTCAAGGCCTGCGGCAGACGCAATATGCCGCCGCCATAGAGCCTGTTCGCCATGTCGAGCATGCCGGTGCGGTGCATGGCCTCCGTCATGCTGCCGCAGGCTTCCTTCACCAGCCAGACGTGAAAGCCTTGGTACACCGCGTCGAATACGCTCTCCGTCACACAACTGTCGGTCAGCACGCCGCTGACGAGGAGGTTCTCGATGCCGAGCCCAGCAAGCCGTTGCGACAGATCGGTGCGGCGAAAGGCGCTTGGCCAGTGTTTGTGGATGACGATGTCACCGAGCCGAGCCGCCACCTCGGCGCAGATGTCCGCGCCTTCGCTGCCGGCTACAGCTGAGCGGAATTCCTCGGTCAGGATCTCCTCCTGCCGGGCATAGCCTTCACGCTCCTCCGGCTTCACCCAGGCCTGCGCGTGGATGACCGGCACGCCAGCCTTGCGGGCGGCCTCGATCAGCGTGGCGGCATTGGCAAGCACGGCGTCATAGCCGACAACCGGCCAGGCCGCGCCGGGACGGTAATCATTCTGCAGATCGATGACGAGCAAGGCAGTCTTGGCAAGGTTCATGGCTGGTCCGGTGAGTTGTCGAAATCGGTGACGAAACGGAAGAGCAGCCGGATCGCCTGATCGAGGTCGGCAATCTCCATCGCTTCATGCGGGTTATGGCTGCCGTTTTCGTTGCGCACGAAGAGCATGGCGGTCGGAACGCCGGCGCCGGCAAAGGTCGCCGCATCGTGACCGGCTCCGCTCGGCACATGCGGCGGCGCCATCTGCAGTTCGGTGGCGGCGCTGTCGAACCTCGTGATCAATGCAGGAGACATCGTCGCCGGCTCCCAGGTGAAACGCGGCCCGAGCTCGAAGGTGACGCCGCGTCTGGTACCGACTTCGGCAAGGATCTTCTGAAGCCGATTTTCGATGCGATCCAGAACGGCAGCTGCGGCACTGCGCACATCGAGCGTGAAACCGAGCTCACCCAGAACCCGGCTGCCGCCATGTTGCGTAGGATCGGACTGCACGCGGCCGAAGGTGATCGTCGCTTCATGCCCTTCGCGTTCGAGCGCATCCCACTCACCCTCGAGACCGGCGATCAGCTCGGCGAAGCCGAGCACGCTGTCACGCCGGGCGAAACGCGGCTCGGCGCCCGAATGGGCGTATGCGCCAAGGCATTTGGCATCGACATAGCGGAAGCCGCCCGCAATCCCGGTGACGATGCCGACCGGCGCTTCGGCGGCGACCAGGCGTGGCCCCTGCTCGATATGCACCTCGACGAAGGCCGCGATGCGGCCAGCATCGATGCCGGGCTCGCCGCGCCGCACGGCGTCAGGGTCAAAACCTTCCTCGCGCATATGGTCGGCCAGCGTGCGGCCGCTGTCGGAGCGCCTGGTGTCGAGCGCCTGCGGCTGAAGCAGGCCAAGCGCCGCCTGGCTGCCGGGATAGGACAGCGGAAACCACACGGCTTCCTCGGCGCGAGTCGCGAGCACGATCAGGTCGCGCGGCAACCGGATGTCCTGGCCGACCAGATCGGCCATCACCGCCAGGCCCGCCACGACGCCAGCAGCGCCGTCGAAATTGCCGCCATGCGCCACGCTGTCGAGATGCGAACCGATGACGATTGCCGGCAGCTCGGGGTTACGGCCGCTGAGCGTCAAATAGAGATTGCCGGCGGCGTCGACGCGTGCGACCGCGCCGAGTTTTTCCCCCTCATCGCGCACGAGATCATGGGCAAAGCGCTCGCCGGGTCCGTAAGCGACGCGCGTGATCCCAGGCGCGTCCGTCGAGGCTTCGGCGAGCACGTGCAGGATGCGTCCCGCCAGTTTCCCACCAGCCGTCAATGAGCTCATGACGCGGCCAGTCGAGTTGCGCCTTCGACACCGCGCAGCCGGTGCGGCGTCAGATCGTCCAAGAAAACGCCGTGCCTTGCGACATCGTCCGGCAGGCCACCGCCGGCGATCAGGCTGGCGCAGACCCGCGACAACGCCGGCGACGTCTTGATGCCGTAGCCGCCCTGCCCCACCAGCCATACGAAATCCGGAAACTCGTCATCCGGCCCGACCACTGGCGATCCGTCGGCGACGAAGGTCCTCAAGCCTGCCCAGGAACGCGATACGCGCTGCACTTCGATCGTGGTCGCCCGTTCGAGACGCTCGGCGCCGATCGCGACATCGATGTCGTCCGCGTAGGCGTCCATCGGCGCCGAGGGGGTCGCATCGGCAGGCGAGACGAAGAGCTGGCCGGCGTCCGGCTTGAAGTAGAATTCCGCGCCGACATCGTCGACAAGCGGCCAGTCGGTGATGTCAAGTCCGGCTGGCGCCGGGATGTTGAAAGCGGTGCGGCGCTTGGGCTGCAGCCCAACCGGCCGCACGCCCGCCATCACCGCGATCTCATCACCCCAGGCGCCCGCCGCGTTGACGATCAGCGGCGCAAGGAATGGCCCCGCTTCCGTCTCGACCCGCCACTGCCCACCTTGCCTTCCGATGGCCTTTACCCCCGCATAGGTGACGACGCGCGCGCCACGCGAACGCGCCCCACGCAAATAGCCCTGGTGCAGGCCGTTGACGTCGATGTCCATCGAATGCGGTTCGAAATAAGCGCCGGCGAGATAATCCTGGCGCAGCACCGGCACGCGCGCGATCGCCTCCGCGGGCGTCATCGCGACGATCGAGGGCACCAGCGCCTGCGCGGCCTGCAGGCTCTCCCGCAAAAGGTCGAGCTGGTCGGCGCGCGCCACGGTGACCATGCCGCGCTTGCTGAGCAGTGGATAATCGCAAAAGCCGGTCGGCGGCTCGGTGAGGAAGCCGCGGCTGGCCAGCACGATGCGGCGGATGACGCCGTTGCCGTAATTCTCAGTGAAGCTCGCCGCCGAGCGTCCAGTGGTGTGATAGCCGCAATGGCTCTCGCGCTCGAGCAGCACGACGTTTTTGTCGCGCGAGATCTCGAAGGCAGCACCTGCACCAGCCATGCCGCCACCGATGATGATCACGTCGGTCTGCTCGCTCATGGTCCCCCCAAAACTGTTCCGCGTGGCATCGCAGGCGGCTCGCCCAGGCGGCCGCGCCGTGCGCGATCGCGCGCGCCGCGACCCTCGACCATATTCTCGGCCAGCGAATTCTGCGAGGCGCAGTCCCGCAATGCGAGGTCGGTGACAAAAGGCACCGGCTTGCCAGCGGTTGCGATGCCTGTCAGCCGTGCCCAGACGGCGCGGCGCTTGCGGACTTGATGCGATTGCAATTCGCTGATCTCAGCGATGTCGCTCTCGCGCTTGATCTCCAGCACGCCGGCCTCAACGGCCGCGTCGAACAGCTCCAGCCCTCGCTTCGTGCGCACGATAATGCCGTTGAGCGGCTCATCCGCGACCGCCGGTCCGCCATTCAGCCAGCAATCCGAAACGGCAACATCCGCCACCTGCCCGATCGCGTCGGGGCAGATCTTGCAGCGCGGCTGGATCATCCATTTGTCCTCGTCTTCCCAGAGCTGCCGATAGCTGACCTCGAAGGCGCGGCCGTCTTTGGTTTCGATCCGGTTGATGCCAGGGTTGCCGTGGCCTCGGTAGCGGAAGAGCGTCAGTTCATCCTCGTCCAGTCCGAAACGCTGCAGCACCTGCTCCGATTTCGTCAGGTCCGACGCGCCGCCGCAGACGAAGGCGAGCGCATAGCGCATGTGCCGGTCAATACGCGGGTCGAGCCGCGCCAGATTGCGCACGGCGGTGACATCGCAGGGCTTTGCGATCAGCGCGAATGGCTCG
>JBFLWR010000241.1:0-2169 GCA_040755925.1 Pseudomonadota bacterium
CCAGACGACGAAGACGTCCGCGATCGGCGCGTTGGAAATCCACATCTTGGAGCCGGAGAGCCTGTAACCGCCGGCAGTCTTCTCGGCCCGCGTCTTCATGCCGCCAGGATCGGAGCCGGCGTCCGGCTCTGTCAGGCCGAAGCAGCCGATCCATTCACCGGAAGCAAGCTTCGGCAGATACTTCTTGCGCTGCTCTTCAGAGCCATAGGCATGGATCGGATACATGACCAGCGACGACTGCACGCTCATCATCGAGCGGTAGCCGGAATCGATCCGCTCGACCTCGCGCGCCACCAGCCCGTAGGTCACGTAATTTGCGCCGAGCCCGCCATATTCCTCCGGGACGGTGATGCCGAGCAACCCCGCCTCGCCCATCTCGCGGAAGATGGAAGGATCGGTCTTCTCGTCGATGTAGGCTTCCTCGATGCGGGGAGCCAGCTTGTCGGCGGCGAACGCGGCCGCCCCGTCGCGCACCATGCGCTCGTCCTCGGAAAGCTGATCCTCGATCAGGAAAGGATCGTTCCAGACAAAAGCGTTCTTCTCGGCGGCCATGGCAAAGTTCCTCGGAAACACGGATTGCCCGGCTTATCGACCTCCGCAACGGAAAAATCAAACAAAATTGCATCACGGATCAATGAGCGTTAGTAATAGATCATGAATGTCCAGCGCCGCCTCCTGCCGAACATCAGCACGCTTGCCGCCTTCGAGGCGGTGGCGCGATTGGGCTCCTTCACTGCCGCTGCGCGCGAGCTCGATCTGACGCAAGGCGCGGTCAGCCGGCAGATCGGCCTGCTGGAAGAACAGTTCGGTCGCCGGTTGTTCGAACGCGACAGCCGCAATGTCCGGCTGTCGAGCGCCGGCGAAATCTATGCCGAGGCAGTGCGGTCGGCGCTTGGGCAACTGCGCGACGCCGCGCTGGGATTGATGAGCAATCGACATAGCGGCGCTTTGAACCTTGCTATCTTGCCAACCTTCGGCACCCGCTGGCTGATGCCGCTGATCCCCGATTTCGTCGCCCGCCATCCCGACATCACCATCAACTTCGCCACCCGCATCGGCCGCTTCGACTTTGCCCGCGAGCGGCTCGATGCCGCCATCCACCACGGCATGCCCGACTGGCCGGACGCGGACTGCACGCTTTTGATGCACGAGACTGTCCTTCCGGTCGCCGCACCTGAATTCCTGGCCGGGCGCAAGGTGACCACGCCGGCCGACATCGGCCGCCTGCCATTGCTGCATATGGCGACGCGGCCCGGCGCCTGGAGCGAATGGTTCGAGCATCAGGGGCTCGATGCGCCGGCCGGGCCGGGCATGCAGTTCGAGCAATTCGGCACTGTCGCCCAGGCCTGCATGGCCGGACTTGGCGTGGCGCTGTTGCCGCGGATCCTGATCGCGGGCGAATTGCAGCGGGGCCAGCTCGCGCCTGCTCCCGGGCTGCCTATGCAGAGCCGGAGCGCCTATTATCTCGTCGTGCCGCACGACAAGCGCGGCCACCCGCCGGTCGCCAGTTTTCGCGACTGGCTACTGACGCACGTCCAGTTCACGAAATAGAGAGGGTGTCTTGAACGATGATCGACCCGGACTGTTCTAGCCGTAGCCCGCAACGCCGCGCTTTGGCCAAGTAAAGGCTTCGTCCTGTCCGCCGAGATACGTAGGAGCCTTCCTCGATCACAGTCTCTCAACTTTCCGTTCCTTCTGCCTGCCGGAAACTGCGGCAGCCTTATATCAATCCTGCGGGCTACGAACCGCCGGCGATGACGGATCATCGCGACACGACGGAACCAGACGGCCCGTGTCGGGAAAGCGATGTCCATACCGCTTTCCTCGCAGAAGAGGAGGCGCCCCCATGCGCTCGTTCACACCAAAAATCATAGCAATCGCATCGCTTATGGCGGCGGTGCCGTTATCCAGCGCCTACGCGGTGCATCGTCACAGGATTGAGCCCCAGGCGATGTCGACCGAGGACAGGGCCGTCATGGACCAGTTGGAGGGCGTCAAGCAAGGCATCGTCGAGGCCATGGATGCAAAGGCGATCACCCCTCAGCAGGGGCACGAATTGATGATGCAGGCGGACTCTATCCGCTTTTCGGGTGGCGATCGGAACGTGCTGAGCCAGATCCAGAACGTTGATCAGCAGCTTCAGAACGATACAGGTGGTGGTATCTACAT
>JBFLWR010000242.1:0-6525 GCA_040755925.1 Pseudomonadota bacterium
GTTAAAGTGCTACAGCGTCCTTTGCGCGTCCGTCCGGACGCGCGGCGCTGTAGCGGCGCAGGAAGCCATCGTTCGCAGGCCGGCCTCACCTGGATATCAACATACCCGTCAGGACATCGTGTCCAGCTTGCGCTGCATCGCCGCGATCTGCGCCTTCAATTCCTGAAGATCGTCGGATTTCTCTTCCTTCTTCGGCGGCTCGGCCGGCGCGGCGGTATTTGTGCCGGCGGGCGGGAACGGCGTGAACATGCGCATGGCGTTCTGGAACATCTCGACATTGCGGCGCGTCTGTTCTTCCAGCGCCTTCATCGGCGTCTTCATCATGTCGATCGGCGTCTTGCCGAAGGCGCCCTTCATCTGCTCGCGAAACCGCTCCTGCTCCTTGGTGAAGGCGATCATCGACTGTTCGAGGAAGCTCGGCACGATCATCTGCATCTGGTCGCCATAGAAGGCGATGAGCTGGCGCAGGAACGGGATCGGCAGCATGTTCTGCCCGTCCTTGTTCTCCAGCTCGAAGATGATCTGGGTCAGCACAGGATGGGTGATGTCGTCGCCGGTCTTGGCGTCCTGCACCGTGAACTCCTCGCCCTTCTTGACCATCTCGGCCAGGTCTTCGAGCGTCACATAGGTGCTGGTGCCGGTGTTGTAGAGTCGGCGATTTGCATACTTCTTGATGACGATCGGGTCGTCTTTCGCGGCCATCCGTATCCTCCCCAGGATACCGGCGCGTTCAGAGTAAGCAGCCGGTAACGATTGCGCCATTGGGCGAGGATATGCGCAAAAGCGTCACAATTCCAAGTGGTTTGTGCAGTGCGGCATCAATTAATGCTGCATGGCCGGGTGGAAAATGCTGCGCGACCGCGGTTGCGCGGCGGCCGGCTGCCCGTGCGGTCTGCTTGCGGCGCATGGCGGCCATGCCCATTTCCGGTTTGACTCAGGGTTTGGAACGGGCAAGAAAGTCCATAACGGTACCCTAAAACACGACACCTCGAAGTCTGGAGAAGAAAATGTCCGCTTCCAATTCAATCGTCGTCGCCAGCGCCGCCCGTACGGCGGTCGGGTCCTTCAACGGCAGTTTCGCCGCCACGCCGGCGCATGAGCTTGGCGCGGTGGTCATCAAGGAGTTGCTGGCGCGGGCCAAGGTCGATCCGGCGGAAGTCGACGAGGTCATCCTCGGCCAGGTGCTGACCGCGGCCCAGGGCCAGAACCCCGCTCGCCAGGCCTCCATCAATGCCGGCCTGCCCAAGGAGACCACCGCCTGGGGTCTCAACCAGGTCTGCGGCTCCGGCCTGCGTGCGATCGCGCTCGGCATGCAGCAGATCGCGACCGGCGACGCCAAGGTGATCGTGGCTGGTGGCCAGGAATCGATGTCGCTGTCGCCGCACGCCCAGCACCTGCGCGCCGGGGTCAAGATGGGCGACTACAAGATGATCGACACCATGATCAAGGACGGCCTGTGGGACGCCTTCAACGGCTACCATATGGGCAACACCGCCGAGAACGTCGCCCGCCAGTTCCAGATCACCCGCGACGACCAGGATGAGTTCGCTTTGGCTTCGCAGAACAAGGCGGAGGCCGCGCAGAAGGCAGGCAAGTTCAAGGACGAGATCGTCGCCTTCACCATCAAGGGCAAGAAGGGCGACACCGTCGTCGACCAGGATGAATATATCCGTCACGGCGCGACGCTCGACGCCATGACCAAATTGAAGCCCGCCTTCGACAAGGACGGCACGGTCACCGCGGCCAACGCGTCCGGCATCAATGACGGCGCCGCCGGCGCGCTGCTGATGAGCGAAGCCGAGGCTGTCCGTCGCGGCATCACGCCGCTGGTGCGCATCGCGTCCTGGGCGACCGCTGGCGTCGATCCGGCGATCATGGGCACCGGCCCGATCCCGGCTTCGAAGAGGGCGCTCGAAAAGGCCGGCTGGTCGGCGAAGGACCTCGATCTCGTCGAGGCCAACGAGGCCTTCGCCGCGCAGGCCTGCGCCGTCAACAAGGGCATGGGCTGGGACACCTCGATCGTCAACGTCAATGGCGGCGCCATCGCCATCGGCCATCCGATCGGCGCTTCCGGCGCCCGCATCTTCAACACGCTGGTGCATGAGATGCGCCGGCGCGGCGCCAGGAAGGGGCTGGCAACCCTATGCATCGGCGGCGGCATGGGCGTCGCGATGTGCGTGGAAGCACTTTGACGAGATGACTGACGGGCGGCGCAAGCCGCCCGTTTTGTATCTGACAGGCCCGGATACAGGGCCACTTCAAGAAGGGGAAGCGCATGAGCAAGGTAGCAATCGTCACGGGCGGATCGCGCGGCATCGGCGCGGCGATATCGGTCGCGCTCAAAAATGCTGGATATTCAGTGGCCGCCAACTATGCCGGCAATGACGAGGCGGCCGCGAAGTTCAAGGCGGAGACCGGTATCCCTGTCTACAAATGGTCGGTCGCCGACTACGACGCCTGCGCCGCCGGCATCGCCAAGGTCGAGGCCGATCTCGGTCCGGTTTCGGTGCTGGTCAACAATGCCGGCATCACCCGCGACGCCATGTTCCACAAGATGACGCGCGAGCAGTGGAAGGAAGTGCTCGACACCAATCTGTCCGGCGTCTTCAACATGACGCATCCGCTGTGGAGCGGCATGCGCGACCGCAAGTTCGGCCGCGTCATCACAATCTCCTCGATCAACGGCCAGAAGGGCCAGGCCGGACAGGTCAACTACTCGGCCGCGAAAGCCGGCGACATCGGATTCAGCAAGGCTCTCGCGCAGGAAGGCGCGCGCGCGGGCATCACCGTCAACGTCATCTGCCCCGGCTACATCGCCACCGAAATGGTCAAGGCGATCGACGAGAAGGTGCTCAACGAGCGCATCATCCCGCAGATCCCCGTCGGCCGTCTCGGCGAGCCGGAAGAGGTCGCGCGCTGCGTCGTCTTCCTTGCCTCCGACGAGGCCGGCTTCATCACCGGCTCGACCATCACCGCCAATGGCGGCCAGTACTTCGCCTGAGGTTTACCGATCCGATCGGCGTGCGGCCTGGTCACACCGGGCCGCCTCTTACAGCTGATGTCGCCGAGGCCGGCGCGACGCCTTGCGTCAATTCGGCACGCAAAGGTTAACGCGCCTCGCGCGCCTTGTGCGAAAGCCAGTTCCCAAGCTGTGAACTATCGGTGCGTAAGCTGTGGATAACACCATATCTAGGCGTGAACAAACCGGGGAACTTCGTGCATCGCTGATTCGTCGCCGATTCGTTCCGGCTTTGGTCGAGAAGTTAACGGCGGACGGTGCAAACGTCACTGAATTCGTTAAAAGCCGTTAGGAAAGATCAACAATTTCATAACCTTGGCGGCGGCTCCAGGATTGGCCTCGACCGTTCATCGGCAAAAGTTAACAGCGGCTCGCCCGCCGCGAAGCCCAAGCATGAAACGGGCCAACTGCGCGATTCAGCATGTGGTGAGACTCGTCGTCAAAAAACCCACATATAGCCGTGAACAAAACCTGAATCGGAATGAGTCAGCGATTCGTCGCCGATTCGTTCCAGACTCGTTCCATGCGTTAACCGGACGCCCGTTTTTGACCCCGCCTGCCAGCTGCGCCATGCCTTGAAGAACATTCCGCTTTCGCTTCGCGCCTGAAATCCCTATGTGTCGCCTGTCACACGCGGCGCCACCCCTCGCGTCCCCGACAGCAAGCGGCAGAAACCCTATTTCCGAGCCGATGAACATCCAGCAGAAACACACCCAGCCGCTGATACTTTCGGGCCGCGACGTCACCGCCGTGCTGGGCCCGACCAATACCGGCAAGACCCATCTCGCCATCGAGCGCATGGTGGCCCACGAGACCGGCATCATCGGCCTGCCGCTCAGGCTGCTTGCCCGCGAGGTCTATGCACGTGTCAGCGAGAAGGTCGGCGCGCACAAGGTGGCGCTGATCACCGGCGAGGAGAAGATCGTGCCTGCCGGCGCGAGATATTCGGTCTGCACCGTCGAGGCGATGCCGCGCGAGACCGACGCCGCCTTCGTCGCCATCGACGAGGTGCAGCTCGCCGGCGACCTCGAGCGCGGCCACATCTTCACCGACCGCATCCTGCATCTGCGCGGCCGCCAGGAGACCCTTCTGCTCGGCGCCGCCACCATGCACGGCATCCTCCAGCGTCTGCTGAAGGGCGTTTCGGTGGTGACGCGGCCGCGGCTGTCGCATCTCGCCTATGCCGGATCGAAGAAACTCACGCGCCTGCCGCGCCGCACCGCGATCGTCGCCTTCTCCGCCGACGAGGTCTACGCGATCGCCGAACTGATCCGCCGTCAGCAGGGCGGCGCCGCCGTCGTGCTCGGCGCGCTATCACCCCGCACCCGCAATGCCCAGGTGGCGCTGTTCCAGTCCGGCGATGTCGACTATCTCATCGCCACCGATGCCATCGGCATGGGCCTCAACCTCGACCTCGACCACGTCGCCTTCGCGCAGAACCGCAAGTTCGACGGCTATCAGTACCGCAACCTGACGGCCGCCGAGCTCGGCCAGATCGCCGGCCGTGCCGGCCGTCACCTGCGCGACGGCACCTTCGGCGTCACCGGCCAGGTCGATCCGTTCGACGAGGATCTGGTCAAGAAGATCGAGGGGCACGATTTCGACCCGGTGAAGGTGCTGCAGTGGCGCACCGCCACTTTCGACTTCGCCAGCCTCGACGCCTTGAAGCGCTCGATCGAGACCAACGCACCGGTCGAGGGGCTGACACGGGCTCTGCCGGCGGTCGACGCGCAGGCGCTCGATCACCTGTCGCGCGACGAGGAGATCCGCGCGCTCGCCACCGGCCCGGAGCGTGTGGCGCTTTTGTGGGAAGCCTGCGCCCTGCCCGACTACCGCAAGATCGCGCCTGCTCAGCACGCTGACCTCATCGCTTCGATCTACATGGACCTTGCCCGCCACGGCCATGTCGATGAGAACTACATGGCCGAGCAGGTGCGGCGCGCCGACACGACCGACGGCGATATCGACACGCTGTCGCACCGGATCGCCCAGATACGCACCTGGACTTTCGTCTCCAACCGCCCGGGCTGGCTGGCCGATCAGCTACACTGGCAGGAAAAGACGCGCGAAATCGAAGACAGATTGTCGGATGCGCTGCATGAGCGGTTGACGAAACGCTTCGTAGACCGCAGGACTTCCGTCCTCATGCGGCGCCTTAGAGAAAATACCATGCCTGAAGCCGAAATCAGCCCTACCGGAACCGTCCTCGTCGAAGGCCATCATGTCGGCGAGTTGCAGGGGTTCCGCTTCACTGCCGACCAGAGCGCCGGCGGCGAAGACGCCAAGGCCGTGCGCACCGCCGCGCAGAAAGCGCTGGCGGCAGAGTTCGAGGCGCGCGCCGAACGCTTTGGGGCTTGCGCCAATGGCGATCTGGCGCTGGGTTCGGACGGCACATTGCGCTGGATCGGCGCGCCGATCGGCACGCTGGTCGCCGGCGACGAGCCATTGAAGCCGCGCCTGGTGCTGCTTGCCGACGAGCAACTGACCGGCCCGGCCCGCGACAAGGTCGCGGCGCGCGCCGAGCGTTTCGTCAATTTCCAGATCGAGTCGCTGTTGAAGCCGCTCGTCGACCTGAAGAACGCCGAGCAACTCACCGGCATCGCCCGCGGCATCGCTTTCCAGCTGGTCGAGCATTTCGGCCTCATCAACCGCCGTGACATCGCGGAGGAAATGAAGTCGCTCGACCAGGAAGGCCGCGCCGCGTTGCGCCGCCTCGGCGTGCGCTTCGGCGCCTATCACGTCTTCGTGCCGGCGCTGATCAAGCCGGCGCCTTCCGGCCTGGTGACGCTTCTGTGGGCGTTGAAGAACGACGGCAAGGACAAGCCCGGTTTCGGCGACGTCGTCCATGCGCTGGCGTCCGGCCGCACGTCCGTCGTCATCGATCCGGCTTTCGACAAGACCTTCTACAAGCTCGCCGGCTATCGCAATCTCGGCCGCCGCGCCGTGCGTGTCGACATACTGGAAAGGCTCGCCGACCTCATCCGCCCGGCGACCAACTGGAAGCCCGGCCTCGGCCAGCGTCCGGACGGCGCCTATGACGGCCATGCCTTCATGGTGACGCCGCCGATGATGTCCATCCTCGGCGCCACCGCCGACGACATGGAAGAGATCCTGAAGGGCCTGGGCTATCGCTCCGAGGCGAAGCCGGTTGCCGAGGTGAAGGCGAAGCTCGAGGCGCAGGACAACGCCGCCCGTGAGGCGGCTGCGGCGAAGCTCGCGGCCGAAGAAGCGGCGAGAACTGCGAAGGCGGCCGAAACCGTGGTCGCCGAGGTGGCGGCCGAGGCGTCGCCCGACGAAGGCTCGGAGCCGGCCACCGCCGAAATACATTCCGCCGAGACTGCGACGGAAGGCATGGCAGAGCCCACCGCGGAGGCGGTGTCGGAAGAACAGCCCCGGACGAAAACTGTCGAAGAACCGGCTCCTGCTGCAGAGCAGGCCCCCGAGGCTCCCGCCTCCCCCTCGATGGAGGAAGTCGCGGCGCAAAGTGAGGCCGGCAAGGCAGATGG
>JBFLWR010000243.1:0-12846 GCA_040755925.1 Pseudomonadota bacterium
CGATGATCTGGTTGGCGATCTTGCAGGTCTGGCCGGCGCCGTTCTGGTCGCCGATCAAGGTAATATTCTTGCCGAGCTTCTGGAAAATCGGCAGAGCGCGTTCGAACTCGGCCGCCGGTCCGCCGACCATGATGGTGAGGCTCGCCGCCTTGGCGCCGACCTCGCCGCCGGACACCGGCGCATCGAGATAGCCGGCGCCTGTTTCCCTTATCCTTGTCGCGAATTCGGCCGTGGCGATCGGGCTGATCGAGCTCATGTCGATAATCAACTTGCCAGCGGAAATACCTTCGAGCACTCCGTTCTGCCCGAGCAAGACACGCTCCACGTCGGGTGTGTCAGGCAGCATGGTGATGACGATTTCGCACGACCGCGCCACGTCGGCGGGGGAGGCGACGATCATTGCCTTCAAATCTTGTGGCAGAGGGGAGCGGTTCAGGACCGTGACGATCTCGTGTCCTGCATCGGCAAGATGCCGCGCCATCGGCGCTCCCATGACGCCAAGCCCTATGAAGCCGATTTTCATGCGCAACTCCCATGCGGCGTCAGAACGCCTTGCAGCTCACTTGAGGCGTATGATATAGGACATCATACAAATTTCAATGCATCTTCTTTCGATGGAGACCGACCGCAAATGCAGGAGCGCGCGAATCCGCTAAAGGCCGCCGTGAGGGCGGGCCGAGCCCATATCGGCATATGGTGCTCACTGGCCTCGGCGCTCACCACCGAGGTCGTCGCCGGTTCGGGAGCAGGGTGGCTGCTGATCGACGGAGAGCATAGTCCGAACGACTTGCGCAGCATTATGGCGCAGTTGCAGGTCGCGGCGGCATTTCCTTGCGAGGCTGTGGTGCGCCTGCCTTCGGACGATCCCAACCTGATCAAGCAAGCCCTGGATATCGGCGCACGCAGCGTGATGATTCCCAACGTGCGCACGGCTGATCAGGCGCGCGCTATCGTCGGCGCGATGACTTATGCCCCAGGCGGATTCCGCGGCTTCTCGGTCGGCCACCGCGCCAATGCGTTCGGCCGCATCGCCGGCTATCACGGCAAGGCGCGCGAGCAGCAGTTGCTGGCCGTGCAGATCGAGGACGAATCCGGTGTCTCAAATGCCGCCGCGATCGCGGCCGTTGATGGTGTCGACGTCCTCTTTGTCGGGCCCGGCGATCTTTCAACCAACATGGGCGCGATGGGCAATCCGGGTGCTGCGCACGTGCAGGAGGCGATCGCGTCCGTGCGCAAGGCTGCGGCCGCCGCCGGCAAGGCGAGCGGCATTCTGGCTCCGGCCAAGGCCGACGCGGACCGTTATATCGCCGACGGTTTCACCATGGTTGCCGTAGGGTCCGACCTCGGGCTGCTGGCGCGGGGCTCCGACGCCCTGATAGCTTCGTTCAACCCGTAGACCTGGAGACCATCCATGGCGATCCCCCCCTACAAGGCGCCTTCGCGCAATGCCTATGACATCGTCATCGTCGGCGGCGCGGTCGTCGGTTCGTCGACAGCCTACTGGTTGAGCCAGGCGCTGGGCGACCGCGTGTCGATCCTCGTGGTCGAGCGCGACTCCAGCTACGAGTTCTCCTCGACGGCACTTTCAACCAGCGCCATCCGCCAGCAATATTCCAATCCGATCAATGTGAAGATCAGCCAGTTCGGCATCGAGATCATCCGCGGCTTCCAGGAGCGGATGGCTCCGTTCTACAAGAACGAACCGGCGCCGGATCTCGGCTTCAAGGAATATGGATATCTCTATTGCTGCTCACCGGACGGCGTGGAGGCGGCCAGGGAGCGGGTCGACCTGCAGCGCGGTCTCGGCGCGCACACTGTCTTCCTCGAGCCAGGACCGCTGAAGGAACGCTTCCCGTGGCTGAACGTCGATGATCTCGGCGGCGGCTCCTGGGGCGCCCGCGAAGAAGGCTGGTTCGATTCCATGGGCCTGTTGAACGGTTTTCGCCGCGCCGCCCGAGGCAGCGGCGTCGAATACATAGACAATGCCGTGACGGGACTGGACATGGTCGATGGGCGGGTGGTCTCGGCGCGCCTCGCGACCGGCGAAACCGTCACCTGCGGCACATTGGTCAATGCGGCAGGCCCGCGCGCCCAGCAGGTCGCCGCCATGGCCGGGCTGTCGATCCCGGTCGCGCCCTACAAGCGCTACAGCTTCGTCTTCGCCAGCGCCAATCCGATCCCGGGCCGAATGCCCAATGTCATCGATCTTTCCGGCACCTTCGTGCGCCCTGAGGGAGAGCTCTTCCTCACCGGCAACACGCCGCAGGGCGATGGACCGGCCGACTATGACGACTTCGAAATGCATTTCGAAGAGTTCGACGACTATATCTGGCCGGCGCTCTGGCACCGCATCCCGGCTTTCGACGCCCTGAAGGTGCAGACCAGCTGGACCGGCCACTACGAATACAACATGCTCGACCACAACGGCATCGTCGGCTTCCATCCCGAGGTGAAGAACTTCATGTTCGCCAACGGCTTCTCGGGCCATGGCCTGCAGCAGTCGCCGGCTGTCGGCCGTGCAGTGTCGGAGTTGATCATCAACGGCGCCTTCCAGACGCTCGACCTGTCGCCGTTCTGCTTCGAGCGCATTCCGCGCAACGAACCTTTCCTCGAGGAAGCGGTGATCTGAGGGCTGGCTGCGGCCCGGCCGGTCAGTTCTCGACGGTCTGTCCGGCGATGTCCCAGAAGGCCTTGACCAGCTTGCCGCTGGAGCGCTCGCGAAGGCAGATCAGCGCTTCGTCCATCAGGATCTCCGGCGCGTCGATCAGGATCGGCCGCAGCCTGCCGTCGAGGCCGAATTCGGCCCGCGTAACGAAGCCGACGCCGGCTCCGGACGCGACGATCTCGCGAACCGCCTCGCGACCCTCGGCTTCTATGGTCGGCTTCAACTCGATGCCCATCGACGAGGCAAGCGTTTCGAGCTTGTGCCTCGTCTTCGAGCCACGCTCGCGCATGACCAGTGGCTGCTGGACGATATCGGCCAGCGAGATCTTTTTCACGCTGGCCAGAGGATGATCGCGGGCGACGAAAGCGATGATCGGCGAGGAGTTGAGCCGGAGAATTTCGAACTCGCGGCCCTCCGGGATCTCGCCCAGCACGCCAAGATCGGCCTCGTAGGCGAACAGGCTGGTGATCACGGTCTCGGTGTTGCCGGCACGCACGCTCACCTGGACGCCCGGATATTTAGCCCGGAAAGTCGCCAGGATGCGCAGCAGATGGTGGGCGGCGTCCGCCACGATGCGCAGGGTTCCCGAGCGGAGGGCACGCGATTCCGACAGAAGATCGAGCGCCTGCTGCTCGGTGTCGAACATGCGCCTGGTGATCTCGAGCAGCCGTTCGCCCTGCCGGGTCAGGGTGACCTGCTTCTTGTGGCGGTTGAAGAGCAGGACGTCATACTCTTCCTCGAGCTTGCGCACCTGATCGGAGATGGCGGGCTGCGTCAGGAAAAGCGCCTCCGCCGCGCGGGAGAAGCCGCCACATATGGCGACATGGTGGAAAGCCCTCAGCTGAACGTAGCGCATGCGAGCTCCATAAGCCAAACCGATGCAATCATTGAAACCAACGAATTGGCTTATGTAAAGCGAAAGTTGGTGGCGGAGCAGCCAAAGAGTGATCCCTGATTTCGGCCAGAGGTCGGCACGGACTCACGGGCTTTCATGCGCGCGTCATGGAGAATGTGCAGCCTGTGTAGAATGTGCTGATCTCGGACGACCGTTGCGCGGTAAGGGAGACTCGTCGCGGAGAAGGGGCATGTCCAGGCCGTGGAGTGCGAAAACCACGACAAGAACCACTATCCGCCACTCACGCGGTCGGGTGTTGCTGGCTCATATGGCACGCATCTCACGATGTATCAGTTGAATTTATATTCGAATACAAAATAACGATTTTTCAAATAGATCGAGTCTGGCGATAATTCGCGCATGACAAATGCCCATTTGGAGGAACGACCGATGCGAGCCGAAACCACATTGACCCCGGTCGAGGGTTTCGAGGCCCCCGCGCTGGGAGAACCATATCTGCTGACGCCCGGGCCGCTGACCACCGCTTACGCGGTCAAGCAGGCGATGCTGCGCGATTGGGGGTCTTGGGATGGCGATTTCCGCGCCATGACCGCCGATCTCCGTCGCCGGCTGCTGGCACTGACCGGCGACAGGAACGGCGAGTTCGATTGCGTGCCGATGCAGGGCTCCGGCTCCTTCTGTGTCGAGGCCATGCTCGGTTCTTTCGTGCCGAAGGATGGCAAGGTGCTGGTCCTGGCGAATGGTGCGTACGGCCTGCGCGCCGCCCAGACCATGCAATATCTCGGTCGCGCCCATACGCTGATCGACAAGGGCGACTACCTGCCGCCGCGCGGCGACGAGGTTGCCGCGGCGCTCGATGCCGACCCGGCGATCACGCATGTCATCGCCATCCATTGTGAGACCAGCTCAGGCATCCTCAATCCGCTGGCCGAGATTGCGCAGGCCGTGCAGGCCAGGGGCCGCAAGCTCCTGGTCGATTCGATGAGCGCGTTCGGCGCCGTTGCGCTCGACGTCAACGAGATCCGCTACGAGGCGATGGTGTCCTCGGCCAACAAATGCATCGAGGGCGTGCCCGGCTTCGGTTTCGTCATTGCCAGGAAGACCGAGCTCCAGGCCGCGAAGGGCCGCAGTCATTCACTGTCGCTCGACGTCCATGCGCAATGGGCGGCGATGGAAAAGACCGGACAGTGGCGGTTCACGCCGCCGACGCATGTCGTGGCCGCCTTCATCGAGGCGCTCAAGATGCACGAGGCCGAGGGCGGCGTCGCCGGCCGCGGCGCCCGCTACACGAAAAACCGCGACGTCATGGTGGCGGGCATGCGCGACCTCGGCTTCGAAACGCTGCTGTCCGATCGCTGGCTGTCGCCGATCATCGTCACCTTCTTCTGTCCCGCGGACGAGAAGTTCGTGTTCGACCGCTTCTACGAACTGATGAAAGCCAAGGGCTTCATCATCTATCCCGGCAAGCTGACGGTGGTGGATTCGTTCCGCGTCGGCTGCATCGGCCGCATGGACGAGCACGTCATGCGCCGTGTCGTCGAAGCCGCGCGCCAGTCGCTTGCCGAGATGGGCGTGGCGAGCGCTGCGCCACCGCGTGCCGCGCTCGAGGAACGCGCCAAGCTTGCCGCCTGAAGAAAACAACTACGAACGCCTGGAAGGCCCCCGATGAACCAGATGTCCCCCGTCTCCGTGTCCGCGAATGGACGCAACTATCCCTGGCCGCGCGTGCCGGCGATCGCGATCTGCCTCGACGGCTGCGAGCCGGCCTATCTCGACGAGGCGATCCGCGCCGGCCTGATGCCGGCGCTGGTCCGGATCAAGGAGAAGGGCACCGTGCGCACCGCGCACAGTGTGATCCCGAGCTTCACCAACCCCAACAACCTCTCGATCGCCACCGGGCGTCCGCCCGCCGTGCACGGTATCTGCGGCAACTACCTCTACAACCCGGAGACGGGGGAAGAGGTGATGATGAACGATCCGAAGTTCCTGCGCGCGCCGACCATCTTCAAGGCATTCTACGACGCTGGCGCCAGGGTCGCGGTCGTCACCGCCAAGGACAAGCTCAGGGCGTTGCTCGGACACGGCCTCGACTATGATGAAGGCCGCGCAGTCTGCTTCTCGTCGGAAAAGTCGGACACCACGACCAAGGCCGCCAACGGCATCGACAATGCCTCGCAGTGGCTCGGCCGTCCGGTGCCGGAAGTCTATTCGGCCGAGCTGTCGGAATTCGTCTTCGCCGCCGGCGTTAAGCTGCTGAAGGAATTCCGCCCCGATGTGATGTATCTGACGACCACGGACTATGTGCAGCACAAATATGCGCCGGGCGTGCCGCAGGCGAACGCCTTCTACGAGATGTTCGACAAATACCTTGCCGAACTCGATGCCCTGGGCGCGGCTATCGTCGTCACCGCGGACCACGGCATGAAGCCGAAGCATCTCGCCGACGGCTCGCCCGCCGTCGTCTATGTGCAGGATCTGCTGGACGAATGGCTGGGCAAGGACAAGGCCCGCGTCATCCTGCCGATCACCGACCCTTATGTGGTGCATCACGGCGCGCTCGGCTCCTTCGCAACGGCGTATCTGCCAAAGGGAACTGACCGCGACGCGATCATGGCGAAGCTTCGCCAGGTCCAGGACATCATCCTGGTCGTCGGCCGGGAAGAGGGCTGCGCCCGCTTCGAGCTGCCCGAGGACCGCATGGGCGACATCATCATGATCTCGGGCGAGAACATGACGATCGGCACCAGCGCGCATCGCCACAACCTGGCGGCGCTCGACGAACCGCTGCGTTCGCATGGTGGCCTGACGGAACAGGCTGTGCCGTTCATCGTCAACCGCGTCTTGCCGGATCTGCCCAACGAGCCGGTGCTGCGCAATTTCGACGCGTTCCACTATGCGACAACGGCCGCGGCCCTGCCGGCGACCTGAAGAAACGCGACGATGAATGGTGGCGCGCTCCGGGTCGCGGAGCGCGAGGAGTTCGAAAATGACCAAGCCAGAACAATCGATCAAGGTCCGCCATGAGCCGATGCGCATCGCCGGCAAGAAAGTCGACGCCGACGGTGTCGTCGAAGTGCGCTATCCGTGGAACGACGCGGTAGTCGGCACCGTGCCGGCCGGCCGCGCGGAGCACGCCCGCAAGGCGTTCGAGATCGCGGCAGCGTTCAAGCCGAAACTGACGCGCTATGAGCGCCAGAGAATCCTCCTGAAGACTGCGGAGCTGCTCGACAGTCGGAAGGAAGAGCTTTCCGACCTCATCACCTCCGAGCTCGGCATTTCCAAGCAGGATTCTCTCTACGAGGTCGGCCGCGCCTTCGATGTGTTCACGCTTTCCGGCCAGATGTGCATCCAGGACGACGGCCAAATCTTTTCATGCGACCTCACCCCGCACGGCAAGCAGCGCAAGATCTTCACCACGCGCGAGCCGTTGAAGGCGATTTCCGCGATCACGCCCTTCAACCATCCGCTCAACATGGTCTCGCACAAGGTCGCGCCGGCGATCGCCACCAACAACTGCGTGGTGCTGAAGCCGACCGAATTGACACCGATGACGGCCCTGGTGCTGGCGGACATCCTTTATGAGGCCGGGCTGCCGCCCGAGATGCTGTCGGTGGTGACCGGCTGGCCGCAGGACATCGGCGACGAGATGATCACCAACCCGAACATCGATCTGATCACCTTCACCGGCGGCGTGCCGGTGGGCAAGCTGATCGCCTCGAAGGCCGGCTACAAGCGGCAGGTGCTGGAACTCGGCGGCAACGATCCGCTGATCGTGCTCAACGACCTGTCCGATGACGACCTGAAAAAGGCCGCAGAACTCGCCGTGCTCGGCGCGACCAAGAATTCGGGCCAGCGCTGCACGGCTGTCAAGCGCATCCTGGTCCAGGAAAGCATCGCCGATCGCTTCGTGCCGCTGGTGCTGGAGCGGGCCAGGAAGCTGAAGTTCGGCGATCCGATGGACCGCGCCACCGAGCTCGGCACGGTCGTGCACGAGAAGGCGGCGGCGCTCTTCGAAAAGCGCGTCTACATGGCGGCGGAGCAGGGGGCGGAGGTGCTCTACGATCCGGGCCGCAAGGGAGCCTTGTTGCCGCCGATCGTCGTCGACCGCGTGCCGCATGCGTCGGAACTGGTCATGGAGGAGACTTTCGGTCCGATCGTGCCGATCATCCGGGCGCCGGATGACGACGATGCGATGATCGCGCTGTCCAACTCCACGGCCTTCGGCCTTTCCTCGGGCGTCTGCACCAACGATTTCCGACGCATGCAGAAATACATTGCCGGGCTGCAGGTCGGCACGGTCAACATCTGGGAAGTGCCCGGCTACCGCATCGAAATGAGCCCGTTCGGCGGCATCAAGGACTCCGGTAACGGCTACAAGGAAGGCGTCATCGAGGCGATGAAGAGCTACACCAACGTCAAGACCTTCTCGCTGCCGTGGTGATGTGAGCATGCAGTATGATCTTGCGGTTGTCGGCACCGGCATCGTCGGCCTGGCGCATGCGTTCGCCGCCGCGCGGCGCGGCTTGCGGGTGGTGGTCATCGACCGTGACGCGCAGGCCAACGGAGCCTCGATCCGGAATTTCGGCCTCGTCGTGGTCAGTGGCCAGGAGCCTGGGCTATCGCGCCGTCGCGCCGAACGCACCCGCGCGGCGTGGCTCGACCTCGCCGAAAAGGCCGGCATAGAAATCCTGCATCGCGGCAAGCTGGTAGCGGCGCAACGGCCGGAAGCCCTGGCGGTCCTGGAAGCGTTCAGCGCGGAGGCTGACGGCCGCGACTGCAAGATGCTCACGGCGAGCGAGGTGGTTGCGCACCAGCCTGGCCTCGACGCCTCCAAAATCGTCGGCGGGTTCTACAGTCCGTTCGAACTGCGCGTCGAGTCGCGGGAAGTGCTGCCGAAGCTCGCTTCATTCCTCGGCGAGCGCCATGGCGTGGAATTCCGGTTTGGCGTCGCGGTCACCGCGATATCGCCGCCTTCGGTCGAAACCAGCCACGGGACCTTGCGAGCGAGAAAGGTCGTCGTCTGTCCGGGCGATGACCTAGCGACGCTCTATCCGGAGAGGGTCAGCACCTACGGCGTGCGGCGCTGCAAGCTGCAGATGCTGAGGCTGGCCGCGCCGGGCTTCAGGCTGTCGTCAGCGCTGGTCTCCGATCTCAGCCTGCTGCGCTACGCCGGCTATGCGGCCATGCCCGAAGCCGCCTCGCTACGCCGCCGGCTGCAAAGTGAGCTTGCCCCGGCGCTGGACAACGGCGTCCACCTGATTGTCGTCCAGAGCGCGGATGGATCGCTGGTCATCGGCGATTCCCATCACTATGGACCGACGCCCGATCCGTTCGCCTCCGAGGCGGTCGATGCCATGATACTCGCTGAATTCGCCAAGCTCTTCGGCGGCGCTACACCAGCCGTCCAGGCCCGTTGGACGGGGACCTATGCATCTGCCTCCAATCATGAGAGTTTTCGCGACGCGCCGCATGAGGACGTCAGGCTTGTCATGGTGACGAGCGGGACCGGCGCAAGCACCGGCTTTGCCATTGGCGAGGAGACGGTCGCGGACCTGTTCGGCGCTTGAGGAAAAAATGAACGTCATCCACACCGAGGGTGAATCCACTAGGGCGCAGGCCCGACAGGAGTGGAATGCTCGGCGAAACGATCCTGCCGCGCGCGAGTTGCTGCGGCGCGATGCCGATGCGTTCCTGCATCAGAGCCTGTCGAGCCCCTGCGTATCCACCATAGCCAAGGCCGAAGGCATCTGGATCGAGGATCTCGCCGGTCGCCGTTACATGGATTTCCACGGTAACAGCGTCCATCATATCGGCTATGCCCATCCGCGGCTCGTCGCGGCGATCAAGAAGCAGCTCGACGACCTGTCCTTCGCGCCGCGCCGCTTCGCCTGCGAGCCGGCGGTGGAACTGGCCGAGACATTGGGCTCGCTTGCGCCGGGCAATCTGTCGAAGGTGCTTTTCACCACCGGCGGATCGGACGCCATCGAGGTGGCTCTGAAAGTGGCGCGCGCGGCGACCGGGCGCTTCAAGACGCTGTCCTTCTGGGATGCGTTTCATGGCGCGGGTTTCGGCGCTGCGAGCGTCGGCGGCGAAGCGACGTTCCGCTCGCAGATCGCCGGGCCGCTGATGACCGGGGCCGAGCATGTCGCGCCATGGGCAAGCCGCAACTGCGCCTACGGCCACGACAGCCTTGAGGATTCCGCGCGAGCATGCGCGAACATGATCTCCTATGTGCTTGGCCGCGAAGGCGATTTCGCCGCCGTGGTGGCGGAACCGATGCGGGCGACGCCGCTGGTTCCCGCACCCGGATTCTGGAAGGCAGTGCGCGAAGCCTGCGACCGCCATGGCACGCTGCTGATTTTCGACGAGATCCCAACCGGGCTCGGCAAGACGGGGAGGTTCTTCTCGCACGAGCATGACGGCGTCACGCCGGACATACTGGTGCTCGGAAAGGCGCTGGGTGGCGGCATCCTGCCGATAGCCTCCGTCATCGCGCGCCGCGACCTCGATGTCGCCGGCGATTTCGCCATCGGCCATTACACGCATGAGAAGAACCCGGTGACGACACGCGCCGCGCTGACCACCATCGCCATCATTCGCGAGGAAGGGCTGGCGGAGCGCGCCGCCGAACTCGGCGCTTACGCGATGGATCGCCTGCGCGGCCTGATGGACCAAAGCCCGCATGTCGGCGAGGTGCGCGGGCGCGGCCTGATGATGGGCGTCGAACTGGTCGAGGAGCGTGGGGCCTACAAGCCTGCGCGCGAACTCGCTGAGCGCGTCTACTATCGCTGCCTGGAAGAAGGCCTGAGCTTCAAGATCAGCGCCGGCAACGTGCTCACCCTGTCGCCGCCGCTGATCATCGGCCGAGCCGACCTCGACAAGGCGCTCGGTATTGTCGAGGCCGCCGTGCTTGCCGGCTAACATGAAGGCCGTCCGCACCGACAGGGAACTCGAATGCCCGGGCATTGACGCCGGCCTGCGCGCGGCCGGGGTCGATCTCGTGACGGTACCGGACGGAATTCCGGAAACCGATCTGATGGCGGCTGTAGCAGACGCCGATCTCGTGCTGATGTGCTACACGCCGATTACGGCGCGCGTCATAGAGGCGGCGCAAAAGCTCAAAGGCATCGTCAAGTATGGCGTCGGCATCGATGCCATCGACATCCCTGCAGCGATGCGGCGCGGCATCCCGGTCGTCAACGTGCCCGAATATGCCGAAGAGACCGTCGCCGAAGGCGCTTTCGCGCTGATGATCGCGCTGGCCAAGCGGCTGCCCGCGATCACGGCCGCGGTCTCGCGCGACGGCTGGATCTGGCCGGAGCAGCGCTGGCTCGGGCGCGACATCTCCGGCGCAACGCTCGGCCTCGTCGGCTGCGGCAGGATCGGGCGCAGCATGGCGCGCATGGCCGGGCAAGGGTTTCGCGCACGCGTTCTCGGCTTCGATCCCAATGTCGATGCCGCGACCATGCATGCCGCCGGCATCGAGAAGGTCGACGATCTGCACGACATGCTTCGCGCCTGCGATCTCGTCTCGATCCATTGCGTGCTGAACGACGATACGCGCGGCCTCATCGGCGCAGCCGAGCTTGCCTGCCTGAAGCCATCCGCCGTCCTGATCAACGTTTCGCGCGGAGCGCTGATCGACGAAGCGGCGCTGGTCGAGGCCGTCGTCGGAAACCGCATAGGCGGGGTAGGCCTCGATGTCTATTCGCAGGAGCCGCTGTCGACGTCGGGGCATCCGATGAGCGCGCTGTTCGGGCGCGAAAACGTTATTTTATTTCCGCATCTTACCTTCTTCACGGTCGAGGCCATGCGCCGGCTCGAAGAAGACACGCTCGCCCGCTGCTTCGAAGTCCTGGAAGGAAAGCCGGTGACGATACGCTCGCTGGATTCCAGGCTGCGTGCCCAGACGACCGGCGTCGCTTTCGGCTGACACGTCACGTCCAATTTTGGCCTCTCGCGCGGCGCCCCGATCGTCGGCGGAATGCGTTCGCGATGCGGCTGCGACAGCTTGATGACAAATATCAGAAGAATCTTGAGCTTTATAAAATAAATAGATTTTACTTATCGATAGCCAATCCCCAAAGTCCGAGAAAGAGGAAATGCCCGGCCGGCTTCGCCAGGTTTGCAACCGAGGGCGGCTGGTTTGAGTGCATCGCAGAATGTGCCTTCCACCAAAGGGGAACTGACCATGAAATCACGCAACGCAACCCTCATCGCGGCCTTTGCCGCGCTGCTTTCCGGTTCGGCCGCTCTCGTCGGGCCGGCGATGGCCGACGGTGTCGTCACCATCTATTCCGCCGACGGCCTGCACGACGGCAACGGCAGCTGGTACGAAACCGAGTTCGCGGCCTTCACCAAGGCGACCGGCATCAAGGTGCAGTACATCGAGGCAGGCTCCGGCGGTGTCGTCGAGCGCGTCGCCAAGGAGAAGTCGAACCCGCAGGCCGACGTGCTGGTAACGCTGCCTCCGTTCATCCAGCGCGCCGCCGCGGACGGCCTGCTGCAGGATTACAAGCCCGAGGCGGCCGCCCAGATCGACGGCGGCACCGACAAATACCGGCCGCTGGTCAACAACTACATGAACTTCATCTACAACAGCGCCGCGCTCTCCGAGGCACCCAAGACCTACGACGACCTTCTCGACCCCAAGTTCAAGCACAAGATCCAGTACTCGACGCCCGGTCAGGCCGGTGACGGCACGGCAGTCATGCTGCAGATCATCCACGCTTTCGGCGGCGAGGATGCTGGCTTCGGCTTCATGAAAAAGCTGCAGGACAACAATGTCGGCCCTTCGGCTTCCACCGGCAAGCTGACCGCGCTGGTCAACAAGGGCGAACTGCATGTCGCCAATGGCGACCTGCAGATGAACATGTCGCAGATGGCCGACAATCCGAACATCAAGGTGTTCTGGCCGGCGGGTCCGGACGGCACGCGCTCGACCTTCGCGCTGCCCTATGAAGTCGGCCTGGTGACGGGCGCGCCCAATGCCGACAATGGCAAGAAGTTGATTGACTTCCTGCTGTCCAAGGAAGCCCAGTCGACGGTAAGCTCGGTCGCGCTCGGCATGCCCGCTCGCAAGGACGTGAAGCCGGACGACGCCAACTTCTCCAAGCTGGAGGAGACGATGAAGGGCGTGACGGTCTGGTCGCCGAACTGGGACGAGGCGCTCAAGAAGTTGCCCGACTATGTCAAGAAGTGGAACGAAGCGACCGGAAGTTGATCTCCTGGTGACCAGATCCGGAGGACCAGCCATGTCGGTACCCGCTTTCACGGGGAGCAATGTTGTGGACGTCGACGCCGCGAAAATTCGCGGCGCCGGCTC
>JBFLWR010000244.1:0-6702 GCA_040755925.1 Pseudomonadota bacterium
GCCGATCAGGCGGCGTCTTCCTCGCCTTCCTGCTTCTTCTTCTCCTGAACGATCTCCTTGCCGGTGGCCTGGTCGACGACCTTCATCGACAGGCGAACCTTGCCGCGCTCGTCGAAGCCCATCAGCTTGACCCACACCTTGTCGCCTTCCTTGACGACATCGGAGGTCTTGGCGACGCGCTCATTGGCGAGCTGCGAGATATGGACGAGACCGTCGCGCGGGCCGAAGAAGTTGACGAACGCGCCAAAGTCGGCCGTCTTGACGACGGTGCCTTCGTAGATCTCGCCGACTTCCGGCTCCGCGACGATGGTGTGGATCCACTTCTTCGCCGCCTCAATCTCCTTGGCGTTGGCCGAAGCGATCTTGACCGTGCCGTCGTCCTCGATGTTGATCTTGGCGCCGGTCTTCTCGACGATTTCGCGGATCACCTTGCCGCCGGAGCCGATGACGTCACGGATCTTGTCGGTCGGGATGTGCATGACCTCAATGCGCGGCGCGAACTCGCCGAGCTCGGCGCGCGCGCCGGAGATCGCATGCGCCATCTCGCCCAGGATATGCAGGCGACCGTCCTTGGCCTGGCCGAGAGCGATCTGCATGATCTCCTCGGTGATGCCGTCGATCTTGATGTCCATCTGCAGCGAGGTGACGCCATTGGCCGTGCCGGCGACCTTGAAATCCATGTCGCCGAGGTGGTCCTCGTCGCCGAGGATGTCGGAGAGCACCGCGAAGCGCTCGCCTTCCTTGATCAGGCCCATGGCGATGCCGGCGACCGGCTTGGCGAGCGGAACGCCCGCGTCCATCAGCGCCAGCGAGGTGCCGCAGACAGTCGCCATCGAGGACGAGCCGTTGGACTCGGTGATCTCAGAGACGACGCGCAGCGTGTAGGGGAACTGGTCGGCGGTCGGCAGCATCGGACGGATCGCGCGCCAGGCCAGCTTGCCGTGGCCGATCTCGCGGCGGCCCGGCGAGCCCATGCGGCCGGTCTCGCCAACCGAGTAGGGCGGGAAGTTGTAGTGGAGGAGGAACTTCTCCTTGTACATGCCGGTCAGCGAATCGACGAACTGCTCGTCCTCGCCGGTGCCGAGGGTCGCCACGACCAGCGCCTGGGTCTCGCCGCGGGTGAACAGCGCCGAACCATGGGTGCGCGGCAGGACGCCGACTTCCGAGACGATCTTGCGGACGGTCTTGAGGTCGCGGCCGTCGATGCGCGAGCCGGTGTCGAGGATGTTCCAGCGCACCACCTTGGCCTGGAGCTCCTTGAAGACGGTGCCGATCTGCTCGGACGAATACTTCGCGTCCTCGCCTTCCGCCGGAGCGAACGCGGCCTTGACCTTGGCCTTGACGGCGTCGACCGCGGCATAGCGCTTCTGCTTGTCGGTGATCTTGTAGGCCTCGCGAAGCTCGTCGCCGACGATCTTCAGCATCTCGCCTTCGAGCGCGGAATAGTCCGGCGCGGTGAAGTCGCGCGGCTCCTTGGCGGCGACCTCGGCCAGCTTGATGATCGCGTCGATCACCGGCTGGAAGCCCTTGTGGCCGAACATGACGGCGCCGAGCATCAGGTCCTCGCTGAGTTCCTTGGCTTCGGATTCGACCATCAGCACGGCGTCGGTGGTGCCGGCGACGACGAGGTCGAGCTTGGATTCCTCCATCTCGTCGATATGCGGGTTGAGCACGTATTCGCCGTTGATGTAGCCGACGCGGGCGCCGCCGATCGGGCCCATGAAGGGGACGCCGGAAAGCGTCAGAGCGGCCGAGGTGGCGACGATCGACAGGATGTCCGGATCGTTCTCGAGATCATGCTGTACGACGGTGACGACGATCTGGGTGTCGTTCTTGTAGCCGTCGGCGAAAAGCGGGCGGATCGGGCGGTCGATCAGGCGGGAAACCAGCGTTTCCTTTTCGCTCGGACGGCCCTCGCGCTTGAAATAGCCGCCGGGGATCTTGCCCGCGGCGTAGGTCTTTTCCTGGTAGTTGACGGTGAGCGGGAAGAAATCGAGGCCGGGCTTCGGCTCCTTCATCGAAACGACGGTGGCCAGCACCACGGTCTCACCGTAGGTGGCGAGCACCGCGCCGTCAGCCTGACGCGCGATCTTGCCGGTTTCGAGGATGAGCGGACGGCCGCCCCATTCGATTTCGACCTTGTGTTGATTGAACATATCTTGTCCTTCGTATGCGGAAGGGGCCGCGCCGTCTCACGGTTCGCGGTTCTCTCTTCCAGGCTTCCTTTCTCGGGCAGCCACGGGCAAGACAACGGGAAGCTCGAAATATCCGGCGCAACAGCCGAGCGAGCGTCCTGCAATCCTGCCCCATGACCGTCCACGGGCGGTTCCAAGCGGCCCTCTGCACGCCCCGGAACCGGGTCTGGCCGACTTTCGGCCGGCCTCGCGCGCGACGCCGAAAACCATGTTTCCGGAACGCGCCTCGCGCGAATGCGAATTTCACGAGCGCAAAGCGCTCCTTTCCAGCACCGCCGCACCGGACCATCCGGTGCGCCAATGCGCGACCGGCGGGCTCTGCGAAGAGAGCCCGCCGGTCAATTGGTCAACGACGCAGACCGAGCTTCTCGATCAGCGTCTGGTAGCGCGCGTCATCCTTGCGCTTGAGGTAATCAAGCAGGCTGCGACGCTGGGAGACGAGAGCGAGCAGACCACGGCGGGAATGGTTATCCTTCTTGTGGTCCTTGAAGTGGTCGGTCAGGTTCTTGATGCGCTCGGAGAGGATGGCGACCTGGACTTCCGGAGACCCGGTATCGCCCTTCGCGGTTGCGAATTCGGCCATCAATTCCTTCTTGCGATCGGCAGTAATCGACATCGTGTTTTTCCTTGTCTGTTGGAGGAAACGGGACGCCCACAGCCGGGATGTCGTCCAGCAGGGGCCGGTGCAAGCAACGCGTCAGGGCGCGAAGCTGCGGCGCATATAGTGCAATTCCCGACAAAACGCCAGCCTATTTGTCAAGCCGGCTTGTCGCAGCTCGCGGCGCGAGAATAGAGGCCCGATCAATTCTTTCCCGTGGGAAATGCATCGGTCCGGCAGCGACTAATGTTCCGAAGAAATAACCGCCGGCACCGCAACAAGACCGTTATCCGACAAAGACCCGCTTGGGCTTGAACATGCCCTGCTCGATGGCGCCGATGGCGACGAGCCGGCCCCGCGCGGTGGCGCAGGCTTCCTCGGCCTCCACTGGTGCGTCACGGCCACGAATGATGACCGGATTGCCAAGTCGGATTTTCGTCGCCGCGTCGTCGCTGACAGCGACCTGCGGCAGGCAGTCGAGCGCCGCCGCGGTGTCGACCAGCAACGCGTCGATGGCGCCGAAATCGACCGGAGCATCGACCTCGTCCGTCTTGTCGTCGCTCTTGTCGCCGAAGCGTGCCGCTTCAAGCTCAGCGACGGTGACGAAATCCTCGGGCGTGAACGGCTCGACCTCGACTCGGCGCAGTTCCGCGATGTGTCCGAAGCAGCCGAGATCGCGCCCCATGTCGCGCGCCAGCGAGCGCACATAGGTGCCCTTGCCGCATTCGACCTCGAAAACCGTCCTGTCGGCGCCATGCTCCACAATGTCCAGACGCCCGATCTCGATCTCACGCGCCGGAATATCGACCGTCTCGCCATCGCGCGCGAGGTCATAGGCGCGCTCGCCGGCGATCTTGATGGCGGAGAATTGCGGCGGCGTCTGCATGATGACGCCGGTGTATTTCGGCAGCAGCGCCCTCACCTCGGCCTCGGCCGGGCGGCGGTCGGAGCTGTTCGTCACCGGACCTTCGAGATCGTCGGTCGAGCGCTCTTCGCCCCAGGCGACGGTAAAGCGGTAGACCTTGGCTCCATCCTGCACGTAAGGCACGGTCTTGGTCGCCTCGCCGAGCGCGATCGGGAGCATGCCCGATGCCAGCGGATCGAGCGTGCCGGCATGGCCGGCCTTCTCAGCCTGGAACAGCCATTTGACCTTGGATACGGCCTCGGTCGAGCCCATGCCGACCGGCTTGTCCAGCACCACCCAGCCGGAAACCGGCCTGCCCTTCTTCTTGCCGCGACGCGCCACTATTCCTGGTCCTTGTTATTGTCCTGGTCGCCGTTTTCATTCTGATCGTCGTTCTTCGGATCGCCGGGGCCAAGATCGCGCACGACTTCGGGCGACTTCAGCAATTCGTTGATCCGGGCGAAATTGTCGAAGGACGTATCGAGCCGGAAGCGGACCTCCGGCATGTACTTCATCTGCCGGAGCGCGCCGGAGACGCGGCCGCGGATGAATTTAGCGTGCTTGTTGAGCGCCGCGACCACCGCGTCGGCATCGCCGACGCCGAGCGGCGAGACGAACGCCGTTGCGATCTTGAGGTCGGGCGACATGCGCACTTCGGAAACTGAAACGACGGCGTTTTCGACCACCGGATCGATGATCTCGCCGCGTTGCAAGGTCTCGGACAGGGCGTGACGCACCTGCTCGCCGACGCGCAGCATTCGCTGGGAGGGGCCTGAAGTCGTGGAACGGGACATCTTCTTTTAGTCCTGAAATCGTGGAGCACGGGATGGGACCGCGCCGCATGTCTCGACATGCATAGAGGCTCTGGACGGCAGCCTTTCGGCCGCCGCCCGGTCATTTCGGCAAGTATATCCGAATTTAGAGCGTCCTGCTCACCATCTCGACGCGGAAGCACTCGATGACGTCGCCGACGCGCATGTCCTCGTAGTTCTGGAAGGCCATGCCGCATTCCTGGCCGGCCGGCACTTCCGAAACTTCATCCTTGAAGCGCTTGAGCGTCTTCAGCGTGCCTTCGTGGATGACGACGTTGTCGCGGATCAAGCGAACACCGGCGCCGCGTTCGACCTTGCCTTCGGTGATACGGCAGCCGGCGATCTTGCCGATCTTCGAGATGTCGAAGATCTCCAGGATCTCGGCATTGCCGATGAAGGTCTCGCGCCGTTCCGGCGAGAGCATGCCGGAGAGTGCCGCCTTCACGTCATCGACGAGGTTGTAGATGATCGAGTAGTAGCGGATCTCGATGCCGGCGGCTGCCGCGGCCGCGCGCGCCTGGGCGTTGGCGCGGACGTTGAAGCCGATGATCGCGGCGCCGGAGGTTTCGGCAAGCGAGACGTCGCTTTCGGTGATGCCGCCGGCACCCGAATGGACGATACGCGCCCGCACCTCGTCGTTGCCGAGCTTCTCGAGCGCGGCGTTGATCGCCTCGATCGAGCCCTGCACGTCGCCCTTGATGACCAGCGGGAATTCCTTGAGCCCGCTCGTCTGCAACTGCGACATCATCTGTTCGAGCGAGCCGCGCTGGCCGGCATGCTTGGCCACCGCCTTCTCGCGCGCCAGGCGCTGGCGGTATTCGGTGATTTCGCGGGCACGCGCCTCGTTGTTGACGACCGCGAAGCGGTCGCCGGCCTGCGGCGTGCCCTGAAGACCGAGCACCTCGACCGGCATGGCCGGCGGCGCTTCAGCCACGTGCTCGCCACGATCGTTGACCAGGGCGCGCACACGGCCCCACTCGTTGCCGGCGACGAGGATGTCACCCGGCATCAGCGTGCCGGTCTGCACCAGCACGGTGGCGACGGGACCGCGGCCCTTGTCGAGCTTGGCCTCGATAACCGCGCCTTCGGCGGTGCGGTCCGGGTTGGCCTTGAGGTCGAGGACTTCGGCCTGCAGCAGGATCGCCTCGAGCAGCTTGTCGAGGTTGGTGCCCTTGGTCGCCGAAACCTCGACGTCCAGCACCTCGCCGCCCATCGATTCCACGAACACTTCGTGGCGCAGCAACTCGGTGCGCACCTTTTGCGGGTCGGCATCGCGCTTGTCGATCTTGTTGATCGCCACGATGATCGGCACGCCGGCCGCCTTGGCATGGCTGATCGATTCGATCGTCTGCGGCATCACGCTGTCGTCGGCGGCCACGACCAGCACGGCGATGTCGGTGACCTGGGCGCCGCGGGCGCGCATGGCCGTGAAGGCGGCGTGGCCGGGCGTGTCGATGAAGGTGATCTTCTGGCCGTTCTTCTCCACCTGGTAGGCGCCGATGTGCTGAGTGATGCCGCCGGCCTCGCCGGAGACGACATTGGCGTTGCGGATGGCGTCGAGCAGCGAGGTCTTGCCGTGGTCGACATGGCCCATGATCGTCACGACAGGCGGACGCGACACCAGGTCTTCCGGCCGATCGGCGATGTTGAACAGGCCTTCCTCGATGTCGGACTCGGCAACGCGGCGGACCGTGTGGCCGAATTCGGACGCGACCAACTCGGCCGTGTCGGCGTCGATGACGTCGCCCGGCTTCAGGATCTGGCCCTGCTTCATGAAGAACTTGACCACATCCACGGCGCGCTCCGACATGCGCTGCGCCAGTTCCTGGATGGTAATGGTTTCGGGCAGGATCACTTCACGAACGACTTTCTCGCGCGGCTCATTGTGCATCGCGCGCTTGAACTTCTCCTGACGCCGACGCATCGACGACAGCGAGCGGCCGCGCGCATCATCGTCCGACAGCGCCGAATTCAGCGTCAGCTTGCCGCGGCGGCGATCTTCCTCGCCCTTGGTCGGCTTGGCGGGACGGGCCACTTCGGGCGTGGCGAGGCGACGCGCCGGCGCGCCGGCACCACCAGCGCCAGCACCGCCACTCGCCGTGCTGGGCCGCCTGGGCTTGACCTCTTCCTCGTCCTCGACGGTTGCCATGTCGGCGGCTTGCGGCGCCCGGCGGCGAGCCTCCTCCTCGGCGC
>JBFLWR010000245.1:0-19115 GCA_040755925.1 Pseudomonadota bacterium
TCCACGATCAGCATCTCCGACCACCTGCTTTGTTAAGAAGCAGGCAGCGCAACAGACCAACATTAGGGGGTCAATTTTGGACGCCGATCCCCCGGCTTAGGGGGTCAATATTGCAGGCCGAATGACAGCGAGGCGCGCTCGGTTGGCGGCCGCCCCCATCCGGTAGCCGGAGGCCGTGGCCAGGACCGCGCCGAGCCGGGGCGCGAAGATCGGGACGCCACCTGCGATAGCGGCCGCCATGTTATTGATCTGGCTCAGCAGGAGGATGCCGATGATGGCGAGCAGCACCACCGGTCCGATTGTTGCCCATGTGGCAGACTTGCTGTTGGCGACGCCGTTCAGCGTGTCGATCGATTGCTGGATCAGCGAGACATAGAAGGCGAGGAAGGCGTATACGAGCACCTGCACAAGGAAATACTGCGCGAGTGAGCTCATCCAGCCGCTGAAGAACCGCGACGTGACGCCGAACAGAAGCAGGATGATGAATAGCGGCGCCAGGGCAAGCAGAAGCCACATGAACATCTTCGACAACACGATCAGGAAGATGGCGAAACCGATCAGGATCGCCATGACAACGTAGAAAACGGCGGCGAAGATGTAGGGTCCCCAATTGGTAATGCCGGCATTCTGTAGAAACGCCTCGGTCGCGCTATTGGTCGTGTCCCACATGTTCTGCAAGGCCGACTGGACGGCGTTGACCGAGGTGAGATTGGCCGAGGTGCCGGTATTGTTGGCGGAAGTGACGGCGCTCAGCAGCGCGTTGCCGATGGCGGAAGGACCGTCATTCAGGATCGTATACACGAAGGTTTGGAATTCTCCCCAGCGGGTCGCCAGGACATAGATCATCATCGCGCGAAAGAGCCGGAAGGCATAATCCGTCGGGCCGCCGCTGGCCGTGCCCTGCCAGATCCCGACGCCCCAGAAGATTACGTAAAGCGTCAGGAGCAGACCGGCGACGCCGGTTGTCCCGCCCGATGTCGCCGCGTTCGCGAGGGCCTGATATGCCGTCGAAACGTAATTCTGGCCAAGCTGGTCGACGGATTGCAGTAGCGAAGTGATATTGAAATTGTTGGCCATCGCGCTCCTCAGATCGGCCGCATCGGGCCGCAGGCGTCAACGGCCTCAACCGCGGCTCGAGCGGGCGGCGCGGGAGGGAGCTGCGCATAGGCCAGCGGCGCGCCGCCCTCGTCGGGTGAACACGGCGCTTTCAGCGGCTTATAGGCACAGCCGCCGAGCGCGAGCGTGAGTAGTACGCTGGCCATGAGGAGCGATACCGATCTCACTGCGGCGGCGCCTTGGGTTGCGTGAATGTCATGGCCCGCGAGGCGGATTCCGCGGCATCGTTCCGGTTGGGGGACGTTTCAGCGGTGCTCGTCGCCGGCCATGAGGATGGACGGAGCGCGTAGCGTCCGACCGCGACGCCCACGGCGAGCGCAACCACGGCTGTCGCGATGACAATGGCCTTCGACATGGGGGTCCCCCAGATGTTGTGTTGCGCCGTCCCGCGCGGCGTGCGCGAAAGCTTTTCGCGGCTCGCCGCCCGCTCCGCTACTGAGTGAATTTCATGGCGCGCGCCGCGGCCGACTCCGCCGCGATGCGATCGAGATTGGCCTGGTTCGCCGCAGCGGCTGCATTGTTCGCAACCCCGTTCAGTTCATTGATCGTCAGGCCGGTCTGAACCTGCACCTGGGTATTCTGATCGATGCTGCCTTTCAGATCCTGCGCCTGGCCGATCTGCTGGCCGCCCTGCTTGAAAGCGCTCGATCGCTGCTGCACCGCGCTCTGTGTCGAGTTGATGAGCCCCGAGAGCGTAGCGGCGACGTTCACGGAACTCTTGTAAGCCGTGTCCACGGGGTGGCTCTGGCCGCTGGTGAGACCGGTGATCGTCTGTACGAGCTGCAGGCCATTGATCAGAGTCGACACGATGTTCTGCGAATTCGAGCCCATGCCGGCGAAAGACAGCGCCCCGCCCGAGATCACCGATCCGAGGGAGGGCGCCTGCGCCATGGAGAAGCCGCCGCCGAGGGCCATTTGTGCGAGCGTTCCTTGCGCCTGGGACGAGCGATCGCCCGTCACCGCTTGCAGCGTCTTCTGGGTGAACTGCATGATCTGCTGATCGGCGGTCAGGATCTTCTGGGTGCTGGTTGCGATCTCCTGGGCCTTTTGCAGGTTGGCGTTGTCGATGACCGGGACTTGCGCCAACGCTGGCGACAATTGGGCGGTCACGATGACGGCGATGAGGGCAAGGATGGTGCGCATGAAAATCCTCCCTAGCGCGTGTCGTTGTTGATCGCGGCCAGCGCCGCGGCGACGTCGGCCACGGTCAAGCCGGGCCCGGTCGAAGCGCTGTCGTTCGTCGGTGTGCCTTGCGCCTGTGCGAGGTAAAAGATGACGTTGCCGTCGGTGTCGACGTAGCGGGCGCTGACGCATCCAGGGTCGGGGTTCGTGCCCGGCGGTGTGGTCGAGCATCCCGTCGGCGTCCGGCAAGGGTCAGTCGGCGAGCCGGTCCCGATCATGCCCGCGGGACAGACCGGACCGGAGGCGGGCCGTCCCCCCATCACCGTCGCCGCCCGCATGCCCCCGGCCGCCCGGCTCATGTCGCTCGTTCTGGCGAGGTTGAGCGCGTTCAGGGCGGTGACCCAAAGGTCCGTCGAATCAATGACGCCGTTCCAGGCAAGGTTGTTCTGCAGCCGCGCCGCGCTGTTCATGTCCATCGCCGCCATCACGGTCGAGCCGGTGCCGACCTGCTGGCCCGCGACCTGAAACCCTGACTGCGCGGCGCCAAGCGTCGAGCGACTGGCATCGAGACCGGCAACGACATTGCCGCTCGATTGAAACAATGTCTGGCTGTTCAGCGCGCCGCCTTGCGCCCCAGGATCGGGAGCGGCGGGCATGTCCGGCGCATAGGAGCGAAGGGCCTGGCTTCCGGCGCCCGCCTGCGGCTTAACGGTCGGATCGGTGACGTTGGCCTTCTTGCCCGTGGTCACCGCGCATTTGACGCCGCTATTGGCGTCCTTGCGCTGCGTCGTCACCGGTACGAGTTTGACCGTCGTGCTGGCTGTCAACGAATGTTGGCTGAGCTGTGCTGCGTCGTCGACCGGGATGGCCGCGTGCGCCTGGGTGGCCAAAGCCGCCGCCGCGACAATGATCAGGATGGTCTTCATGAAGGGTCTCTCCCCAGGAAGATCGGCAGCCACACCGCTGGATCGTCGCCAACGCGCGCGCGCAGCGCGTCGAGCTCGGCCACGGTCTCGGTCCGACCGGACAGCACCTTGATGAGGTCAGGCATGCTCGACAGGTTCAGCCGGGCCACGACGCTGTCCCGGCCGTGCTTGATCAGGAAGGACCGACTTTCGGGGACGGTGCTGCGAATCCAGTCGACCTCGCGGCCCGAAAGGCGGAAAGCCTGACGATAGCTCTCGTCGTCGGCTTTGGGATTCGGAAAGAAGATGTTGGTGCTGGTCTGCTCGATCAGCGTGTTGGACGCGCGTGAGCGGACGATATCGGCCGCAGATTGCGTGCCGAAGCCGATGATGCCGTTCTGCTTGCGGATCGTCTTCAGCTTATCGCGTATGAAGAAGGCAAAGACCTCGTCGTCGAGCAGCCGCCAGCCTTCATCAAGAAAGATCATCACCGGATCGCCCGTGAGCAACTCCTCGGTGCGGTGGAAGATGTACATGAGCGCGGCGGTGCGAATGACGGGATCGTCGAGGACGCGCGTCATGTCGAAGCCGAAGATGCTCGAAATCGAGAACTGGTCCTCATCGTTGTTGAACAGCCAGCCCCGCTGATCCGGCCGCATCCAGCTTTCCAAGCGCGCGAGGAGATCCCCCTCCCCCGCCCGGATGCGACCGCGCAGCAAGGTCGAGAACGCCTTCAGCGTCCGCCCGTCCGGACCCGCTGAAAGCGCCGCTGCGATTGCGTTTCGGATCACCTGCTCTTCGGAAGCGCTGAGATCGCCGCCCTTGGCCGGACGCAGCATGAAGGCGAACAGCTGGTACAGAAACTCGCGGTTCGCTGCCGAGTCGGGCAGCGACAGCGGATTGAACCCGGTGGGCTCGCCGGGAATGAGCGCTTCATATTGACCGCCGAGAGCGCGAATAAAGATCTCAGCGCCACGATCCTTGTCGACGAAGACGAGTTTGGGGCGCGGCTGGATGCGCTGCGTCTGCGCCGCGATGAACGATAGAAACACGGTCTTGCCCGACCCGGTCGGCCCGACGACGGTGAAGTTGCCGATGTCACGAACGTGGTGATTGTAATAGTAGGCCGTCTGCGACGTTGTCTCGAAGACCGAGATTGCGGGGCCCCAGTGGTTGCCGTCGGCGCGCCCGCTCGGATAGTTGTGCAGCGAGGCGAAGCCGGCGAAGTTTTTCGACGAGATCACAGCCTTGCGGGCGATATAGGCGAAATTGCCCGGCAGCTGCGACCAGAACGCCGGTTCGCAATTGAGGTCTTCGCGCACCCAGATCACCGACCGATCCGTCAGCGCGGCACCGGCCGCTGTCACGGCCGCGCCTACCTCGGCGAGATCGCGGCCGAGGCACATCACCGTCATGTGGTGCTCGCCATAGATCGCCTCGGAAGCCAGCAATTCGTCCCGGGCCTCGTCAAGATGCTCCGCGACGATCGAACCGGCCTCGTCGGACATATCGACTTGCCGCGACACGCGATCGATCTGCTTGGCGGCGACCGGCCGATCGACGATGGCGAAGGTCTGGGTGGCGATAAATTCGTGCGGCACCCGCAGGAGATTGTCGAACGAACCGGGACCACTTTGCGCCGGATATTCGCGGATCGAAATCATCGCGCCGAAGCGCGTGTCGTCGCGGCTGGCGCCGCGGATCTCGATGGCGTTGCGGCCGAAGAAGAGACGCTTCGTCGAGAGCGCGTCCGCAAGGTCCATGCGGGGCAGATGCATCGGCCGCGGTAGGCCGCCGTTCACGATCTGCACGAGGAATTCCAGCGGCTCGGAGAACCAGATGCCGTCGCGCCGGACCACGCCGAGTTGCCGCGCGCCATAGGCGGCCAGGTTCTCGCGAACCGCCGTCGCGGCATCGCGCAGCTCGTTGAGGGCGGTCTGAATGGCCACCGACTCGCCGGCCTCGTCCTTGCGGCCGAGAGCCTTCGTCATCAGGACGTCGAAGGTTCCGGCCTGGCCCTGGAGCGGACGGCGCACGATCGTGAGATAGATGTCGTTGACGAACATTCGACGCTTCGACAGGGAGGCGTCGTAGCGCTCGTCGATCTCGCGGCACAACGCGTTGTCGAAGGTCGACGCGATCCGTGGTTGCACCTCGCGCCGGACGATGTGCGCGGCGAGCGCGAAGCGCGAGTTGGCGAGTGTGCGGACGATGTCGTTGCGGCCGAGCAGACGGGCGTTGACCTCGCTCATGTCGGATGTCTCGAACGAGTAGCCGTCGAGCTTCAACACCGTGAGGAGCAGGCCGTCTCGCGTCTTGAGGATGTGATCGTCGACGTGGCGGGTATAGGGAATGTGCGACGCCACCGGTCGCTCACGGCGGGACACGGCGCCGAAGGTGAGCTCGTCGAGAAGGGCGCGGGCGACCATGGCAGCCTCACGGGGCGTAGCTGTCGGCGCCCCAGAAGGAGCGCGAGCGGGGCGGACATCTTGTCGAGCGGACGAACAGGATCTCGAAGATACGGTCGTCGCGAAGAGTCATCACGTAGCCGAACAGATGGAGCGGAATCGCGACCAGCAGCATGAAGAGATTGTGGGTGACAAGGAAGCACACGCTCGAGACCACGCCGTTGAACATGAAGTACATATACGGCACGCCCATCAGCGTCGGCGCGCGAGTGAGGGCTTTGACCAGCGGGGTGATAAGCGGATCATCGAGCTCGGCTTCGGTCATTGGCCGACCGCCGACTGGAAGAATTGGACGATTTGCGCCGAGCCGAACACCAGAACGATGCCGAAAATGACGCTACCGGCGATGCCCCACGTCAGACGGCCGGACCAGGCGAACAGACCGCACGCGATGACGGCCAGTGTCGCCAGCGCGGTGGCGATCGGGCCTGTCAAAGCCTGAACCAACTGCGTGAGCGTGGATTGCACGGGTTGCAGCGTCCCGCCCGACTGTGCCGCGGCGTCGACGACGCTGAGCGCCACAAGGCTCAGAGCGAGGGGCGTGCGCGAAATCCATCGAGTCATCTAGTCCTCCCTGTCAATCGACGTGCATGACGAAACCATCGTTCCAATGCCTTCCGGCTTGGGGACGCGCCGCATCGGGCCGCGTGGCGAGTTCGACGACGTCAGGCTGGGCGGACGCGAGAGCGCCAGCGCCGCGAGGATCCGGCCAGCTGTAGAAATCGTTGATGACTTGGGCGACGAACCGAACGGTCTCGGGATAGGGAGGAACACCACGGCTCTTGGCGACGGCTTCCTCGCCGGCGTTGTAGGCCGCGAGGATAAAGAACGGGTTCTTGTATTTGTCTTGGAGGCTGCGCAGGAAGCGGATGCCGCCGCGCACGTTATCGGCGGGGCTGCAGAGGTCGACGTTGAAGCGCTGCGCGGTCTGCGGAAGCAGCTGCATCAGGCCGAACGCCCCCTTTCCGGAGAGCGCCATCGAGTTGTACTGGCTTTCGCTCTTCGCCACCGACTGAGCGAATTCGGGCGAGAACTTCTCCTCTGTGGCGATGCGTGCCACCAGCGCTCGCGCCTCGTCGGGCGCCATCGCCTTCGCGCCGCCGCACGGCCGCGCCGCTTCATTCGCGTCGAGGCGGAATCGCGGCGTGTCCAGTGGAATGACGCGGCCGGAGGCATCGACGGTCGCGAGGTGCGAAACGTTCGCTGCGTCCTGAGCGTTTGCGCCGGCGCAGGCCACCATCATCCCCAATCCGATCGCCGCGATTCGCTTCGACATGCCCCTAGGCTCTCCACTTTTCAATAGACAATATATTAGATGTTGTTACCTTGGCAACAGGTTAGTGAATGACGTCCCCAGCTCGATCCGGAGGGATGGAATGAAACGCTGCTCAGTCCTGCTGGCCGGCCTCAGCCTCGGCCTCGTGCAACCCGCCCCACCTGCGGCGGCGCAGGACGCTTCGTTCGGGTGCAAGGTCTTGCTGTGCGCGGCGGCCAGCAATCCGGGATGGTCCAGCATCCCCTACTGCGTGCCGGTCATGCAGGAACTGTTTCGCCGGCTCGCCCGCGGCGGCGGCTGGCCAACCTGTTCTGAAGGGCATGCCAGCGGCCCGGGCTATGAGCCTTACGAAGCCTGTCCGGTAGGCCTAACACCGGTCGCAGGCTTGCCGGGCGGAGAAACATCGCCATCCGCCAACGGAGAGCTGTGCGCCGATCTGTCCAAGCCCGAGCGCATGTGCTCAGGAAGCGATGGCGGTTGCACGACGACCTATCCGACGACGCCGCGCCAGCGCCGCAGCGAGCCCTACTACGTCGACATCAGCTCGGCCAACGGCGTGCAGCGCTTCTATTTCTCGCTGCAGGGCTACTAGAATGGGCCGGGCATGGCTGATGGCCGCGATTCTGGCCCTGCCACTCACCGCAACAAGGGTAACGGCGCAATCCGCGTCGCCCTGGTTTCCAGTTCCAGCGGACGCCATCTATCTGACAGGCGACAGCTGGTCGGCCGGCGACGTGACCTATCGTCTTTATGGCGTCCAGGCCTGCCTGCGTGACACGAGCTTCACCAACGGCCACGGCCTCAAACGCGACTGCGGCGAGGCTTCGCTCGCCATGCTTGTCGCACTGGTTCGCGATCTCAGACCGCAGTGCTACGACGCGGCCGAATCGCCGCAGCTGCGAACCGTCTTCGTGTTCTGCCTAGCCAGCCCGAGCAAGGGCGCCGCGGCGGGCTCACGCATCGATCTCGGCACAGCTCTGATTTCAACCGGCTTCGCCTTCGCCGCGCTCAAACCGGACGGCCAGCCGGTTCACGCGCCGTACTTCGTGGCCCAGCTTGTCGCCCAGAGATCCAAGGCGGGATTGTGGGCGTTCGCCGACCTCCCCGATCCGAACGCGATCATTCTGCGCGCCCTGCGGCAGGCTTCGCCTGCTCCCGCGTCCGGGATGCCAGGAGCAAACCCAGCGACCCCATAGGACTCAACGTCAGCACGAGGAGCGACCATGCGAACCACAAATCTCTTCATCGTCCGTGGCTTTGTCGGGCAGGCGCCGAAGGCGTTTAACAAATCCGCCAAGATCCACATCGCGACCGACCGCGGGTGGACTGACGCCAAGGGCGAGCGGCACGAGGAGACCGACTGGGTAACGGTCAGCGTCCTCAATGAAAAAGCCGCGGCCTGGGTCATCGCCAATGTCGCGAAAGGCGATCCGGTCTATGCCGAATGCCGCATCGCCGACGGCTCCTACAAGAAGGACGGCGAGACGATCTACACGACCGACATCATCGCCAACGTCTTCCACAAGCTCGATCTCGGTGCGCGCGACGATGCCGCGGCGTGACACCGTGTTTCTCGCCATCTCGCTCCTGGCGGCCGCGACGACAACCAAGGCTGGCGCGCAGCCGGCCGATCGGAACGAGGGCATTTACGCGCCGCAGCTGCCGCTTCAATCGCCGCCGCTGCGGGTCGAGGTCATCAATGGGGTGCGGTTCCGCGATATCGAGACGGGCGCGGCCTACCGGCTCTACGGCATTGATACCTGCGCGCCGGAGCAGACCGCGCGCTTGGGCAGGCAGCCCTGGCCGTGCGGCACGATGGCGACATCGTGGCTCGTCACGGCGACCCTCAACGCCTGGCTCGCCTGCAGGACATTGCGGGACGAGGCGTCAGAGCACCTGGTGCGGTGCGCCACGGCGGGCCATCCCGACATCGCTGCCGATATGTTGCGCGCCGGCATCGCCGTAGCGCTCCCCGGAACGGACAGGGACCCGGCGATCCGTGCCTACGTCCAAGCCGAGCAGGACGCGCGCAAAGCCTATCGGGGGCTCTGGTCGAGTACATTCCAGATGCCCTGGGAGTGGCGTGCCAAACGCCCGGCCGCGCCGCCGCTCGCCCGGTTCGAGGCAACGCCATGAGCCGTACCGCCGTCGTTCTCTCTCTTCCCATCATGCTCGTGCTGTCAGCCTGCGCCGCGCCGCAGCCATGGCCGGTGACGGACTATGGGCCGCCCGCGCGCGAACCGATGTACACCCCCGCCGCCGTCAAGCCCGGCCGTCTGGAATATGCCCCCGATCGGTCGACGTTTGCCCCCATCCTTACCGAGCGTTTTCCCTATCCGACCCAGCCGGAGGCGAACGCGGCCTATCGTCGGCTTCTCGCCGGCTCTGCCCGGGAAGGCAACTTCCCCGCATCGGTGTGGCTGTTCGGGTGCAAGCCGGGCGCGCTGGACGAACAAACCGCCCGTGTGATCCGCTACCGCGGTCCCGTCGTCCATTGCGCGACGGATTTTCTGGACGGCAGTGGCCGTCGCCTTCGCCGCGAAGCGGTAAATTTTTATTACTACGGCGACGTCTGGAACATGCAGCCCGTCTACCCGCCGCGCAGCGTGGTGCCATGGCGCAATCGGGAGCGTTCGCCGAAGGATTTCTGGCGGTGGCTGCCCGGCCGCGACCGCTACGAATAGCAGGCGGCACAATGCGCGCGGCAAGGCAGTTGAGTCATTATATTAGATGTTGTATTAAAGGCACATCGCCGGCCTTTCGCAGCTCTGCCATTTTTGTCCTGGCGATGGGGATCGCAGGGATGATGAACACCCAAGCCCGCGCGCAAACGGTGACGCCCGATCCGGGGACGTGGCGACCGATGGCATATGCGGATCTTCAGCTGCCCTCTCGCGCGACCGCCACCTACACCGACATCTGGAAGGACGCGATCGAACGCAACAACCAAGGCTATCGGCAGCGTGGGGATCATCGCTTCGCGGGCGGCAATGCGCCCGTCACCGAAGCCCATTTCGTCATCTGGAGCCGCGGTCGTTCCGTTGTCCTCAGTATCCTCAACACGGCGATTGGATGCACGATCAAGACCGCAGTGCCGCAGGCGCGCGCGACGGTGAAGCTCTGCCCCATGCGGATTGCGATTTACGAGGGGATCCAGGTGCGCACTCTCGAGGGCGGCCGCGCTTGCTTCCTTGAGCTTGAGCCAGGCGCATCGCCCGATCCGACGGTGTCCGCGGCCTATGCATCCTACGACGTTCCGAACCGGACGTTGAAGACGGGCATGATCGTCAACCATAACGCTGTCGACGGCTGCTCGCTGGATGTGCCGCTGAACCGCCGCGACGCTGATTGAGGAGAACAATAGAAATGCACTTTCGGATGATCTGTCTGCTTGCTGCGACCGCCCTTGTCGGCGCGGTGCCAGCAGCCGCGGCCGACGCGGCTTTCAGCTACAAGACCTCGTATCGCAACGTGACCCAGGACCCCGACAAGGTCTGGACGGGTGATGCGCTCGCGGCCGGCTCGTCCGGCACCGTGACCATTCACGAATATGAATTGCGCACGCCGCGCGGCGACTTCTTGATCTCGCAGATTTGGAACGACGACTGCACATCCGGCACCTGCCCTACCCGCCTTGTGCGCGTCGCCCCCCATCAGCAGCCGACCGTCCTGGTCGACGATATGATGCATCAGATCGTGCCTCCTGATGATCCGCGCTTCGCCGCGATGGCCGCCGACAAGGCGCAGGCGGCGTTCGCACAGCGTCCCTTCGCGTTGACCGACGACGGGAAGACGCTCGTCAACGGCGATTTCACCTTTGCGATTCCGGAGGGCAAGCCATGACAGCGCGCGCTGTTCGCGGCATCCTGGCCGATGCGGGTCTCCTGCTGTGTCTGTCGGGGGCGGCAGCGTTCGCCGGAGAATCAGCCGCCAATCTTACTGCGGCGGGCATCCCGTCGAACTGTGCGGATTTCGCTGCGAAAGTGTCCAGCAGCGAAGGAAATTTCGGCACCACAAATCAGTTCGGCTGCCTCGGAGCATTCCAATTTTGCCCCGGCACCTTCGAACGCTATTACAGCGGCAGCGCGCAAAGCTTTCTCGACGATCCCTCCGCCCAGGTCGCCGCCTGGACCCGGTACGAACAGAATGAGTGGTCGAAGGCGCAGAGTAACGGCATGACCTCGCTGATCGGACAGCAGGTATGTTACGGCGGCCACTGCGCCACGATCGACCAATCTTCCATCCTCATGGCCTGCCAGTTCGGCTGCGGCCAGCGCGGGAAGCTCGCGAACTACGCTGCGAGCGGCGACTGCAATGCCCGCAACGTCAAGGATGGCAACGGGGTAAGCGTGTGCAGCTACCTCATCCGCGGCGCCGGATATGACGCCTCCTGCTTTACCGGAGACCAGTCGGCGGTTTGCCAGCAGACGCCGACCGGGCCGGGCGATTTTCCGACCTCGACCGGTATAGCCGCCAATCCGCCACCGCCATCGACAGCGTCGATCATCGTCAATCCGACAGACGTCTAGGTACCGCCCAGATCAGTTTTTCTCGGAAGGGTCGCGGATGATCCAGGGAGCAAAATAATTGAGTTCCTCCTCGGTCGAGGAACAGAGATCTCCGCCACGATAATGAGCATGAACCAGGGCCCAAAACACAACCTCGTCGGAGCGCCCGGCGAACAAAGCTTTTTGCAAGGTGCGACCGATCAGCGTCACCGCCCGCGAATGTTCATATCGGGCGTGAAGTTCGTGAGCGATGATCTTGGTATCCGCAGTTCTTATCATAGAATAACTCCATGCTGATACGGACCATCACGCAACTGACGGCCAGTTAGACATCGGCAGCACCGACTCGTTGGAGCCTCGTGCGGCCCGGATTGTTTCAAGGGTCTCGCGGTTGAAGGACATGCGCAGGGCAATAACTTCGTCGCGGCCAATACGCTGGGGAAAACCGAGTGATCGGACGAAGAACCGCAATTGCATCGCGATTAACATCAACCGCCAGTCGATCGCGACCGTGACTGTGTCAACCTGATGCTCAATGCCCCATTCGACGACGCCTTGGGCGAGTTCGAGAAAGGGACTGTCACCGCGCGGTCGGTGTTCGCGATAGCTACGCGCAACGCTGAAGCGTGTCCACTCGAACACATGTTCGCCGCGTGGCGGCGTGTGCCGGCACAGATCCGTCAACACATCGCTCAATAAATGCGGGCGAGTGGTTGGTAACAGCCGCTGATAGCCGACGATCTCCTCGTCGCGCAGACAGATGTGATGGATTGCATGCCGATCGTCGAATCGATCGCGCTCGCGACCGCCCGGCTGGCGCAGTTCCTCCCAGCCCTTTTCTTCGACAAAAATTGAATGCCGAAACCGAAAGGCGCGGTCCATCAATGTCTCGTATCGACCGACGTCCGAGCCTGGAATGACCATCAGCATGAAATGCACCTCGACCAGATGACAGAGCCGAGTTGGTCATGTCCATCGCCAGCGCGGTATGGGCACAAAGGTCCATTGCAATCAGACTAGCGCGCGCATTGTCTGTTCTTGGAGATATTTCAATAAATGAAAAAACGAAACGCCTATTAGTACGGCGACTCTTCGGCGGACTTAGCTCAGGTGCGATCGCGGCGACACTATCATCGCTATAAAGGTCGCCAGGTCATCTGCCTTTGTTCTTGATCCGCTTCTGGTCGTGCTAAGATTTCGACCATGAAACCCGCCGAATAAACACGGCGCTAGCCAATAACGCTACGCCGGGGCATCACAAAGCCAGATTTTGCACCACGGCCCCGTTCTTTGCGCCAATCAATTCTTTCGTCTTCGCGGAACCGCTCCACAAGACGCGTGAAGAGGAAGCGAGGTTTTTGCCCCTGACGGCATGTAGCCCAGTTCGTCGCAGCGTTCCCGAAAAGTCATCCGCCGCCGCTCCTTTTGCGCCTCGGCCAATTCGCACTGGATGCCGTGCTCTTCGTCGGTGAGACCCTCGGGGCGGCAGACCGAGCAGGTGCCGAGGTGAAAAACCCGTTCCCACTCCACCAACGCCTGCACATAGGCGCGATGAGCCTCAATCGTGCGCGATTCAAGAGAAGTGCGCCCTCGCGCCTTGGCCCTGATCACTCGATCCTCCGTGGGGAGGTGCCTGCGGTACGCCCCCGCAAACGAACCCTCTCTGACTCTTGGTGATCGGGGAGTTCGAAACCGTGCTAGACGGCCCTGTGGCCTTTAGTTCGGGTGAACCTGTTGCATACGCCACAGGCTCCCCGACCATAAGGTCAAGGAGTGCGGTGCCGTGTCGGCCGGCACCAACCGCTAGCAGGGGTTTCGACGCCCCAGGGCAGCGCGTACTGCCCCACTCGACTCATAACCGTTCGTTCGCTCGGCTTCTAGATCAATTTCGGTAAACCATCGATTGCCAGGCAAGGAGCGTTCGCGTCGTCCGATGAGTCTGAAACTTGAATTCGTCGATTGTGTGTGATCTCCGTCGCCGCCGCTGGCGAGCGAGAGCGCATATAGGCCGCAAGACGGACCTACCGCGTTCGCCGACTTCGCCACCACACCAGACGCCCGTTCGCTCGCGTCCACCCAAAAGGCCGCCGGGCTTCGCTGATCTCGGCTTCTCATTCCGCATGCCAATTCCGACCAGAGCGCAGGTTGCCGGCAAAGTACGTGGTGCCTGTTTTTTCGAATTGGTGATCGATGCCGCTGGCGCGTTGCTGGATGCAAGGGAGGCTTCGCCGCGGTCGAGATCTCGGGCCGCGACGGCTTGCCAGCGCGCCCTTGCATCCGGCACGCTTCGCGGCAGACGGGCGCCGTGCCCTCGGGATAAGGCGAGGCAGGTCAACCGAAGAAAGGACCGGGGTATGTGCGATGCGCGCCCGGTGAAGGCGATGGAGAAAAAGGAAATCGAAGAACTGCGAAGCAAGGTCGGTTGCGCCGCGCTGCTTCAACAGGACGGCTGGAAAATCGATCTAAAGGAGAGCACGCGGCGCGCCATGAAATTCCGCCGCGATGCCAATATCATTATCGTCATTCACAACGATCGCGGCTGGTTTGACCCGTTGTCGACCGCGAAAGGCGACGTGTTTGATCTCGCCGAGCATCTCGGTGCGCAGGGCTTTCCCGAAGCCTGCGCATGGGTCGCGTCCCTGGTCGGGTTCGTGCCCACCCCGCTCGCGTGGCAGCGCGAGGTCCGGTCCTCCCCGCTTAGCTCCATCGCCGACCGCTGGGCGCGTCGGAGTCTCCCGCGGTCGGGCTCGGCGACCTGGCGCTATCTCACCGAGACACGCGGGCTTCCCGATACGATCGTCGCCGTGGCGGTCGGCCAAGGCATGGTCCGCGAGGGGCCGCATGGCAGCATGTGGGCGGCTCATCGCAGCGAGAACGGCATCGTGGTCGGCTGGGAGGAGCGCGGCCCCCAATGGCGCGGATATGCGACCGGCGGGGCCAAAGAGCTGTTCCGGCTCGGCCCGTCGGCCGCCGCGCGCGTCTGCATCACTGAAGCGGCGATCGATGCCATGAGTCTCGCCGCGATCCAGGTCATGCGGCCCGATACGCTCTACGTCAGCACCGGCGGCGGCTGGTCTCCTGCGAGCGAGGATGCGATCCGCCGCTTAGCGGCACGGCCGAACACGCATCTCGTGGCGGCGACCGACAACAATCGCCAGGGTGATGTCTATGCCGAGCGCGTCCAGGCGATCGCGGTCCAGACGAGCGCGACCTATGCACGCGCGCGACCGCGCGCCGGCGATTGGAACGAGGACCTGAACCTGCTGCTCGCCCGGCTCGCTGAGCCGCTTGCGGCCGCCGGCTGACCGACCCGCTCTCAACCCTACCGCTCGAAGGGTCGACGAAGCGGGCAAGAGGGTATCGGCGGAAAGAGGCAATGGCGTCCCTGCCGCATGCCCGGCCGGCGCGTCAAGGGGGGCTTCGCCCGCTTGGCCAGCGGCCCTTGACCCGCCGGACCGGAGAGGCGGCCGCCCCGAGGGTGTCTTCAACACCCGAAGGGAAGGACGACTCCGATGCCCATCTTCACGATCGAAACCACCTATCGCCTGCCGGTCTATCGGCAGCGCAATTACGAGGCGGAGAGCCTCGCCGAGGCCTGCCGGCTCGCCGTCGAGGACGACGACTGGGACAACGAGAAGCACGACTACGAGACCGCCGGCGAGACCTATGTCACCGGCGTCTGGGAAGGCCGCGACAGCGCCTATAGGGGCCCGTCCGTGCTGGTCCCATCGCACTATCGCGAGACCGTGCAGCGCAAGGCCGATCACTTCGAGGTGCTGCTCGGCCTGGTGAAGGTGCTGAGCGGCGCCGAGGCGTCGGATCGCGCCTATTGGCAGGACCGCGCCGTGTCCGCGATCGCCAAGGCCGAAGCCATCCTCGCCGGCGCCCGCGATCCGGACTGATCCGGCGCCGGCATCCACCATCCCCGCAATCACGCCCGGCCCTGCCGGGCTTTGTCATTTTCAGGAGGCCGACATGGCCAGCTACTTCGTGCCGACCGTCGTGCAGACGACGATTTCCAACCCCGACATGACGCCGCTCGAGCGGCTCGTGCTCTCGCATATCTTCGAGGCCGAGCCTGATGGCGACGGGCTCTATTTCTTCGCCGAGGAAAGCCCCGCCGAGTGCATCGAGGTCGACGCAGCCGAGCTGCGCGCCGCGCACCGGGATTCGGCCGGCGTCGACTGCGTTCTCGACTCCATCGCCGCAGAGCGCCTGGCGGAGACCGCCGATGCCGACACCCACATCGAGCTCGACCTATCCATGACGTCATGGGCGACGATCTTCCAGGACATCGTGCGGCGATCGCCAACGCTCGGGGAAATTGTCGTGACGTCGGCGTTCACCTGCTCGCGGATGCGTCCGGACGGATTCGGCGGCATGGCCACCCTCATCACCGCCGACGCGATCCGATCCTGCGCTACCGACGAGATGATCGCGCAATTCCGCGACGAAGCTGCCGCGGCGGCCGCGCCGCCCAGCCATGTGCTCCTGCGTTTCGACGAAGCCGAAGTGCGCACGATGATCGGCGAGATCATCGCCTTTGACGGTGCGCTGACGCGCCTGTCGCCGGATGCGGTGAGCGACGACGACATCCACGCCGCGAGCCTCGCCGCCGTGGCCGCCACGGATCTCGCGGAGGAACGAGGCTCGGCGCTCTTCAAGGCCGCGCTCGGCGCGATCGGCAATGCCGAGCGGCGTCTCGCGGAGGAGCAAAAAGAAGGGAGGAAAGAAGAGGAATGAAGGCGCGATGCCGCATGCCCGGCCGGCGCGTCAAGGGAGGCTTCGCCCGCGTGCCGCGGCCCTTGACCCGCCGGACCGGAGAGGCGGCCCGCGGAAAGGCGTGATGAAGGGCTGAAATGATGAGGGATCAGGCGATCGCTCGCGCTTCGGCCCGCAAGGCTGAAAGGAGCCGCCATGCACGCCGTCCCGACAATCCGCAAGGTCTTCCAGGGCGTCGCCACGCGCCGTGAGATGTACCGCATGTTCAATCGCCATCGCGGTGATCCCGCATACAGCGCAGGCGACTGCGCGCAGCTCTTCGCCGGAGAGTGGTTCGAGATCGCCGAGGCCGAGCATGATTACATGCTCGAGATCCTGCCGCCGCTGTTCATGCGCGGCGATCTGTTCGCGCTGCGCGAGTTCATGACGGACAGCGTGACCAGCATCTTCTTCGCACTCGTCATCGACGGTCGCCAGCGCTGGTTTCACGGCTATTGCGACCTCTCCGATCGCGCGTCGCCCGATCGGATGAAGGCCGCGATCATCGAGCGCGAGTCGCGGCCGGTCCGCGCCATGACGCGCGAGGAGGGGCTCGAGCACATCTGGTCGAGCACGCATGACGACTATCGCGGCTATGCCGGCGAACGCTGGCCCGCCTCCATGCGCGGCCGCCGCACGGTGCTCGTCTATGCCGGCGGGCACGGCACCGTGCTGAAGCTCCTCGACGAACTCAGCGACGCCGAGATCGCGGCGAAGCTGCCGGTTCAGCTCCGGCATCTGCCCGAGACGATCGCGGCCTAGCCCCGCGCCGTCCTCTTCGACCTGCGAACAGCCCGGCCGCATGCCGGGCTTCGCATTTCCGCAGCCGGCCGATCGCGCCGGCTCTCCCGTCAATCCCGCAACGCCGTGCCGTCCGCCGCCCTCCGCGGCGGCGGCGCGGTCGCGCGCGCCCAGCAGAAGGACTTTCCCAATGGCGCAGGACGACCCTTTCACCCTCGACCTCTTCGGAAACACGGCGCTTTCGTCGGGCCTCGGCCTCGGCGTCACCGCCTTCGCTGCCGACATCACCGGCGATGACGATCCCGACGATGATCCGCCGCCGCCGCCGTCCCCCGCGGCGCCGGCGGCCGCATCGGCGCGGCCCGCTCGACCCGGTTCACGCAAGCGGGGCGCCAATTTTCATCTCGCCGGCGACCGCGGCCTGGCCAGGGGCTGGAAGCAGCGCGCCCGCGACAGCATCGCGGCCGTGCGGCTCGCTGCAGAGATCGAGGCCGATGAACGGCCCGCTACGCGCGACGAGCAGGAACGGCTGATACGCTTCACTGGCTTCGGCGCCTCTGAGCTCGCCAATGGCGTCTTCCGCCGCCCGGGCGAGACCGGCTTCACGAAAGGCTGGGACGAGATCGGCGCCGAGTTGCAGGACGCCGTCGACGATGCCGATTACGCCTCGCTGGCGCGCTGCACGCAATACGCCCATTTCACTCCCGAGTTCATCGTCCGCGCCATCTGGGCGGGCGTGCAGCGGCTCGGCTGGCGCGGCGGCCGCGTGCTCGAGCCCGGCATCGGCAACGGCCTGTTTCCCGCGCTCATGCCGGAGGCGCTGCGCGACGTTAGCCATGTCACCGGCGTCGAGCTCGATCCCGTCACGGCGCGCATCGCCCGGCTCCTGCAGCCGCGCGCTCGCATCGTCACCGGCGACTTCACGCGCACGGAGCTGCCGCCGCGGTTCGATCTTGTCATCGGCAACCCGCCCTTCTCCGATCGAACCGTGCGCTCGGATCGCGCGCTACGCTCGCTCGGCCTGCGACTCCACGATTACTTCATCGTCAAGGCGATCCGGCTGCTGAAGCCGGGCGCTCTCGCAGCCTTCGTCACGTCGCATGGCACGATGGACAAGGCCGATGCCGGCGCGCGCGACGAGATCGCGAAGCACGCCGATCTCGTCGGTGCGGTCCGGCTGCCCGAAGGCAGCTTCCGCGCCGACGCAGGCACCGACGTCGTGGTCGACATCCTGTTCTTTCGCCGGCGCAAGCATGGCGAAGCCGAAGGCGACCTGTCCTGGCTCGATCTCGAGGAGGTGCGCGACGCGACTGCGGACGAGGGCGCCATTCGCGTCAATCGCTGGTTCGCCAGCCATCCCGACATGGTGCTCGGCGCACATGCGCTGACCTCCGGCCCCTTCGGCGAGACCTACACCTGTATGCCGAATGAAGGCGACGACCTCGCGACCGCGCTCCCCGCCGCGGTCGCTCGCCTTCCCGCCGCTCTCTATGACGGCGAGCCGGAGCCGATCGACTTCGAGGCGGAAGACGAGGTGTCGTCCACGCAGACGACAGGCGCTACGGGTCTTACGGCGCGGGAGGGAAGCTACCTCCTCGATAATCGGCACGGCCTGATGCAGGTCCTCGACGGCGGTCCCGTCGCCGTCGCGGTGCGCAAGGGCCGCAGCGCCGAGGGCGTTCCGGAAAAGCACGTCCGCATCATCAGCAAGCTGATCCCGATCCGCGAGGCCGTGCGAGAGGTTCTGAAGTGCCAGGAGCTCGACCGGCCGTGGAGGGACGCGCAGGTCAGGCTGCGGATCGCCTGGTCGAATTTCGTGCGCAGCTTCGGCCCGATCAACGCGACCGTCGTCTCCACGACGGAGGACCCGGAAACGGGCGAGGTCCGCGAGACGCATCGCCGTCCCAATCTGCAGCCCTTTCTCGACGATCCCGATTGTTGGCTCGTGGCGTCGATCGAGGACTACGACCTCGAATCCGATACGGCGCGGCCGGGCCCGATCTTCACCGAGCGCGTGATCGCGCCGCCGGCGCCGCCCGTCATCACCAGCGCGGTCGATGCGCTGGCCGTCGTGCTCAACGAGCGCGGCCATGTCGATCCCGACCATATCGCGGAGCTGCTGCATCGCGATGTCGAGGACGTGATTGCCGAGCTCGGCAGCGCCATCTTCCGCGATCCGTCGGACGGCTCCTGGCAGAGCGCCGACGCCTATCTCTCC
>JBFLWR010000246.1:0-4438 GCA_040755925.1 Pseudomonadota bacterium
GTCGTGCAGATGCCGGACGTCAAGCCGAACGGCGTGTCGTTGGCGACGCTCAGCGCCTCGTCGTAATCCTTGACGCGGATGACGTTGGCGACCGGGCCGAAGATCTCCTCGCGCGAGATGCGCATCGCATTTGTGGAACCGACAAACAATGCCGGCTGCAGATAGAAGCCGGGCGTTCCGCGCTCCAGCCGATCGCCACCGAAGGCAAGCGTTGCACCTTCCCGTACACCGATGGTGATGTAGTCCTCGTCTTGGCTGAGCTGAGTATGGTCGACAACCGGCCCGATCTGCGTCCTGACGTCGAGCGCATCGCCGATGACGAGCTTTTCCAGGCGCTCCTTCACCGCGTCGACGAAACGGTCGTGGATAGCGTCGGTAACGATGAGCCGCGAGGAGGCGGTGCAGCGCTGGCCTGTCGAGAAGTAGGCGCCGTTGATCGCGCAGTCGACAGCGACGGCCAGATCCGCGTCATCGAGCACCACCAGCGGATTCTTCCCGCCCATCTCCAACTGGAATTTGCGCATATGCTCGACGCTCGCGGCCGCCACGCGCTTGCCGGTACCGACCGAGCCGGTGAAGGAGATGGCATTGACGTCGGGGCTGTCGAGCATGGCCTGGCCGACGACCGACCCCTTGCCCATGACGAGGTTGAGCACACCCTTGGGCAGGCCGGCGCGATACAGGATGTCGACGATGGTCCAGGCGCTTTCTGGAACGAGCTCGGCCGGCTTGAAGACGATCGTGTTGCCGTAGGCGAGCGCCGGCGCGATCTTCCAGGCGGGAATGGCGATCGGGAAATTCCACGGTGTGATGATGCCGACGACGCCGACACCCTCCCGTGTCATCTCGACGCCGACGCCCGGCCTGACGCTCGGCACCAGCTCGCCAGAGAGGCGCAGCGTCTCGCCGGCGAAGAAATCGAATATCTGCGCCGCCCGGATCGTTTCGCCGACGCCCTCAGCCAGCGTCTTGCCTTCCTCCCGCGCCAGCGACCGGCCGATCTCGTCCTTGCGCGCCATGATCTCGTCCGAGGTCTTCTTCAGCACCGCGTGGCGCGCCAGCGGCCCGGAGCGCGACCAGGCCGGGAAGGCCGCCTTGGCGGCCGCAATCGCCTGCTTGGCCTCCTGGGGCCCCGCCGAAGCATATTCGCCGACGACATCGTTGGTGTTCGACGGATTGATGTTGCGCGAGCCGGCCTCGCCCAGCCACTCGCCGTCGATCAGGTTCTTGCGGAGCACGGTCATATCGCTTCCTTTCGAAATCCACACACGGCGACGCTACGCCAGTTATTTGTCGGACAAATGATAGCAGCGCCCACCGAAAGGTCCATCGGCGTCTTGGTCGAGCCTAGACTTGCTGTGGTGGGAAGTCCAACAACCCTGGCTGCCACCCGTCAGGCGGAGAACGACCAGAACAGGCAGGCAAGCGTAACCGCGGCGAAGATAACGAAGAAGAGGCTTCTGAGCAGGATGTTGCGGCGAAGATCGTTCATGGTGAGATGCGCCGCGACGATCGCCGCGACGAACAGGAAACGCCAGTTCACGAGCGCCCAGAGCACTTCATGCTGGCCGAACGCCCATCTGGCGAGCAACGAACCGACAATGGTGGCGAACAGCACGATCGTCGCCCAGAAGATGGCATCGGCCGCGTGGGTAAGCACGATGCCGGCGGCGCGGATCGGCAGGATCATCATCAACATCGCGCTGAAGAAGTAGATGGCGGCGATGGCGAAGAAGGAACCCGCATCGGCGATGCCGTCGAGGCGTTTCATGCCGATGGCGCCATAGGGATAGCCGTGCCTGGCCACCACCTGCGAAAGCGCCATCAGCAGGGCGCTCAACACCGTAACCAATGCGAATGTGCCGATGGCCTTGCTCATGCTGTTTCCCGTCGAAGCGAATCAACAGGAGTTTACCAGAGCAAGGCAGCGAAGCGCCGCAATTCACCTCTCGGTGTTCTCGAAGGCGCCAACCCCTTGAGCGATCAGGTTGGTCGCCATGACCAGCGAGACGATCGCCGCCGAATTGAAGACCACCACCCACCATTTCCCGCCGGTGAGGAAGCCGTAGCCTTCGGCGACGGACAGCCCCCAATCGGCGGAAGGCGGCTGGATGCCGAGGCCGAGGAAACTCAACGTGGCGATGGAGAAGAACGCATAGCCCAGCCGCGTGACGAGCTCGATGACGATCGTCTCGCGAATGTTGGGCAGGATTTCCAGGATCATGATGGCGAACGCGTTCTCACCGCCAAGACGCGCGGCGCTGACATATTCGCGCTCGCGTTGCTCGCGCACGGCGGCTCGCACGGTCCTTGCCACCAGCGGCGCGTAAGCGATGGCGATCACCAGGATGACGGTGAGGTTCGAAGGTCCAAGCGCCACCAGCGTCATGGTGACGAGCACGATGAAGGGAAAGGCCATTAGCGTGTCGAGAAGCCTCGCGCCCACGGCGTCCACAAGTCCATCGAAGTAGCCGAGCACGAGGCCAATGACGGTGCCCGCGGCAACGCCGCCGAGCGTCGCCAGCGGCGCGACCAGCAGGATGTCGCGCGAGCCGACGACGACGCGGGAGAACACGTCGCGGCCGAGCTGGTCGGTGCCGAACCAGTGCGCCGCGTCGGGCCGCGCCAGCATGGCGAGGAAATCCTCCGCATAGGGATCGTAGGGAACGAGCCAACCGCCAAGCAGCGCGCAAGCGATCCAGAACAACAGGATCGCTCCGCCGATGACGACGGACGGCGATAACCCGCGCAAGACGCGGCCGAGCCCGCCCGCGGCCCGCAGGACCAGGGACGCGCGCCGGGGCACGGGAAACTCCAGAAGGTCCATCATGCCGCCACCCGTCGCCTCTGGCGTGGATCGAGCAGTGCCTGGACAAGATCGCCCGCAGCCGCCGAAAGCACGAAGATCGTCGCCATGAGGAGGACGCCGGCTTCCAGCATCGGGAAATCACGCGACCTGGCGGCGTTGAGCACCAGATTGCCGAGGCCCTGTATGCCGAACAGCGCTTCGATCACCACAAGTCCCCCGAGCATATAGCCGCTCTGCGTGGCGAGGACCGCGATGGTCGGCGTCAGGGCGTTCGGCAGCACATGCCGGAAAATGATCTGCGAACGGTCGAGCCCCTTCAGCGTCGCCGTGCGCGTGTAGTCGGCGGCCATGGCCTCGACGACGCCCGCCCGCGTCATGCGCGCAAGATAGCCGGCGAGATTCAGCACCAGCGGCAATGCCGGAAGGATGAGGTAATATCCGCTCACCCAGAACCCCGCGCCCTCAGGCGCCGCGCCGGTGATGGGGAACCAATGCAGCCACAGGCCGAAAACCAGGAGCAGCATCAGTCCGGAAACGAAGTCGGGGACGATGCCGAAGGAGACGCCGGCGAGCACGATCAGCCGGTCGACAAGACGGCCCTGGTTCAGGCCGGCAACGATGCCCGCTCCCACGCCCAGAGGCACGAGAAACAGCAGGATAATGCCGGCGAGCGCCGCCGAGCGGCCGAGACTTTGCAGCACGAAAGGCGCGACCGGCGCCCGCATCGACAGCGACGTGCCGAAGTCGCCGGTCAGCGCCGCGCTGAGCCAGTGCCAGTACCGCACAAGCAAGGGCTGGTCGGCGCCGAGCTGCTTGTTGAGCGCGGCGACGGCTTGCGCATCCGCGAACGGCCCAAGCATGATACGGCCGACATCGCCGGGCAGAACCTGCCCGGCGAGGAAGACCAGCACGCTGACCAGCCACAGCGTGAGCAGAAGCGAGGCCGCGCGCGCCGACAAGGTACGAGCGCTCAGCATCGGGTTTCGCCACTCAGGCAGGTTTGACGTTTCCGCATCATGCCTGCACGAAGGAGACGCGATCGAGCAGCAGATGCGAGATCGCGGTGAAGCGCACGCCCTCGACCTTGGCGCTGGCTATGCGGCTGTATTGCGAGAAGTAGCTGATGATCTCCGGCGTCTCGTCGAGCAGCAAGGCCTGGATCTTGCCGGCCGCGATGCGTTGCGCCTGAAGATCGCGCGCCTTGCCGTAGTCGACGAGCAACGCGTCGTAGTCCGGATTCTTGAAATGCGCGGCGTTCCAGGCGCCGTCGCCCTTCAGCGTCGCGTTGAGGAAGATGTCGGGCGTGCCGCGATGGCCGAAGTCGGTGATTCCGAGATTCGAATCCAGCCATGGCGAGCTGCCGAAGGTCGCCGACCCGTAATAGGCATCCTGCGGCAGGACGTTGAGCTTGATATCGATGCCGGCCTTCTTGGCGAAGTTCTGGATGATCACGGCGTAGTCGGGAATGTCATAGGCGCGTTCGGTGGTCAGCGTGACCTCGAAGCCATTGGGCACGCCCGCTTCGGCGAGCAGCCGCTTGGCCTCGGCAATGTCCTGCTTGCGCTGCGGCACCGACGGGTCGGCCGAGGGGAAGATCGGCGCGAAGGGCGTGTCGTTGCCGACGATGGC
>JBFLWR010000247.1:0-9265 GCA_040755925.1 Pseudomonadota bacterium
ATCCCGGCGCTGGAATCGGCGCACGCCATTGCCCATGCGATGAAGATCGTGCCTGCCATGGACAAGGACCAGATCGTCATCGTCAACCTGTCCGGCCGCGGCGACAAGGACGTGCACACGGTGGCCAAGATGCTGGGCATGGAGATTTGACAATGACCACCCGCATCGACCGCCGCATGGCGAAGCTGAAGTCCGAGGGTCGCCCCGCTTTGGTCACCTATTTCATGGCCGGCGACCCGGATTACGACACCTCCTTGGCCATCATGAAGGCGCTGCCGCGCTCCGGCGCCGATGTCATCGAGCTCGGCATGCCCTTCTCCGACCCGATGGCCGACGGCCCGGCCATCCAGGCGGCGGGCCTCAGGGCGCTGAAGGGCGGCCAGACGCTGGCCAAGACGCTGAAGATAGCCTCCGAGTTCCGCGCGGCGGGGGACAACGAGACCCCCATCGTGCTGATGGGCTACTACAACCCGATCTACATCTACGGCGTCGACCGCTTCCTGGCGGACGCCAAGGCAAGCGGCGTCGACGGGCTGATTGTCGTCGACCTGCCGCCGGAGATGGACGAAGAGCTCTGCATCCCGGCGCTGAAGGCCGGCATCAACTTCATCCGCCTGGCGACGCCGACCACCGACGACAAGCGCCTGCCCAAGGTGCTGGAGAACACCTCCGGCTTCGTCTACTACGTGTCGATGACGGGCATCACCGGCTCCGCGCTGGCCGACACCGCCAAGGTGGCGACGGCGGTGAAGCGCATCAAGGGCCACACCGCGCTGCCAGTCTGCGTCGGCTTCGGCGTCAAGACCGCCGAGCAGGCCCGCACCATCGGCGCTTCCGCCGATGGCGTCGTGGTCGGCACCGCGATCGTCAATGCGATCGCCAATGTGCTTGGACCGAAAGGCGAGAAGACCGCCGATCCGGCCGAAGCCGTCGCCACTCTCGTCAGCGGTCTTGCCCAGGGCGTGCGCTCGGCCCGCCTTGCCGCCGCCGAATAGTTTTCCTACCTCTTCCTCGTCAGGACAGGAGCCGAAGCGATGAACTGGATCACCAATTACGTTCGTCCCAAGATCAATTCGATGCTCGGCCGGCGCACCGACATGCCGGAGAACCTCTGGATCAAGGATCCCGAGACCGGCGAGATGGTGTTCCACAAGGACCTCGAATCCAACCAGTTCGTCATCCCGTCTTCCGGCCATCACATGAAGATCTCGGCCAGGGAGCGGTTGAGATACTTCTTCGACAACGGCAAATACGAGACGCTGGACAACCCCAAGGTCGTCCAGGATCCGCTCAAGTTCCGTGACGAGAAGCGCTATACCGATCGCCTGAAGGAAGCGAAGGCCAAGACCGGCATGGAGGATGCGATCCTCAACGCGACAGGCACCATCGAAGGCCTGCCGGTCGTGGTCACCGTGCAGGACTTCGCCTTCATGGGCGGTTCGCTCGGCATGGCGGCCGGCGATGCCATCGTGCACGCCTTCGAGGTCGCGCTGCAGCGCAAGCGGCCCTTGATCCTGTTCGCGGCCTCGGGCGGCGCGCGCATGCAGGAAGGCATTCTTTCGCTGATGCAATTGCCGCGCACCACGGTCGGCGTCGACCGGCTGAAAGAAGCCGGCCTGCCCTATATCGTCGTGCTGACCAATCCGACCACCGGCGGCGTCACCGCTTCCTATGCGATGCTCGGCGACGTCCAGATCGCCGAGCCCGGTGCGCTGATCGGCTTTGCCGGCCCGCGCGTCATCGAGCAGACCATCCGCGAAAAACTGCCCGACGGCTTCCAGCGCTCCGAATATCTGATGGAGCATGGCATGGTCGACATGGTGGTGTCGCGGCTGGAGCTGCGCTCGACCATCGCGCGGCTGCTGAAGATGCTGCTCAAGGTGCCGCATGAGGAAGCGCCGCTCGAACCGGAGATCCTGCCGCCGGCCGTGGTGAACGCCGAGGCGCGGCCGCAGGCTTGAAGCGACACCGTTCGCCGCGAACCGCGATTGCGCGCGCCCTGCGGTGCGCCTAGGATTCCGCCATGACAACGCTCGCCGCCGACCGTGAAATCGAACATCTGATGACGCTTCACCCGAAGGGCTTCGACCTTTCGCTGGATCGCGTCACCCGGCTGCTCGAACGTCTCGGCAATCCGCAGGACCATTTGCCGCCGGTCATCCATATCGCCGGCACCAACGGCAAGGGCTCCTGCGCGGCCTTCTCGCGCGCGCTGCTCGAAGCGGCGGGCCATCTCGTGCATGTCCACACCTCGCCGCATCTGGTGAATTGGGCCGAGCGCTACCGGCTGGCGGCCGAAGGCGGCGGCAAGCTGGTCGACGACGATGTGTTCGCCGAAGCCATAGCCCGCGTTGCCAAGGCCAACGCGGGTCAGAAGATCACCGTCTTCGAAATCCTCACCGCCGTCACCTTCATTCTGTTCTCGGAACATCCGGCGGAGGCGGCGATCATCGAGGTCGGCCTTGGCGGCCGCTTCGACGCCACCAACGTAATCTCCAGGCCGGCTGTCTCGGTGATCATGCCGGTGTCGATGGATCACGAAGCCTATCTCGGCGACCGAGTCGAGCTGATCGCGGCCGAGAAGGCGGGCATCATGAAGCGTGGCTGCCCGGTGGTAATCGGCGCGCAGGAGAGCGAGACGGCGCTGCAGGTATTGATCGAAACCGCCGAACGGCTGGATTGCCCGACCCTCATCTACGGCCAGGATTTCCTCGCCTTCGAGGAAAACGGCCGCATGGTCTATCAGGACGAGGACGGACTGATGGATTTGCCGACGCCACGCCTGCCCGGGCGGCATCAATTCGCCAATGCCGCGGCGGCGATCGCCGCCGTCAAGGCGGCCGGTTTCGAGATCAGCCATCGTGCCGCCGAAAAAGCGATGACCCATGTCGCCTGGCCGGCAAGGATGCAGAAGCTGACGCAGGGCAAGCTGGTGGACCTGGCGCCGAAGGGCGCCGAGATCTGGCTTGATGGCGGCCACAATCCGGGCGCTGGCATCGTGGTCGCCGAGGCGCTCGCCGAGCAGGAAGAGAAGCATCCACGGCCGCTGGTCCTGATCTCGGGCATGATCAACACCAAGGACCAGACCGGCTATTTCAGCGCCTTCAAGGGACTGGCCCGCCATGTCTACACCGTGCCGGTGATCAACAGCGATGCCGGCGTGCCGAACGACGAATTGGCGCTGCGCGCCGAGGAGGCCGGCCTGTCGGCCGAGCCGGTCAGCTCCGTCGCCAGCGCGCTGATGCTGCTGCGCGACGGCTGGGACGGCCCGGCGCCACGCATCCTGATAGGCGGCTCGCTTTACTTCGCGGGAGCGGTGTTGGCCGAGAACGGCACGCCGCCGACCTGATCCGATCGATCCGACTGGTCGCTCAGAAATCCCACGGTGAGACCAGGTCGAGGCCGGCGGAGCCAAAGTCACTCAGATTGCGTGTTGCCAGCCGAGCGCCGTTCACGCGTGCGATCGCCGCAATCATGCCGTCGGGAGCCGACATGCCACGGCCCTGGCGGCTGGCCCTCCCCATAATCTCGCCGTAGACCAGCGCAGCCTCCTCGGTAAGTCCGAAAATGCGGCCGGCAAAGCGGTGGCGCCATTCAGAGAGCCCTTGCTCCAGACGATTGGCACGCTCATCAGGTCGTATCTTTTGGATGCCGAAAGCGATTTCGCCAATGGCCACGGTCGGGAGAGCCAATTCAGCGTCGTTGCGGACAAGCCAAGCCAGAACGGCTGCGTCCGGCGCCTTCTTGAGGGTCTCCGAAATCACGTTGGTGTCGACGAAGATCAAAGCTCGGGTCCCGTATGAACCTGGCGGCTTTCGCGGATAAATTTATCTAGATCGATGTCTGCGCCACTGCTTGCCGCCAGGCGAGCATAGAAAGTGGATGCAGGCTCGCGTCCCGCTTCACGAATCTCATAAGACTCAAGCGCGCGCTCGACGATATCGGCTATGGAGCGATTTTCGCGTCGAGCGAGTCGATGAGCGAGGTCCCGCGCTTTTGCGCTGCGAACTGACAGCTGTGGTTCGGCCATATCGAATCTCCACTTTGAGATCCGATATACTCCCGTCGAGTTTCGCCATCAAGATGGCAGGTGATGGCTCGCCACCAGCACTACTTCAACTCGATCTCGATAAAAGCGTATTCGCCGTCATTGGCGTTGATCACGTCGTGCTCGACGCCTTCCCGGCGGAAATAGGGTGCCCCCTTCTTCATCTCGGCGAAGGATTCGCCCTCCTTGGTCACCAGCTTCACCTTGCCGTCCATCAGCGGCACCACGACATAGTCGTGGCCGTGGCGGTGCCAGCCGGTGTTGGCGCCAGGCGCGAAGCGGTATTCGGTGACGATGACGCGCTCGTTGTCGACGTGAACCGTGGCCTTGGCTGTTCCGGTCATGGGGCTCTCCCTTTTCCAACAGCAAAGGAGATGGCGCTCCGTGGCGGCAGAGCCAGGGCGTCATGAGCGATGACGCCAAAGAAAAGCCCGGCGCGGTGGCCGGGCTCGTCCGTCAAAATCTCTGCTTCCGTTCAACCGATGGCGCCGTTGATCCAGTGCGACAGCGCGGTCTTCGGCGCGGCGCCAACTTTCACGTCGGCACGTTCGCCACCCTTGAAGATCATCAGCGTTGGGATCGAGCGCACGCCATACTCGGCGGCAAGCTCGGGATTCTCGTCGATGTTGAGCTTGGCGATCTTGACCTTCGAGCCGAGCTCCTTGGCGATGTCTTCCAGTGCCGGCGCGATCATCTTGCACGGACCACACCACTCGGCCCAGAAATCCACCACGACCGGCTCCTTGGCGTTGAGCACATCGGCCTGGAAATTACCCTTGTCGACCTTGACGGTGGCCATGCGGAAATCCTTTCGAAAAACTCGGGTTGCACCAAATGTGGTGGTTGTGACGGCAATCTTCAAGCAGTTCTTGTGTCACGCTCCTGTGAGTCGAGCAAGGGCATCGTCCATGGCGCTGGCCGGCAGTTCGATCAGCCGCGGCGCCTCGGTGAACAGCAGCGCGGCCGTCACCTCGCGGCCTGGATAGAGCGGCTTGAGCAGCGCGCGGTAGAGCGCGAGCTGCAGGACATAGGCCGGAGGCACTTCCGCCAGCGCGGCGGGCGCCGGCCGGTTGGTCTTGTAATCGACGATCGAGACCTTTTCCGGCGCCACCGCCAGTCGGTCGATCTTGCCGGAGATCGACCGCAGCTTGCCCTTGACCTCGAGGCTGCCCATCACCGCGACCTCCGCCCGTGAGGACGGCGAGAACAGCGCGCCGAAACGGCCGTCGGACAGGATCGAGAGCACCGCCTCCAGCGCCTTGTCGCGCTCGCCCATGGGCCACTCGGCGCCGGCGCGCGCCAGATAGCGTTCCGCGGCATACCGCCTTTCGTCCTCGGCTATCCCGGGCAGCATCTGAAGCAGTTTGTGCAGGGCCAGCCCGCGCATCACAGCGAAACCGGGCTCGGCCTCGGCATCGAGCACGGGCGAACGCGTATCGGGCAACGCCTCGGTTGCCTCGTCGATAAGGGCCGACGCGCCGGAGGGCGACAGTGGCCGTGGCAGTTCCTCATAAGGCGGCAGCGGGTGGAACAGCGTCTCGGGGAATGACGCGAGATGCTCGATCGGCCTCTCGGCCGCGCCCGCGGCGAGCGCCACTGGAGGCAGCTTCGTCATGTGAAAGCGGTGCACGGTCACTTCGGCCGTCGCAGGATGCCGGCGCTCGGAACTCTCCGGCGCTCCGGTCAACGCCCGGCTGGCGATCGAATGCCAGGTGCCAGTGCTGGGCTGCCGCTTGCCGTGATAGCCGCAGACGATCAGCCGGTCCTCGGCGCGCGTCATGCCGACATAGAGGAGCCGCCGGTATTCGTCATCCGCGAGCTCGCGCGCCCGCGCCGAGGCCGCTCGCGAGACGCCGTTGGCGACATCGTTGGCCGAGCGCCAGAGATAGCCCTTGCCCTTCCACTGCGTGCCCGAACTCTCGAAGGCCATCAGCCGCGGCAGATGCTGGTCGCTGAACGGCGCCGAGCCGCCATCGACCAGGAACACGACCGGCGCCTCGAGGCCCTTGGCGGCATGCACGGTCATGACGCGCACCTCGTCGCGCGTCTGGTCCATCTCGCGCTTGATCTCGGGGCCGCTGTTTTCCAGCGTCGAGAGGAAGGCCTCCAGGCCCGGCAGGCCGGTGCGTTCCTCGGCCAGGCAGAAGCTCAGGAACTCGTCGAGAATATCGCCGGCCTCCGGTCCGAGCCGCGCCGTCATCTTGCGGCGCAGGCCGTCGCGCGCCAGCGCGGCTGCGTAAAACTCGAAGACAGGCTTGAAGGCGACCTCGCTCGCCCAGGAATCAAGCCGGCTAACGATCTCTGCCAAAGCCTCGTCGGCAGCCGAGCGTTGCCGAAGCGAGGTGATCAGCGACTGGCCCTTGGGCCTCTCGCCGGCCAGCGCCAGCAATGTCTCCTCGGCAACCTCGAAGATCGGGCTGCGCAGCACGGCGGCCAAAGAGAGGTCGTCCTCGGGCTGGATGAGGAAATGACCGAGCGCGATCAGGTCCTGCACCGCGATATGGCCGGGCAGGCTCAGCCTGTCGGCGCCCGCGACCGGGATCTGGCGGTTCTTCAGGCTGCGCGAGAGCGCGTGGACGAATCTGTCGCGCTTGCGCACCAGCACGAGGATGTCGCCAGCCGTGACTTTCCGGCCCTTGCCTTCGATGATCTCGCCATTGCGCAGCCAGTTCTGAATGGTTGCCGCCACATGCTCGGCCACGCGCACGGCCGGCGCGCTGGCATGGTTGACCGGCAAGGTCCAGTCGTCCGGCTCCTCGACCATTTCGGCGCCGATCGAGGGCCACACCTCGACATAGCCCGGGGCGTCGTTGCGGATCGCCTTGTGGCTCAGCGGATCGGGGTCGTGGCTGATGCCGCGCCGTGCGCCAGGCTCGGCGAAGACACGATCGACGGCGGCCAGCACGTCGTCGCTCGAACGGAAAGACCAGGTGAGTTTCAGGTCGGCGAACGAGGACTCCGCATCGCGCACGCGCCCGGCAAACAACAGTCGGCTTTCGGCGAAGGAATCCGGCGCCGCGCCTTGGAAGGAATAGATCGACTGCTTCTCGTCGCCGACGGCAAAGACCGTGCGCCGCACCGCCTCGCGCTGGCCGAGCCCGGCGAAGAACTCCTCGGTCAGCTTCTTCACCACGTCCCACTGGTCGGGGCTGGTGTCCTGCGCCTCGTCGAGCAGGATATGGTCGATGCCCTGGTCGAGCTTGAATTGCACCCATGGTCCGGCGTCGGGCCGCGACAGCAGGCCGACCGTGCGGGTGATGAGATCGTTGAAGTCGAGGAAGCCCCGCCCGCGCTTCAGCTGCTCATAGCGGGCTATCAGCCAGCCGGCGACCGTGAGCGCCGCCGCTGTGCCTTCTAGCATGCGGAACAGCGCCAGCCGATCGGTGACGTCGAGGATAGCCTTGGCCGCCGCGAGATAGCGGTCCGGCAGGTCGGGCAGCCGGTCGACAAGCGCCTTCTTGAATACCTTCGGAGGATCGTAGGGATCGCCATCGGCCTTGAGGAAGGCCTTGGCCAGCAAGCGCAGGCGTCGAATCGGGTCGGCTTCGGCAAAGGCGCCTTGCGCATAGGGCAGCACGTTGTTCAGAACCGTGCGGGCTTCGGTGGCGTCGGCCGCGCGGGCAAACTCCAGGTATTGGCTCGGCGAAAAGCCGGGCAACGGCCATATCGATGCCGCGATGTCGCCGGCCGTCTGACCTGGCCTGAAGCCGAATTCGGCGAAGAGCGGCCGGAAATCCCCGGTCTTGCCGAGCTTGGCAATGAAGCCGCGCAATTCGTCGCGCTTGCCGACGATCTCGGAAAGCAGTGTGTCGAGGCCGAACTCGCCGCCGCGATCCAGCACCGTGGCAAAAGCCTCCGCCAGGCCCTCGACGCCGGCGCCCGCGCCCGCGATCATGTCGCGGCGGGCATCGCCAAACAGCGAGGCTTCCATCTGCGGGTCGAGCATCTCGAAATGCGCGGGGATGTTGGCTTCCAGAGGGAACTGGTGCAGCACGGATTCGCAGAAAGCGTGGATGGTCTGGATCTTCAGCCCGCCCGGTGTTTCCAGCGCTTCGGCGAACAGCCGGCGCGCGCGCCGCATAGTGTCGCGATCGGCGCCGCGTCCGTCGAGTGCCGTGATCCTCACCGCGAGCTCGGCGTCTGGAAGTTCTGTCCATTCCGAGAGCGTGGAGAACACGCGGTTCGACATGTTGGCGGCTGCCGCGCGCGTGTAGGTCAGGCACAGGACCTTCGACGGATCGGTGCCGTTGAGCAGAAGTCGGATGACGCGCTGCGCCAGCACATGCGTCTTGCCCGAGCCGGCATTGGCCGACACCCAGGCGGAATTGGCGGGATCGGAAGCGCGCGCCTGGCTGGCCGCGGTATCGGAGGGGATCGGATATCTCATCCTTCCGCCTCGTCTTCGCTGGCGCCGCCTGCCGACCATTCCAGCACCCGCGCCAGATGGTCGTAATCGCCATCGGCCTCGCCCTCGCGGAACGGCAGCGCGCGTGACAGATAGCCTGTCGTCGGGTCGGCATAGTGGAACAGCAGCCGCTCCAGCCGCGCCCAGGCTTCTTCGGAAAGGTCGTTGGCGGTGCGCGGCTTGCGATTGTATTCGAGGATCGATTCCTCGAAGACCTCGCCATTTGGCTTCAACCGCACGAAGGCAAGCTGCGAGGGCTCGCAAATGCCGAGTTCCTTGAAGGCGCCGCGCCTCAGTAGCGCGCCTTCCAGCGCCAGCTGCGGCGACAGCAGCGTATGCGCCTGCGCCTTCGACGGCGAGGAGCCTGTCTTGTAGTCGAGGATATCGGCCATGCCGCCGGCCAGCAGGTCGACGCGGTCGGCATAGCCTGAGAGCGTCACCCCGGTGCGACCGACCGCCGTCTTCGAGGCGCGCTCCTCCGAGTGGCGCCGAGCGACGGCGTCTGCGCGGGTAAGCTCCCATTCGATGATGTTCTCGGCGAGCTTTTCGAAGCGCGGCCACCACACCGCCTCGATATCGGGGGGAAGTGCTGCGTCGGCAAAGCAGACGCGGCCGGCTTCGATCAGGCTCGCCAACGCGCCCGGCGCCCGTGGATCCTCGACGCGTCGCGTGAACAGATGCAGGATTTCGTGGAACAGCGTGCCGCGCTCGGCGGCGCCCGGATCGCGGATCAACGGTTCCAACGGCATCAGGCCGAGGATGCGACGGGCATATATCGCATAAGGATCGCGGCGCAGCGTCTCGATCTCCGT
>JBFLWR010000248.1:0-9052 GCA_040755925.1 Pseudomonadota bacterium
ATCCTGGAGTTCAAGAACACGACCATCGACAAGTTCCAGCCCAGCCAGTTCGAACTGCCGATCGACAAGTCCGGCATGACGCTGTCCTTCAACGACGACTTCAATTCGCTGAGCCTGTGGAACGGCCACAGCGGCACCTGGGACTCGAACTTCTGGTGGGGAGCGGCGAACGGCAGCACGCTGACCGGCAACAACGAGCTGCAATGGTACATCAACACCAATTACGCGCCGACGAGCTCGGTCAACCCGTTCAGCATCTCGAACGGGATCCTCACCATCACCGCGGCGCAGGCGCCGGCCGACATCAAGCCCCTCATCAACAATTACGAATACACATCCGGCCTGCTGAACACGCACGAATCCTTCTCGCAGACCTACGGCTATTTCGAAATGCGGGCCGAGCTGCCGCATAATGCCGGGGCCTGGCCGGCCTTCTGGCTGCTGCCGGAAGACGGCTCGTGGCCGCCGGAGCTGGACGTCATGGAAATGCGCGGCCAGGAGCCGAACAAGCTCTACATGACGGCGCATTCCAACGCGACCGGCACGCACACCGAGGTTTCGTCCACGGTGAACGTCATGGATACCGGCGGCTACCACACCTATGGCGTGCTGTGGACACCGGACGAGCTGGTCTGGACCTATGACGGCGTCGAGGTCGCCGAGAAGGCGACGCCGGCCGACATGCACAGCCCGATGTACATGCTGGTCAACCTCGCGGTCGGCGGCTTCGCCGGCGCGCCGCCCGATCACCTTGCCACCCCTGCCGAGATGAAGATCGACTATATCCGCGCCTACACGCTTGACGACCTGTCGAGCCACACGCTGGCATTGGCCAGTCATACGACCAGCAGCACGCATATCGGCATCACGAACGAGCATGCGGCCTGAAGCGGGTGCCCAGGCCTTGGAAGGGTGCGGACATGACGGAACGAACGGATCCGCGGCCGGTCTTGCGTCGCGCGGTCGCCGATGTCGGGCTGTTCTCGCTGCTCATCAACGCCCTGCTGCTGGTGGTCCCGCTCTACCTCCTGCAGGTCTATGACCGGGTGCTGCCCTCCTCCAGCGTCGAGACGCTGCTTTACCTGTCGGCCATGGCGGTCGTCGCGCTCGGTTTCCTCGGCTTCCTCGACGCGGTGCGCGCCATCTACACGCAGCGCGTGGCGGCGACGCTGGACCGGCGGCTCGGCGCAAGGACATTCGCCGCCGCGCTCGGCGCCGGACAAGCCGGCGGCGTCCTGTCGCCGCTGCGCGACCTTGCCTCGGTCTGCGCCTTCATCCGCTCGCGCGGTGTGGCGGTGCTCTTCGACCTGCCCTTCGCCCCGCTGTTCCTCGCGCTGCTCTATCTCATCCATCCGCTGCTGTTCTGGCTGACGCTCGCGGGTGCGGTGGCGCTCTTCGTGCTGGTGGTGGCGAACCAGCTCGCCATCGGCCGTAACGATGCGCTTTCCACGGAGCGCACGGCGCTGGCCAGCCAGGCCGAACAGGCCTTCATCCGCAACGCCGAGACGCTGCGCGCCATGGGCATGGTCGAGAGCGCCGCCCGGCTATGGGGGCGCCATGTCGGCGAAGCGCTCGTCCTGCACGACCGCTCGGCCAGCGCCAACGCGGTGTTCAGCGGCGCCTCGCGGGCGCTGCGCATGGTGCTGCAGCTGGCGATACTGGGCGCCGGCGCGTGGCTGGTGCTGGGCGGCAAGATGACCGCCGGCATGATCTTCGCCTCCTCGCTGGTCTCCTCGCGCGCGCTGCAGCCGCTCGACCAGCTGATCGGCTCCTGGCGGGAGATCGTCGATGCAAGGCGCGCCTGGCGGCGGCTGGGCGAAGCGCTTGCCGGGCAGCCGCGAGAGGGCGGCAAACTGGCCCTGCCCGACCCGTCCGGCGCGATCGCCGCGCAGGATCTCGTCTTCATGGCGCCAAATGCACAGCCAGGGGCCGCGCCCATCATCAAGCGGCTGAACTTCGAGATTGCCGCGGGACAGGCGGTGGCGATCGTCGGCCCGAGCGGCGCCGGCAAGTCGACGCTGGCGCGGCTGCTGGTCGGCGCTATGCAGCCGACCGGCGGGACGGTCAGGATCGACGGCGCCGACCTCCGGACCTGGGACGAAAACCAGATCGGCGGGCATATCGGCTATCTGGCTCAGGAGGTGGAGCTCTTCCCCGGCACGATCGCGCAAAACGTCGCCCGCCTCGATCCCGAAGCGGACGACGCAGCGATCGTCGAGGCCGCGAAACGCGCCGAGGCGCACGAGCTGATCGTGGCCCAGCCGGACGGCTACCAGACCCGGATCGGCCCCTCGGGCCGGACGCTGTCGGGCGGCGAGCGCCAGCGGATCGGGCTGGCGCGCGCGCTTTACGGCAAGCCCGGCATCCTGGTGCTGGACGAGCCGAGCACCCATCTCGACGGCACCGGCGAGGCTTCGCTGGAAGCGGTGCTCTCGGCCGCGCGCGCCGCGGGCGTCACGGTCATCGTGATCACGCATCGGCCGTCGATCGCCATGGCCTGCGACCGGGTGATGCTGCTTCGCGGCGGCATGATCGAAGCCTTAGGCCCGAGCACGGAGGTGCTGCAGCAGGCTAAGGGTGCGTCCGCGCAACAGAAGCCGGTCGCCACCGGATCGTTCGCGCAGACGATGCGTGCGCCGGGCGTGCGCTACGGGTCCTGACCAATGTCCCCGCCGAGCCTCACCTTCGACAACCAGCCGCGCACCGATTTCCGCCGCGTCGCCTTCGCCGGCTATGCCGCGACCGCGCTTCTGGTCGGCGGCTTCGGCTACTGGGCGGCGAGCGCGCCGCTGGCCGGCGCCGTGATCACCCAGGGCACGATCTCCGCCACCGGCGGCAACATCCTGATCCAGCATGCCGAGGGCGGCATCGTCCAGCAGTTGCTCGCGCATGAGGGCGACCGGGTGCGGGAGGGGCAGGAGCTGATCGTCCTCGACAAGACGGCAGCGCAGGCCGAGCTCAACCGGCTGGCCAGGCAGTCGATCGCGCTCGAGGCAAGCGCGCTGCGGCTGAAGGCCGAGCGCGACGGGCTGGACAGGCTGGCGCCGGTCACCGAGGCGGCGCCGGCGGCGTTCCAGCACGATTTCGAGATGCTGGTCGGCGAGCAGCAGAAGGAATTCGACGCAAGGCTGGCGAGGTTCCGCTCGGAGCAGTCGATCCTGGCGCAGCGTGTCACCATGCAGCGGGAGTCGCTGCAGGGCCTGAACGCCCAGAAGCTCGCCATCCAGCAGCAGGCCGACGTGGTGAAGAAGGAGCTCGACATCAAGTCGAGCCTGCTCGACCGGGGCCTCACCAACCGCAGCGAATATTCGCAGCTCCTGCGCAGCGAGGCCGACCTCGTCGGCCAGGCCGGCACGCTGGAGGCCGACTTCGCCTCGGTCAAGACGCAGATCATCGAGGCCCAGGACCAGACCGAGCGCCTGACCACGCAGCGGGTGGAGGACGCGCTGACCAAGCTCGACGATGTGCGCACCAAGCTCGCCGACATCGGCGAGCAGACGCGGGCGGCCGAGGCGGTGCTCGACCGCACCACGATCAGGGCGCCAGCCGACGGGATCGTCGTGTCATCGACCTACAATTCGAAGGGCAGCGTTATCGGGCCGGGCGAGAAGATCATGGAGATCCTGCCGACGGCATCCGGCCTGATCGTCGACGCCAAGCTCAAGCCAGGCGACATCGACCGCGTGCGCGTCGGCCAGCCGGCGAAGCTCAGGCTCTCCGCGCTCAACATGCGGCTGACGCCCGAGGTGCCGGCCACGGTGACGCAGATTTCCGCCGACCGGCTGTTCGACCCAGCCACCCACGAGCCCTATTTCCGCGCAAGGTTGAAGATCGCCGACGCCCTGCCTCCCGGCGTCACGGCCGGACAACTCTATCCAGGAACGCCGGTCGAGGCCTTCATCAGCACCGGCGACCGGACGTTCCTCGAATATCTTGCCCGGCCGATGCTGGACTCCTTCGCGCGGGCATTCAGGGAGCATTAGGCGGAGGTCTCGCAAGACCGCGGCGTGGACGCCTTCGCCGCCCGACAGCCCGCGCCGCTGGCCGCCTTTGTCCTAAAGCGCATCGCGTTTGATCGGACTCACGTGACGCGCCTCAAGTCTTTGTTTTGATGCAAGTCGTTGTCCCAAAACCGCTGCGCACTTTTGGGCGACATGCATTAGAAGGAGTGCTTGTAACCGATGGCGAGGCTTATTTTATCCGCCGCCAGTTGATCGTAAGGAGACTTCGTCGTCTCGGCCTTTTTCCAGGAATACCCCAGGCTGGCGTAGACGGCGTTATAGGTGTCTATGTTGTAGGTAACGCCGGTTGCCAGCTTCGGCGTCTCCCAGGTCGCGTTGAAAGCATTGCGATAGCGCAGGTTGAAGACGTTCCATGTCCACTGCTTGTCCAGCTTCCAGTCGCCGGCCAGGTAGAGAGCGTAGTAGGGAAGCTGCGCATTTGCGTCCGAGCCCTTGACGATGGCGGTATCGTGCCAAGTGTAGCCGAGAGCCAAACTCGGCGTCAGCGTAAAACTGTCCGACAGCTTGATCTTGTATCCGAGCGACGCCTCGGCATAGAGCTGCGTCTTCCCGCCGGTCTTGAAGGTTGGCTGGATAAATAGGCCGCCGACGAAATTGTTCTCGAAAGTGTGCGAGACGCTGAGCTTGAAGTAGGTGTCGGCAAGCGACCTGGCGGTGTTGCTGCCATTGTTGATCGCATAGAACTCCGGCGTCCCTTCGATACCTATCGTCCAGGTGGGAGCGGGCAGCGGCGGTGTGTCGACCACATTCGCCGCCAAGGCCGGCATCGACAGCAACAGGCACGCGCCGAGCGGCGCGGCGAACTTGAGCTTGATCATAAGGTCCCCTCAAAGAGCTCGAAAAGCGCAGCGGTTTGCTGCCGTCGGAGAGGCTACGATTTTGCATTAGGGCGGACAGATATAGCCGACTAATTTACGGCCGGACCGTAAGACGAAAATGCGCGACCGATGCGGCTCGCAAAAAGTTCGACGAGCCGTGGCCCGGACATGAGATCCACGGGGGTCAGGCGTTCGACACGCAGCGACTCCCCCGAGCGAACGCGCCGGCAGCCGGCGACGACGTATCCACAAGCCGAAGCGACGAAACTGTCGCGGTCGCCTCCGCCACCCCATGGAGCTCGGGGGGCGGCGGGCAAGCATTTCGGCCGCGCACCAGGAGCGGCAGGTCGAAGGCAACGCGACTTACGGATTTGTAAATTGCCCTCGATGGCAAGTTCGCGATACCGCTGACCCGTGGCTCGGTTCACTCATCGCTGGTTGATGGGCACAGAACCGGAAGGATAGTGAGCCGGGCCGCCCCGAAAGTTGTTGTTTAATCTGGGAGAACACCATGATTCGCAAAGTTCTGGTTGCTGCTTCGATTGTGACGCTCGTCAGCATGCCTGCGTTCGCCGCGACCCAATACTGGGTGGGCAAGGACGCCACGACGAAGAAGTGCTCCGTGGTTTCCACGAAGCCAGACGGCAAGAAAGTGACTGACGCCGGAACGAAGGCTTACGATTCCCAGGCCAATGCCGAGAAGGCATTGAAGCTGCTCAAAGACTGCAAATAAGAGACTGCAAATAAGGGATAGAAGCTCCTGCCCGCTCCAGAAAACCGGAGCGGGCTTTTTTGTGTCTGGACGGTTCCGCTATACCGCCGTCGGCTCCCTTCGCGAATTGGATTCGCAGCGCTCAGAACCAGCCCCGCCATTTGAACCAGGCGAGCGGAATGACCGCGCTGAGGAAGATCAGCGCCAGCCCGTAAGGATAGCCATAGGCCCAGTCATATTCGGGCATGCCCTTGAAGTTCATGCCGTAGATGCCGGCGATGAGCGTCGGCGGGATGCCGACGATCGAGACGATGGTGAGGATCTTGAAGATATCGTTCTGCGCCATGCCGATCAGTCCGACCATGGCGTCGAGCAGGAATTGCACCTTGTCGGCGAGATGCACCTCATAGTCGGCCAGCGAGGCCAGGTCCTGCTTGAGACCATCCATTCGCGACATCACCTGGCCGGCGTCCCAGTCGGTGGTCATCTCGATGCTGAAATTCACGGCGCGCGCCAGCGCCAGCAGGGCATCCCGTTTCTCCGAAAGATAATCTCCCAACCGACCGACATGGCGCAGCTGGCCCCGGATCACCCGGTTGGAGCGGATCGCCTTGCGGCCCGCGCTGTCGGGGACATGGAAGGATGACGCGGACAGGGCGCGCAGCTCGGCCGCCACCTGCTCCAGGCCGTCGGCGAGGCGGTCGACGATCTCCTCGCAAAGATCGACGAACACCTCCAGGCTGCAGGTCGGGCTCCGGGCTGGATCGCCGAAGCGCCCGGCGACGTCGTCGAAGGCCGGCAGCGCGGCGAAGCGAACGGTGATGAGGCGGTCGCGCGAAAGCACGAAGCCGACGGGCGAGACCTGCGGCGGCCCGCCTTCGACATGGGTGATCATCGGCACGCTCATGGAAAGCACGCCGTCGCGCGCCTTGAGCCGGCTCGAGTTCTCGATCTCGGCAAGGCTTTCGCGGCTCGGCACCGCGACGCCGGTCAGCTTCTGGACCTCGGCGAGCTCGGCGGGAGCCGGGTCGCGCAGGTCCAGCCAGATGGCCTGCGCCATCGCTTCGGGAGACTTGCCTTGCGGATAGAAGTTCAACATCTGGGGGGCGCGGCCGACATCAGGAGGGATCGGGCGTCATTAGCACGCCGTGGCTCCCTGGGCGAGCGTGCGCGGACCGGCAGCCGGCGGCGGCGCTTCCAGATCCGAGACGATGAAACTGCCGCGATCTTCCGTCCCGCCCCGTGGAGTCTCGAGGCGCAGCCATGCTAGCCTGCCGGTACATCGAGCCGCCCGAAGCTCGGGCCTGAGGGGCAAATCATGCTGGACCAGTGGAGCAACTTCTTCGTCATGGTGGGCGGCGGCGCGGCAGGCCTTGCCGGCCTGATCTTCGTCGCCATCTCGATCAATCCCGAACGCATCGTGCGCAACACGACGCACAAGAACCGCGCGATAAACATGCTGTCCGGCTTCAGCGCCATCTTCATGGCCTGCAGCCTTGCGCTGCTGGGCAACCAGTATCTTCCCGCGCTCGGCCTCGAATGGCTTTTGCTGTGGGTGGTCGCGACGTTCATATTCGTCAGGGGCTACACCGTAGCCATCATGGCGGGGATGAGTTCGATCGGATTGAACACGCCCAGGCTCGCGGGCGGCACGGTGTGTTACCTGGCCGAAGTGCTGGGCGCGATCTTCCTCATCTTCGGGAGCAGCACGGGACTCTACATCGCCGCCATCGGGACCATCGTCCTCTTCGCCTTCCTGATTTCAGGCGCGTGGCTGCTGATCATCGGCATCTATGAGGAGCCGGCCCAGGGGTGAGGCAAACGCTCGGCCGATGCTCCCCGGCCGCACGACAAACCAAGGCTTCAAGAACCAGCGCCGTCTTCGTGCAGCCGTCTTGATTCCGCCTGCGCGCCCCCGAATTCGAAAAACGTCTTCGGGCATATCGACAGCGCCTTCTTCAACAGCGGCTTTGCGTCTTCAGCACGCCCTGCGATCAACTCCTGCTCGGCGCTATAGAAGACCGCCTCGCACAATTGATCGTTGCCGACGGCTTTCTGCTGCAGAGCCTCCGGGGACAGCCTACCTGTGAACAGATCGAAGACCGGATAGGGCCACGCAGCGGGGCTGAGTTTGGCTTGCGCCTGCTGTGCCTGCGTCTGCAACCCCGGGTCCTTCGCGTAGCCCATCGCCATGATGCGCCACAGATCCATGTAAGCCACCTGCGCGTCCGGGATTTGGCTTTGCTGCTGGAACATCCGCTCGGCGTCGGCATAGCGACCGTTGAAGAACGCCGCAAAGGCGCTCTCCATCGAATAGGCAGCGTAAGTCTGGCTGATCGGCACGAGGGCGCCTAGCGCCACCAGGGAGAAAGCGCCGGCAAGAACCGCCGCGGCGCGCGTATAGCGTGGACGCGCCTGGTCACGGGACCAGAACGACATCAGCGCCAGAGCGAGCAGAGCGCCCACGATCGCACCGCCAATATGGGCGGAATAGTCGATCCTCAGGCCTTGGTCGGAAGCCGAAAAAAGCGGCAGCACGGCGGGAACCAGAATCGAAATCGCCCGCGTTTGCATCAGAGTCCGCTGCGAACTGGAACGGAAATGAAAGCTGAGCACGATTGCCGTGGCAAAAAGGCCGACAATGCCGCCCGACGCGCCAACGCCGACGACATTGGCCGGCGTCATGAACAGGGACGCCACCTCCCCGCCCACCGCGCATACGGCAAAAAGCGCCAGGAACCATACGCGGCCCACCAACCCCTCCAACAAGGCACCCGCGCGCCAAAGCGCAAAGCTGTTGCCGAGGAGATGCACGATACTGGCGTGCATCAAGGTAGCCGTGACCAGACGCCACCACTGGCCGCCCCAGACCAGGGATCGAAACATGCCGCCAAGCGCGATCAAGGTTTCCACCGAGGGCGACCCGCCCTGGTTGGGATTGATGGCAAACGTCAGCTCGCCGCAGTAGATCACGACCAGCAGGGCGATAAGCGCAAAGGAAGCAAGGGGCTGCTTGGTGGACGAAGGCATCTCGCGTCCGCCCAGGTCTTGCACCGGATTGAGCGCCGGTTGCGCCGTCATATAGGCGCGGCAAAGCTGAGCGATATCCGAGCCTGCGGTATCGATATGGCTGATCGGGATGCTGAGCGCCAATTTGCCACCCCGTTGCAGGGTATACCATGGCCTCGGCACGGTCCGTGCGTAGGTTGGATCGACGGCCAGCCTGAGAACGACGGATTTCTTATAGGAAATCTCGGAAAGCCCCGAGATCGCGCTCCAGGGTACGATCCTGCCTAACCAGGGGACTTTCGCACCTTCCGACGACAGCACCACTGCGGGCACGTGTGTCACCAATCGACGCAACGATATAGCTGCCAACCAGACTCCGAAAACCATGCAAACCCACGAACAAAATATAAGCTGCGGAGGCGCATGCCGATCCAGCAGGAAAACAAATCCCAACCCGATCAAAATAACAGATATGGCAACCATCTTAAGCA
>JBFLWR010000249.1:0-13010 GCA_040755925.1 Pseudomonadota bacterium
AAGCACCACGCTCTGCACGATTTCGGCAGCCGCCGTGCTCTGCGGCGCGACCTCGATGCGGACCGGGTTCTTCAACAGGCCCTTGGCGAGCTCGGCGATCTCGTCCGGCATGGTGGCCGAAAACAGCGCCGTCTGGCGGTCCGGCGCGGTCGCCTTGGCGATGCGCTTGACGTCGTTGATGAAGCCCATGTCGAGCATGCGGTCGCCTTCATCGAGCACCAGCCATTTGGTGTCGGCAAGGATGAGATCGCCTTCGCGCACGAGGTCGGTCAACCGGCCGGGCGTGGCGATCAGGATATCGACGCCAGGGCCGATCTTCTTGACCTGGCTGAAGCGCGAAACGCCGCCGAGCACGAGCGCGGTCGATATATGAGCGCCCTTGGCCAGCAGCTTGATCGTATCCTCGATCTGGACGGCAAGCTCGCGGGTCGGCGCCAGGATGAGGGCGCGCGTCGTCTTCGGGCGGCGTTTGGTGCCGAGCCCAATGATCTTCGACAAGATCGGCAGCGCGAAGGCCGCGGTCTTGCCCGAACCGGTCTGGGCGATGCCCAGTATGTCGCGGCCCTCGAGCTGCGGCGGGATCGCCTGGGTCTGGATCGGCTTCGGGTCGGCAAAGCCCGCGGCCTGGGTGGCCTTGAGCAGCGCGCCGGTAATTCCAAGTGCTGCGAAACCCGTGAGTTCCGCTGTGGTTTCGTTGGTCAAAATAATCTTCTTTCACGCGGCCGTGGCCGCAAACATCAATGGCGACAGGGCGCAACCTGTCGTCGAAAAATTGTCAGGAAACGACAAGGCGGCGGGCAGGATTGCCCGCGCGGCTGCGCTGTCGTGCCCGCAGACATCATGCCCCGGGGCTCTTTCGCCAGCTTTGCCTATCGACCGGTTCGATCGACCGCAAAGAGGGAAAACAGACGCAACCAGTCTCATTCGTCGAGAGGGCCGAAACGTTCCGGCCCAAGCGCCTATGCCGCTGCATATGGCCGAGTCCGGCCCGAAATGCAAGGGGCTCATGTTGCAATGCAGCAAAAACGGGGCGATTGCGACGCTTGCGCTCCCCTGCCCGCGCGATTACCACAAACGACCTTTCCGTTTTGGGGACCCGGCGATGAAGGATGTGCTGAAGGAACTCGAGCGCCGCCGCGAGGCCGCCCGCATGGGCGGCGGCCAGGATCGCATCGACGCCCAGCACAAGAAGGGTAAGCTCACCGCCCGCGAGCGCATCGACGTGTTTCTCGACGAAGGGTCGTTCGAGGAGTTCGACATGTATGTCGAGCATCGCTCAACCGACTTCGGCATGGAGAAGACCAAGATCGCTGGCGACGGCGTCGTCACGGGCTGGGGCACGGTCAACGGCCGGCCGGTCTATCTTTTCGCCAAGGATTTCACCGTGTTCGGCGGCTCGCTCTCGGAGGCTCACGCCGAGAAGGTAGTAAAGGTGCAGGAGATGGCGCTGCGCAACCGCGCGCCGATCATCGGCCTCTACGATGCCGGCGGCGCCCGTATCCAGGAAGGCGTGGCGGCGCTCGGCGGCTATGCCGAGATTTTCCAGCGCAACGTGCTCGCCTCAGGCGTCATCCCGCAGATATCGCTGATCATGGGCCCTTGCGCCGGTGGCGACGTCTACTCGCCGGCCATGACGGATTTCATCTTCATGGTGCGCGACACCTCCTACATGTTCGTCACCGGGCCGGACGTGGTGAAGACGGTGACCAACGAGACGGTGACCGCCGAGAGCCTGGGCGGCGCTTCGGTGCACACGACCAAGTCCTCGATCGCCGACGGCGCCTACGACAACGATGTGGAAGCACTTTTGCAGATGCGCCGGCTCGTCGACCTCTTGCCGGCGTCCAACACCGCCGAGATTCCGGAGATCGAGTGCTACCAGTCGGTGACCGACCACGATCTGTCGCTCGACCGGCTGATCCCGGACAACGCCAACAAGCCATACGACATCAAGGAACTGATCCTGAAGGTCGCCGACGAGGGCGACTTCTTCGAGATTCAGCAGAGCTTTGCCAAGAACATCGTGACCGGCTTCGGCCGCGTCGAAGGCCGCACGGTCGGCTTCGTCGCCAACCAGCCGATGGTGCTGGCCGGCGTGCTGGACTCCGACGCCAGCCGCAAGGCGGCGCGCTTCGTGCGCTTCTGCGACTGTTTCTCGATCCCGATCGTCACCTTCGTCGACGTGCCCGGCTTCCTGCCAGGCACCGCGCAGGAATATGGCGGGTTGATCAAGCACGGCGCCAAGCTTTTGTTCGCCTATGCCGAGGCGACCGTGCCGAAGATCACAGTGATCACGCGCAAGGCCTATGGCGGCGCTTACGACGTCATGGCGTCGAAGCATCTGCGCGGCGACATGAACTATGCGTGGCCGACGGCGCAGATCGCGGTGATGGGCGCCAGAGGCGCGGTCGAGATCATCTACCGCAAGGACATCGGCGATGCGGAAAAGATCGCGGCCCATACCAAGGCTTACGAGGATCGCTTCCTGTCGCCCTTCGTCGCCGCCGAACGCGGCTATGTCGACGAGGTGATCATGCCGCACTCGACCCGCCGGCGCGTGGCGCGCGCGCTGCGCATGCTGCGCAACAAGGACATGCAGAACCCCTGGAAGAAGCACGACAACATCCCGCTGTGAGGCGGTCATGTCGCGGCTGGTTCTTTTTCGCGGCTCGTCTGAGGCGCGTGCCTACATTTCCATCAGCTCGCGCAATATCGGCACGATCGCCAGCGGTAGATCCTCGGCAATCAGTCCCGGGCCGAACCGGCTGCCGGCTTCGGCGTGGATCCAGACTGCCGCGCAGGCGGCTTCGAAGGTCGGCATGCCTTGCGCCATCAATCCGGCGGTGATGCCCGACAGTACGTCGCCCGAGCCCGCAGTGGCGAGCCAGGGCGCGCCGTTGGCGTTGATCGCGGCGCGGCCGTCCGGCGATGCGATGACGCTGTCGGCGCCCTTGTAGACGATCACGGCATTGGCGCGCCGCGCGGCTGCGCGTGTCCTAGCCAGTTTGGAAAGGGTCTTGTCGCCTGCAATGTCAGGGAACAGCCGTCCAAATTCTCCCTCATGCGGCGTCATCACCAGAGATGGCGCGCCAGGCTGTCGAGCGGCCTCGAACAGTGGCTCGGGCGCGCCGCGAAACGAGGTGATGCCGTCCGCGTCGAGCACCACGCCCTCGATACCGGCTTCGCCCTGGCTTACATCCAGCAATGCCAGGGTAAAGTCGCGCGCCTTGTCGCCGACGCCAAAACCTGGACCGAGCACGAAGGATGAAGGGCGACGATCGCCGCGGAACTCGCCGAGGTCGGCAAGCGTGTCCGCCTTGCTCAGCATGATCGACGTCAGGTGCGTCGCGTTGACCTGCATGGCGTTCGCCGGCGACAGCACCGTCACCGCCCCTGCCCCGCTTCTGGCGGCAGCAAGCGCCGACAGCCGCGCGGCACCCGTCGCCGATGGCCCGCCGGAAAAAACGCTCGCATGGCCGCGCCGGTATTTATGCGTGTCGACGGCCGGCAACGGGAATTGGCTTTGCCATAATGACGGCCCGTTCTCGAAGGTGCGCGGCGCGACCTGACCGATGATGCCGTCGCCGATGCCGATGTCCGCGAGGACGACCTCGCCGCATCGCTCACGTCCGGGCAAAAGCAGGTGCCCTGGTTTCTTCCGCGCGAAAGTCACCGTGACGGTCGCGCGAAATGCCGTGCCCAGAATGTTGCCGCTCTCCCCGGAAACGCCAGAGGGCAGGTCGACGGCGACCACAGGCAGGCCGAGGTCGGCCACCGTCTCGACAGCCCTGGCGGCATCGCCCGATAGCGGCTTCGACAACCCTGCCCCGTAGAGCGCGTCCACCACCAAAGAGCCAGGTTCCGCCGCGAAGGCCGATAGCGGTTGCCGGTCCATGGCACATTCAGCCGCCGCGAGCGCCGCGTCGCTATCCGCGCGCGGCTCGCCCGACACCCACATTGTAATGTCGACACCAGCTTCGGCCAGAAGCCGCGCCACGACATAGCCGTCACCGCCATTGTTGCCTGGACCGCACAGCACATGGACCCGCTTCGCGACTGGATAACGCTCGAACACCAAGGCCGCCACCGCTTCGCCGGCGCGCCGCATCAGCCCATGGCCGTTGAGCGGGCCGGCCGCGATCGCCAGCCGGTCGGCCTCGGCCATTTCGGCCGGCGAGAGGAGTTCGTTGCTCATGGGATTGCCGATCCTGTTTCGATCAAGCATTGTCCAGTTTTCGGCTCTAGGCAAACAGCAACCGCGCCGCCCGCAGCGGCGACATCCGAGGGGATTGCCTGCAAATTGCGCGACCTGCCCAAATTTTGCGCAGACTACCGGAGCGGCGATGTATAGGCTTTAAGCGCCAATGACGCATCCGGTGCAGCGAATGACGCGATTGTGCATCCGGACGCGGCACGGCGCCGAATTCGCCTGGCGCCGCCTCTGTCTGCGGGAACTGGCACGGTTCGTGCTTGATGGAGGCGCAAGCGGGGCGCACAACCCGTTTTTCTGGCAGTGGAGGCCACTTTCTACATGAAAAAGATCGAAGCGATCATCAAGCCATTCAAGCTGGACGAAGTGAAGGAAGCGCTTCAGGAGGCCGGACTGCAAGGCATCACGGTTACCGAAGCCAAGGGTTTCGGACGGCAGAAGGGCCACACCGAGTTGTATCGTGGAGCCGAGTATGTCGTCGACTTCCTGCCCAAGGTTAAGATCGAGGTGGTGCTGGGCGACGATGCTGTCGAGAGCGCCATCGAGGCCATCCGCAAGGCGGCGCAAACCGGGCGCATCGGCGACGGAAAGATCTTCGTCTCCAACATCGAGGAAGTCGTGCGTATCCGCACCGGCGAAACCGGCCTGGACGCCATCTGACATTTCAGGTTTCCAACTCTCTCCTCCTCAAGACACGTCATCACACAGGGAAGAAATGACATGACGACAGCCAAAGACATCATGAAGCAGATCAAGGACAACGACGTGAAGTTCGTCGACCTGCGCTTCACCGATCCACGCGGCAAGCTGCAGCATGTGACGATGGACGTCATCGAGGTCGAGGAGGACATGTTTGCCGACGGCGTCATGTTCGACGGTTCCTCCATCGCCGGCTGGAAGGCGATCAACGAGTCCGACATGGTGCTGATGCCGGACCCGGACACTGTCCACATGGACCCGTTCTTCGCCCAGTCGACCATGGTCATCCTGTGCGACATCCTCGATCCGGTCTCCGGCGAGGCCTATAACCGCGATCCGCGCGGCACCGCGAAGAAGGCCGAGGCCTACATGAAGTCGGAGGGCATCGGCGACACCATCTATGTCGGCCCGGAAGCCGAATTCTTCGTCTTCGACGACGTCAAGTACAAGGCCGATCCCTACAACACCGGCTTCCGCCTGGACTCGACCGAGCTGCCGTCCAACGACGACACCGACTACGAGACGGGCAATCTCGGCCACCGTCCGCGCATCAAGGGCGGCTATTTCCCGGTGCCGCCGATCGATTCCGCCCAGGACATGCGCTCTGAAATGCTGACCGTGCTGGCCGAAATGGGCGTGCGGGTCGAGAAGCACCACCATGAGGTCGCCGCCGCCCAGCACGAACTCGGCATCAAGTTCGACACACTGGTGCGCAACGCTGACAAGATGCTGATCTACAAGTATGTCGTGCACCAGGTCGCCAACGCCTACGGCAAGACGGCCACCTTCATGCCGAAGCCGATTTTCGGCGACAACGGCTCGGGCATGCACGTGCACCAGTCGATCTGGAAGGGCGGCAAGCCGACCTTCGCAGGCAACGAATATGCCGGCCTGTCGGAAAGCTGCCTGTTCTACATCGGCGGCATCATCAAGCACGCCAAGGCGATCAACGCCTTCACCAACCCGCTGACCAATTCCTACAAGCGTCTGGTGCCGGGCTATGAGGCGCCGGTGCTGCTCGCCTACTCAGCGCGCAACCGCTCGGCCTCCTGCCGCATCCCGTTCGGCTCGTCGCCGAAGTCGAAGCGCGTCGAGGTCCGCTTCCCCGATCCGGGCGCGAACCCCTATCTCGGCTTCGCCGCCATGCTGATGGCCGGCCTCGACGGCATCAAGAACAAGATCCACCCTGGACAGCCAATGGACAAGGATCTCTACGACCTGCCGCCGAAGGAACTGAAGAAGATCCCGACCGTTTGCGGTTCGCTGCGCGAAGCGCTGCAGAGCCTCGACAAGGATCGCGGCTTCCTGAAGGCCGGCGGCGTCTTCGACGACGACCAGATCGATTCCTACATCGAGTTGAAGATGGCCGAGGTGATGCGCTTCGAAATGACGCCGCACCCGGTCGAGTACGACATGTACTACTCGGTCTAAGCGACTGCATTTTCGACAAAAAAGAACCCCGGCGAAAGCCGGGGTTCTCGCATGGACAGGCTGTCGGAGGGCTGACGCCTATCCTGCAAGCTCGTCGGGGCCGTGCAGCGTCCAGTCGGCGCGGCGAGCCAGGAAGACAAGGTAGTAGATCGCCGCGACCGCCATGATCGCAAGTGTCGCAAGAAGGCTTGGGCGTCCGAACGAGGCGTCGAGCCAGTTCTGGTAGGCGACGTAGACCAGCGCCACGAAGGCGAGGATCGCGGGCACCGGGAATAGCGGCATGCGGTAATGCCCGCCCGAGGTCGCGCCGTTGCGGCGACCGGCGAAGACGGCCACGCAAAGCAGCGCGTAGATCACCACCAGCGACGTGCCGCTGACCACCAGCAGCAGGTTGAGGTCGATGAAGCAGGCAAGCGCCGACAGCACGACCACCACGATGGTTGCGATCCATGGCGAAGCATAGGTGCCGTGGACAGACGCGACAGCATTGTTGATCGGCCCGAACCAGGTCTTGTCGCGCCCTGAGCTGAAGAGCAGGCGCGCCGCCTGCAGGATGATGGCGATGACGGCGTTGAAGATGGCCACCGCAATCGCCAGGCTGATCGCCACCGTCAGCCAATGGCCGCCGCGCGCCTCGAGGAAGTATTCGATCTTCTGCGGCGCGGCGAGCAGACCGACGAGATCCGGCGAGCCGAGCAGCACGGCGGTGAGCGGGATGAGTTCTGCCGCAACCGTGATCACCAGCGCCCAGAGCACCACCTTGCCGATGTTGCGCTTGGCGTCATGCGTCTCCTCGCCGAAATAGGCTGCCGCGCCATAGCCATTATAGGCGAAGAGCGAGACAGCGGTGGACGCCAGGATAATGGCTGCCGAAGCCGGCACCAGCGCGTTGGTGGTAGTGTCGAGCAGTTGCGGCGAGGTGAACAGGCTCGACAGCGGCCGCTCGACATGGGCGAAACCGAGACCGGTCAGGATCAGCAGCGCCAGCATTTCGATGCCGAGGAAAATGCCGGTGACGAAGGCGTTGACCTTGATGCGCAGCGCGGCCACGGCGCCGGCAAGGATAATCGTCACCACGCCGACCCATTGCGGGCTGAGATTGGGGATGATGACGCCGAGATAGGTGCCGACGCCGAGCGCGATGACGGCGACGATCAGCACGATCGAGACGAACACCAGCACCAGAGTGACGAAGCCCCAGAAGCGGCCGAGCGTGCGGCCGATCATGGTGTATTCGCCGCCGGCCATCGGATAGGCCGACGAGAGTTCGGCATAAACAAAGGCCATGAACAGGCCAATGACCGCCGCGATGACAAAGCTCAGGAATGAGCCCGTGCCAGCCAGCGCGATGACGCCCGGCACGATGATGAAAACCGATGATGCAGGCGTCACCGCCGAGAGCACGATCATCAGCGTGCCCAGCGCATTAAGTGCCCGGTCGAGGCCCTTTGCGCCGGAAGCGGCCTTGTCGGCGGCCGCTGTTGTGGCTTCGTTTGTGGACATTGTCCTCCCCTTTTTTTAATTGGATAAAAATTATTATCCGCAACGGAAGCTAGCCACATCGACACTCAGCGTCAATAAATATGCGGTATCATGACTTGCAAAAATCCACAGGCCAGTTTTTATTGAATCAAATTCAGGAAACGGAATGGGCAGACCGAAGACACAGACCGACCGCCGCCTGACACTCGTTGCGGCTGCGGAATCGATGATCGCCAAGCGTGGCCTTGCTGGCGTCACGTTGCGCGACGTCGCCAATGAGGCCGGCATGAGCTCTAGCGCCCTGCTCTACTATTACCCGGGTCTCAAGGAGCTGCTGGACGACGTGCAGGGAAAGGCGGTCGAACGCTTCTGCACGCAGCGCGCGGCCTCGGTCGCGGCGATCGCCGATCCGCGCCAGCGATTGAAGACGATGCTCGAGAGCGGACTGCCTACGGACCCCGACGACCAGCTCTGCCGGCTGCTGCTCGAGCTCGGCGCCTATTCGCGCTCTGATGCCAGTTACGCCGCCCGCCACATCACGCTCTTCGAGCGCCAGGTGGCGATCTATGTCGGCGTTCTCGAAGCGGGTGCGGCCACCGGCATCTTCAAGCTGAACGGAGCGAGCGAGATCGTCGCCCGCGGGCTGGTCGTGCTGGAAGACGGTCTTGGCCTGCATCTCGTCAACGTCGTGCCGGCTGTCGACCACGCATCGGCGCTGGCGATCCTCACCAACTACGCCGAACTCGCAACCGGCTGCAGCCTCCGCTGAGCCGGCTTTCATCAAACGGAGCATATCGCAGCATGGACCGACTGCCGACCTCGACCACCACGCCGACCGGCAAAGCGCGCGCCAGGAGCCTCGGCATTCCGCTGCCGGGCATCCCGGGCCCAGCAAACGCCATCACCGACGTCGACGGGGTGCTGCTTGGCTATTCGACGCTCATCAAGGGCGACGGCAAGCTCAACCTCGGGCACGGTCCGGTGCGCACGGGCGTGACGGCAATCCTGCCGCTCGGCCGCGACGGCGTCGGCATCGCCTGCGCGGCCGGCTATCATTCCTTCAACGGCAATGGCGAAATGACCGGCGCCTCATGGCTGGAGGAAGCGGGTAGCCTCAGCATGCCGATCCTGATCACCAACACCCATGCGGTCGGCCCTTGCCACCGAGGCGTCGTCGATTGGGTCGCGCGCAACAAACCGGAGGTCGCCAACCAATGGCTGCTGCCGGTCGTGGCCGAGACCTGGGACGGCTATCTCAACGATATCAACGGCTCGCATGTCACCGTGGATCACGCGATGGAAGCGATCGACAATGCCGCCGGCGGCGCCATCGAGGAAGGCTCGGTCGGCGGCGGCACCGGCATGAACTGCTATGCCTTCAAAGGCGGCTCGGGCAGCGCGTCCCGGGTTATCGACTACGGTCATCGTTCCTACACAGTCGGCGTCTTCCTGCAGGCCAATTTCGGCTCGCGCGGCGAACTCAGCATTGCCGGTGCGCCGCTCGGCGCCGAACTCGCCGCCGACAATCCGATGGAAGCCTATTTCAGCGGCGGGCCGACCGGCGCCGGTTCCTGCATCGGCATCGTGGCCACCGACGCGCCGCTGCTGCCTGGCCAATGCAAGGCGCTCGCCCGGCGCGTGCCGCTCGGCCTGGCGCGCACCGGCACCGCCGGGTCGCATTTTTCAGGCGATATCTTCCTCGCCTTCTCGACCGCCAATCGCGACGCGCTCAACGGTCGCTTCCCGAAAGGCGCTCCAACCGAGAAGAGCTACAGCCATATGGATTTTATTCCGTGGGGTCGCATGGACGATTTATATGCCGCCGTGGTGCAGGCAACCGAGGAGGCCGTGCTCAACGCCCTGATCGCCAATGCCGACATGGTCGGCCGCGACGGTAACCGAACACCTGCCCTGCCGCATGCCAGGGTGGTGGCTGCTCTGAAGTCGCGTGGCGTGATCGCCGGCTGAGCGCTGCGGCCGGGCTTTGCCATAGGCAGTTATGCAAAAGCCCCGGCATTTGCCACCGGGGCTTTTGCATCGTTGGAAAGTCGCCACAGCGCGGGCTGACGCCCGCGCCACGCGAGGCATCAGGCCGCCGCTGAAACCTTCGCGTCGGTCGCAACCTGAGAGATCGTCTTCAGGACCTGCGAGGCGATCTGGTAGGGGTCGCCCTGGGAGTTCGGGCGGCGATCTTCCAGATAGCCCTTATAGTCGTTCTTGACGAAGGAATGCGGGACGCGGATCGAGGCGCCGCGATCGGCGACGCCGTAGCTGAACTTGTTCCACGGCGCGGTCTCGTGCTTGCCGGTCAGGCGCTTGTCGTTGTCCGGGCCGTAGACGGCGATGTGGTCCATCAGGTTCTTCTCGAACTGGGCCATCAGGGCCTCGAAATAGGCCTTGCCGCCGATTTCGCGCATGTACTTGGTCGAGAAGTTGCAGTGCATGCCCGAGCCGTTCCAGTCGGTATCGCCGAGCGGCTTGCAGTGGAACTCGATGTCGATGCCGTATTTTTCCGTGAGACGCAGCAGCAGGTAGCGAGCCATCCACATCTGGTCGGCGGCTTTCTTGGAGCCCTTGCCGAAAATCTGGAATTCCCACTGGCCCTTGGCCACTTCGGCGTTGATGCCTTCATGGTTGATGCCGGCGGCGAGGCAGAGGTCGAGATGCTCCTCTACGATCTGGCGCGCGACGTCGCCGACATTCTTGTAGCCTACGCCGGTGTAGTACGGGCCCTGCGGCGCCGGATAGCCGCTCTCGGGGAAGCCGAGAGGACGGCCGTCCTTGTAGAAGAAGTACTCCTGCTCGAAGCCGAACCAAGCGCCCTCGTCGTCGAGGATTGTCGCGCGGCTGTTCGATTCATGAGGGGTCACGCCGTCAGGCATCATGACCTCGCACATGACAAGAATGCCATTGGTGCGCGCAGGATCCGGATAGAGCGCGACCGGCTTAAGCACGCAGTCGGAGCTGTGGCCCTTGGCCTGATTCGTCGAGGAGCCGTCGAAGCCCCACAGCGGCAGCTGCTCGAGCGTCGGGAACTCGGCAAACTCCTTGATCTGGGTCTTGCCGCGCAGGCTGGGTGTCGGGACGTATCCGTCGAGCCAGATGTACTCGAGCTTGTATTTGGTCATTCCAGTGCCTCTCGTTGCTTGGACGCCGCGTTGCCGCGGCATCAACGCACGGCCGAGCTAAGCCGGCCTGCCAATGGTTAAAATGCAAGTCGTGTGCCACTCCGCGTTTGCGGGGTGCGGCAAAATGGTCGTCTCAAGGCTTTGATTTTGCTGAGCCGTCTCAGTGCTGCGCCTGGATCGATCAGGTGTCGATATTGCGCAAATAATAGGCAAAACATGATCTTTTCGTAGGCATATTGCCTAAAGGAATCGCAGAACCTATTTTGGTTGGCAGATGAATCGACAAGCTCCTGAAGAAGCAGGGAGACCGCCAATGCAAGTCACGCAATCGCGCCCGTCGGCAAAAATCCTGATGTTCCCGCTGGCAGCGCGCAGGTCTGCCTTAAATTTGGGCGCCAAGGCGAAATTCGCGGCAGAGCTTGCCGCGTTGCGCGATACGCATGCCGACTTCGACGGCTGGTACCACGAGGCCGCGGTCGAAGAAGAAAGCCAGCAGCGGAAGAGTTGATCTTCATCACAGTTCGGACATGGAAAGCCCGGCGCGATCGCTCGCGCCGGGCTTTCTGTTAGAGTCGATACCCGACCGGTCAATCCTTGGCGTGCAGGTTGGTGCCGAGCGTGTCCCTGACGAAGATGGTGCCGATGATCAGCGACATCGCCGCAATCACCACGGGGTACCAGAGGCCGTAGTAGATGTCGCCCTTGTAGGCGCTGAGCGCGAACACGGTCGCCGGCAGCAGGCCGCCGAACCAACCGTTGCCGATGTGGTAAGGCAGCGACATGCCGGTGTAACGGATGCGGGTCGGGAACATCTCGACCAGGATCGCGGCGATCGGCCCGTAGACCATGGTCACGAACAGCACCAGGATGAAGAGGATGCCGACCGTCATCGGCCAGTTGATGGCCGCCGGATCGGCGACCATGGCGAAAGCGCCGCCGCCCGGGATGTTGTAGACGGTGACCTCCGGCGCGCCGGCGGCTTCGTCCTTGGTCAAAAGCTTGTCGGCGATCGCCTGATCCGCCTTGACCGTCGTCTTCTCGCCGCCGCGGATGGTCGCGGCGTTGAGCTTCAGCTCCGGATTGGCCGCGATGAAGGCGTCGAGTTTCTGATCCGGAACCTTGATCGCCGCGCGCTTCAGCGGGTAGCCGCCGTCCTGCAACGACATGTTGACTGCCTTCACGAAGGCAGCGTCCTTGGCCTTGGCCTGGTCGCCGGCAGCTACGGCGTCATAGGAGGTGACCGTCTCGTTGCCGATCTTGACCGTGGCCGCGGTTCCGGCTGCTGCCGTCGCCACCACGTCATAGGGCACGGAGTTCTTGGTGAGGAACGAAGTCGCGATATCGCAGGAGGTGGTGAACTTCGCCGTGCCGACCGGGTTGAACTGGAACTTGCAGTCGCCGGGGGCGGCCGTCACCGTCGCACGGGTGTTCTGCTGGGCGGTGGCCAAAGCCGGGTTGGCGGCCCAGGTCAGCGCCTTGAACAGCGGAAAGGTGCAGACGATGGCAAGCGCGAGGCCGGCCATGATGATCGGCTTGCGGCCGATCTTGTCCGACAGCCAGCCGAACACGACGAAGAAGATCGAGCCTCCGGCCAGAGCGATGGCGATCATGATGTTGACCGACTGCGCATCGACCTTGAGAACATTCTGCAGGAAGAACAGCGCGTAGAATTGACCGTTGTACCAGACCACGGCCTGACCGGCGGTAAGACCGAGCAGCGCCAAAAGCGCGATCCTGGCGTTCTTCCACTGGCCGAAGGCTTCCGACAGCGGCGCCTTGGAGCCCTTGCCCTCATCCTTCATGCGCTGGAATGTCGGCGACTCCGAGAGCGATAGCCGGATCCAGATCGACACTGCGAGCAGCACGAAGGAAACGATGAACGGAATGCGCCAACCCCAGGCGGCATAGGTTTCCTTGCTCAGCGAACCCTGCACGATCAGGATGACGATGAGCGACAGGAACAGGCCGAGGGTCGCCGTCGTCTGGATCCATGATGTGTAGAAGCCGCGGCGGTCATCTGGCGCGTGCTCGGCAACGTAGGTCGCGGCGCCGCCATATTC
>JBFLWR010000025.1:0-5218 GCA_040755925.1 Pseudomonadota bacterium
GAGACGATGAGCCCGCCGACGATCGCCGCGCCGAGCGGCTGGCGGAGTTCCGCGCCGGTGCCGGACTCGAGCGCCAGCGGCAAGGCGCCGAGGAGCGCCGCGAAGGTCGTCATCATGATCGGCCGGAAGCGCTGCACGCTCGCCTTGTGGATCGCCTCCCGCGCCGACAGGCCCTCCTGGCGTTCGGCCTGCAACGCCATGTCGATCATCATGATGGCGTTCTTCTTGACGATGCCGATCAGCAGGATGATGCCGATCAGCGAGATCACGTCGAATTCCATGCCGGTGACCAGTAGCGCCACAAGCGCGCCGATGCCCGCCGAGGGCAGCGTCGAAAGGATGGTGATGGGATGGACGTAGCTCTCGTAGAGCACGCCCAGCACGACATAGATCGTGGCCAGCGCCGCGGCGATGAGCAGAAGCTCGTTCACCAGGTTGGAGCGGAAGGCGAGCGCCGTTCCGGCGAGCGAGCCGTGGATCGAGACCGGCATCCTGAGTTCCGCGATGGCGCGATCGATCGCCGCCGAGGCGTCGCCGAGGGTGGCGCCGTCGGCGAGATTGAAGGAGATCGTCGCGGCGGCGAAATGGCCCTGGTGGTTGACCGCCCGCGGCATGGTCGCCGGCCCGTAGCCGCTGAACGCCGAGAGCGGCACCATGTGCTCGGCCGCCGTGCTGACGGCGGCGCCGCTGGAGGCGCTGCCGTGGCCGGTGACCGCAATCGCGTTGGTGGCCTGGTTCTGCAGCGAGCCGGTCAGGCTGCCGGCGAGCGCGTTGGTCTGCTGCGTGCCGCTGGCCGCGGCGCCCGAGGTGCTGACATAGATGCCGTTCAGCGCGCTCGGATCCTGGAGGTAGCGCGGCGCCACCTCCATCACGACATGGTACTGGTTGCGCGCGTTGAAGATCGTCGATACCTGGCGCTGGCCGAAGGCATCGTAGAGCGTGTTGTCGATGCCGGCCGGCGTCACGCCGAACCGCGCCGCGCTCTCGCGGTCGACCGTGATGTTGGTTTCGAGCCCGGCCTGGTCCTGGTCCGAATTGACGTCGGTGAGTTCCGGCGCCTTCTTCAGGAGATCGACCAGCTTCGGCGTCCACTCATCGAGATCGGCGGTGCCGTCGGCCTGCAGCGTATACTGGTAGGTGGCGAGGCTCTGGCGGCCGCCCACCCTGATCTCCTGGCGCGGATTGAGGAAGAGCTGGGCGCCGGGCACCTGCCTGAACTGGGCGCGCAGGCGCGTCAGCACCGTCTGCAGCGGCGCCCGTTCGCCCTTCGGCTTCAGGCTGACGAAGACGAAGCCGGAATTGGTCTGGCGGCCGCCGATATAGCCGACGACGTTCGCCACCGCCGGATCGCCCTTCAGGATCGATTCGAGCTGCTCGAACTTCTGCCGCATCAGCTGGAAGGAAATGGCCTGGTCGGCGCGGAGGCCACCGATCAGCTCGCCGGTGTCCTGCTGCGGGAAGAAGCCCTTCGGCACGACGCCGTAGAGATAGACGTTGAGGACGACCGCGGCGAACAGGACCACCAGCATGATGCCGGCATTGTCGAGCGACCAGGCGAGCGAGCGGCCATAGCCCGCGCGGACGTGCTCGAAGACGCCTTCGCCGAACCGCGCCAGGACCGAGCGCCTGGTCGACGCGGTCGCGCCTATGCGCAGGAAATGCGCGCACATCATCGGCGTCACAGTCAGCGACAGCACCAGCGAAATCACGATCGACAGTGACAGGGTCAGGGCGAATTCCTGGAACAGGCGGCCGAGAATGCCGCCCATCAACAGGATCGGCAGGAATACGGCGACAAGCGAGGCGCTCATCGACAGCACCGTGAAGCCGACCTCGCGCGCGCCGACGAGCGCGGCCTTGCCTCGCGGCATGCCATCCTCGATGTGGCGCATGATGTTTTCGAGCACCACGATGGCGTCGTCGACGACGAAGCCGGTGGCGATGGTGAGCGCCATCAGCGACAGGTTGTCGAGCGTGAAGCCGAGCAGGTACATCGCCCCGAAGGTGCCGAGTATCGAAACGACCAGCGCGACGCTGGGCACCAGCGCCGCGCGCCAGTCGCGCAGGAAGCAGAACACCACGAGGATGACGAGCAGCACCGCCAGGACCAGCGTCAGCTCGGTGTCGTGCAGCGAGCCGCGGATGGTGGTGCTGCCGTCGGTCGCGATGCTGAGCCGGGCATCGGCAGGCACCGAGGCCTGCAGCGTCGGGATCAGCGCGCGCACGCGGTCGACCGTGTCGATGATGTTGGCGTTAGGCTCGCGGTAGAGCACCAAAAGCACGGCCGGCTCGCCATTGGCGAGGCCGAGATTGCGCACGTCCTCGACGGAGTCCTCGACATCGGCGACGTCGCTGAGGCGCACGGCGGCGTTGTTGCGCCAGGCGATGACGAGGTCGCGGTAGTCGGCGGCGTGGCTCGCCTGGTCGTTGGTGTAGAGCTGATAACGCAGCGCGCCGTCCTCGGTGAACCCCTTGGGGCTGCGCGCATTGGCCGAGGCGAGCGCGGCGCGCACATCCTCCAGCCCGATGCCGTAGTGGAACAGCGCGCCGGGATTGAGCTCCACCCGGACTGCAGGCAGCGAAGACCCGCCGAGATCGACATTGCCGACGCCCTCGACCTGCGACAGGCGCTGTTGCAGCACCGTCGAGGCGGCATCGTAGAGTTGCCCTTGCGTCAGCGTGTGCGAAGTCAGCGCCAGGATCATCACCGGCGAGTCGGCGGGGTTGTATTTGCGGTAGGTCGGGTTGCCGCGCAGGTCGGACGGCAGATCGGCGCGGGCGGCATTGATCGCTGCCTGCACGTCGCGCGCCGCGCCGTTGATGTCGCGGTCGAGATCGAACTGCAAGACGATGTTGGTGGTGCCGGTGCTGGAACGCGAAGTCATCTCGGAGACGCCGGCGATCTGGCCGAGATGGCGCTCCAGGGGCGCCGCGACATCGGTCCCCATCGTGTCGGGGCTCGCGCCCGCCATCGAGGCCTGCACCGAGATGGTCGGGAAATCGACCTTGGGCAGCGGCGCAACCGGCAGGTTGAAATAGGCGATCACCCCCGCCACCGCCAGCCCGATCGCCAGAAGCGTCGTGGCGACCGGCCTTGCGATGAAGGGGGCCGAGAGGTTCACGACGCTAGCCCGCCAGCCCGCGCGCCGGCTCGCGCGCGCCGGAGCGCGTCAGGCGATCGAAGGCTAGATAAATCACCGGCGTGGTGAAGAGCGTCAGCACCTGGCTGACGATCAGGCCGCCGACGATGGTGATGCCGAGCGGCTGGTGCAGTTCCGAGCCGGCAAGCCCGCCGACCACCAGGGGAACCGCGCCGAACAGCGCGGCCATCGTCGTCATCAGGATCGGCCGCAGCCGCAGCAGGCACGCCTCATAGATCGCCTCGCGTGGGTCGAGCCCCTGCAGGCGCTCCGCCTGAAGGGCGAAGTCGATCATCATGATGGCGTTCTTCTTGACGATGCCGACCAGGAGAACGATGCCGATGATGCCGATGACGTCGAGGTCATGGCCGGCGAGCATCAGCGCGACCAACGCCCCGACGGTGGCCGACGGCAGCGTCGACAGAATCGTCAGCGGATGGATGAAGCTCTCATAGAGCACGCCCAGCACGACATACACAGTGGCGACGGCGGCGAGCACCAGCAGCAACTCGTTGGAAAGCGAGCTCTGCAACGCCAGGGCGGCGCCCTGGAAGCCGGTTGTCAGGCCGGCCGGCGGCTGCATGTCCTGCTCGGCGGCGGTGATCGCCGCCGTGGCATCGCCCAGCGAGACGCCGGGGGCCAGGTTGAACGAAATGGTCGCGGCCGGGAACTGCGCTAGGTGGTTCACCAGGAGCGGCGCCTGCCGCACGTTGATCGAGGCGATCGCCGACAGCGGCACCTGGCCGGAACTGGCCGACGGCAGATAGATGGCGCCGAGCGAGGTCGGCGTCTGCCCGACCGACGGATCGGCTTCGAGAATGACCCGGTATTCGTTGGACTGGGTGAAGATGGTCGAGATGATGCGCTGGCCGAAGGCGTCGTAGAGCGCGTTGTCGACGGTCGCCGGCGTGATGCCGAAACGCGCCGCCGTCGCGCGGTCGATGGTGATGTCGACGGCGAGCCCGCTCTGCTGGCTGTCGCTCGCGACATCGGCGAGCTGTGGAAGCGCCGCCAGCCTGTCGGTGAGCTTCGACGTCCAATCCGCCAGCTCGACCGGATCGGAATCCTGCAGCACGTACTGATACTGCGACGGGCTCGCGGTGGAATCGACGGTCAGGTCCTGCACGGGCTGCATATGCAGCGCGATGCCGGCGATGCCCGAGGTTTCCGCCTCCAGCCGTCTTATGATGGCGCTGGCGTCGTCGGCGCGAGCGTCACGCGGCTTCAGGTTGATCAGCATGCGGCCGCTGTTCGACGTCATGTTCTGGCCGTCGACGCCGATGAAGGACGACAGGCTGGCGACATCGGGGTCCTTGAGGATGAGGTCGGCCAGCGCCTGCTGATGCGCCGCCATGTCGGCATAGGAGGCCGAACCCGCGGCCTCGGTGACCGCCGAAATCGCGCCGGTGTCCTGGATCGGGAAGAAGCCCTTCGGAATGACGATGTAGAGATAGACGGTGAGCCCGAGCGTCGCCACCGCGACCAGCAGCGTCAGCGCCTGGCGGTCGAGCACCCAGCGCAACGCCACGGCATAGCCCTCGGCTATCTTGTCGAACACGGCCTGGCTGCCGCGCGCCAGCCGGCCCTCCTTGCGCTCGGACGGCGGCTTCAACAGCCGCGCGCACATCATCGGCACCAGCGTCAGCGAGACGATGGCCGAGATGACGATGGCGATGGCGAGCGTGATGGCGTATTCGTGGAACAGGCGGCCGACGACGTCGCCCATGAAGAGCAGCGGGATCAGCACGGCGATCAGCGAGACGGTGAGCGAGATGATGGTGAAGCCGATCTGGGCCGAGCCTTCGAGCGCCGCCGTCACCGGGTCGTCGCCATGCTCGATGAAGCGGGAGATGTTCTCGATCATGACGATGGCATCGTCGATGACGAAGCCGGAAGCGATGGTGAGCGCCATCAGCGACAGATTGTCGAGGCTGAAGCCCCACAGATACATCACCGCGAAGGTGCCGATCAGCGACAGCGGCACGGAGAGGCTGGGGATGATCGTCGCCGGGATGTTGCGCAGGAACAGGAAGGTGACCAGCACGACCAGAAGCGCCGCGAGCCCGAGCTCGAACTCG
>JBFLWR010000250.1:0-10036 GCA_040755925.1 Pseudomonadota bacterium
AAGTGTCGGACCCTAGATGCTCGGTGACGCCCACCGTCGCCTTCCAGTCGCCCGCGGTGGTCGAGATGTTGATGTGCTCCGGCCGGATGCCGATGGTCTTGGCGCCGTATTTGTCGGCCGGCGCGCCTTCGATCAGGTTCATCTTCGGCGAGCCGATGAAGCCCGCGACGAAGAGATTGCGCGGCGTCTTGTATAGCTCCATGGGCGAGCCGACCTGCTCGATGTTGCCGGCATTCAGCACCACGATCTTGTCGGCCATGGTCATGGCCTCGACCTGGTCGTGGGTGACGTAGATCATCGTCGTCTTCAGCTGATGGTGCAGCTCGCTGATCTCCAGCCGCATGGTGCCGCGAAGCGCCGCGTCGAGGTTGGACAGCGGCTCGTCGAACAGGAAGGCCGAGGGCTGGCGCACGATGGCGCGGCCGATGGCGACGCGCTGGCGCTGGCCGCCAGAGAGCTGGCCGGGGCGACGCTCGAGATAGTTGGTGAGGTTCAGCACCCTGGCTGCGTCCTTCACCTTCTTGTCGATGGTCGCCTGATCCTCGCCCGCCATCTTCAGCGGGAAGGCGATGTTCTTGGCGACCGTCATGTGCGGATAGAGCGCGTAGGACTGGAACACCATGGCAAGCTTGCGCTTGGCGGGCGCCTCCTGGGTGACGTCGCGACCGTCGATGTTGATGGTGCCGCCGCTGGTGTCCTCAAGCCCGGCGATCAGGCGCAAGAGCGTGGACTTGCCGCAACCCGACGGGCCGACGAACACGACGAACTCGCCGTCCTCGATGGCGAGATCGATGTTCGGGATGATCGTCGTCGACCCGAAGGACTTGGAGACGTTCTTGAGCGTGATATTTCCCATGGTTTTTCCTCCCGGGGTATGTTCGTCGACCGCCTCGCGCGGCTGCTTCCCTTACTTCACGGCACCAAACGTCAGGCCGCGCACCAGCTGCTTCTGGCTGAACCAGCCCATGATCAGGATCGGCGCGATCGCCAGCGTCGAGGCCGCCGAGAGCTTGGCCCAGAACAAACCTTGCGGGCTCGAGAAGGAGCTGATGAATGCTGTCAGCGGGGCGGCGTCCGTGGTGGTCAGCCGGATCGTCCAGAACGCCTCGTTCCAGGCCAGGATGATGTTCAAGAGCATGGTAGAGGCGATGCCCGGTACCGCCATCGGCGTCAGCACATAGACGATCTCGTTCCACAACGAGGCACCGTCCATGCGCGCCGCTTCCAAGATCTCACCCGGGATTTCGCGGAAATAGGTGTAAAGCATCCAGACCACGATCGGCAGGTTGATCAGCATCAGCATGATTGTGAGGCCGATGCGGCTGTCGAGCAGGCCGGTGTCGCGGAAGATCAGGTAGATCGGGAAAAGCACCGCGACCGCCGGCATCATCTTGGTGGAAAGCATCCACATCAGGATGTCCTTGGTGCGCTTGGTCGGCGAGAAGGCCATCGACCAGGCCGCCGGAACCGCGATCAGGATGGCGAGCAGCGTCGAGCCTACCGACAGGATCACCGAATTCAGGAAAAACTTGAAATAGCCGCTCTGCGCCTGCACCTCGGCGTAGCTCTCGGTTGTGCCCGACGGGATCAGGCTGAAGCCCTGGATCGCCTCCTGCTCCGACTTGAACGAGGTGATGATCGTGTAGAGGATCGGGAAGAAGATCAGCAGGGCGACGATCCAGGCGGCTGCCGTGGCGATCGTCTTGTGCCGGGTGGTGACTGCGCGTGCCATCTTGTCCTCCTTACTTGTCGAGGTTCCTGCCGACGGCGCGCATGGCGAAGAAGGCAACGATGTTGGCGAGAATGACTGCGATGATGCCGCCGGCCGAGGCCTGGCCGATTTTGAATTCCAGCAGCGCCTTCTGGTAGACGAGGAAGGGCAGGTTGGTGGACGCATACCCCGGGCCGCCATTGGTGGTGACCAGGATCTCGGCGTAGATCGACAGCAGGAAGATCGTCTGGATCAGGATGACGACGGTGATGGCGCGCGACATGTGCGGCAGCGTCAGGTACCAGAAGCGGCTCAGGAAGCCGGCGCCGTCCATCTCGGCCGCCTCCTTCTGCTCGCCGTCGAGCGATTGCAGCGACGTCAGCAGGATCAACGTCGCGAAAGGCAGCCATTGCCAGGCGACGATGATGATGATGGCCGTCAACGGATGCTGGCCGAACCAGTCGATCGGCTCAGCGCCGAAGAAGCGCGCAATATCGGCGAAGACGCCGTATTGCGGATGCAGGCTCATGTTCTTCCAGACGAGCGCCGCCACCGGCGGCATGACGAAGAATGGGGAAATGACGAGGATGCGGACGAATCCCTGGCCCCAGATCGGCTGATCGAGGAGCAGCGCCAGAAGGATGCCGCCGACCACCGTGATCACCAGCACGCTGACGACGATGGTGAGCGTGTTGAGGATCGAATACAGGAAGGCCGGATTGGAATAGAACAGCGCGTAGTTGGAGAAACCCACGAAGCCGTCGCGGATCGGGTTCAGCGGATTGTACTGCTGGAACGAGAACCAGAGCGTGAAGGCCAGCGGCACGATCATCCACACGAAGAGCAGGATCACCGATGGCGCCATCATGAAACGGGCAAGCGAACGGGTTTGCTGAGTAGCCATGACGGTCACCCTTCAACAGTCGGCTAATGGTTTCAAAAAGCAATTCCACGAAACATGTGTAGCAGCTTCGGAATTGCGTAAAAACAGACAGCCGGAGCCAGGCAGGGCCAAACGCTCCGGAGGTCGAAGGGGCCGCCCGAACTGGGTTTCGGACGGCCCTTGCCGGTCATGGTGCGCTACCGGCGTTCGGCACCGGGAGGAGCCTACTTGATGTAACCGCCTTCGGTCATCGCCGCGGTGGCGGCGTCCTGGGCCTGCTTCAGCGCGTCGTCGACGCTCGACTGGCCGGCAAGGGCTGCCGAGAAGAGCTGGCCGACGGTGGTGCCGAGGCCCTGGAATTCAGGGATGGCGACGAACTGCACGCCGACATAAGGCACCGGCTTGACGGTCGGATGGGTCGGGTCAGCCGCGTTGATGGAGTCCAGCGTCATCTTCGCGAAGGGTGCCGCCTTCTGGTAGTCGGCATTGGCGTAGAGCGAGGAGCGCGTGCCCGGAGGAACGTTGGCCCAGCCTTCCTTGGAAGCGACCAGCTCGGCATAGTGCTTGCTGGTCGCCCACGACACGAACTTCTCCGCCGCATCCGCCTTCTTGGTGCCGGCGGGGATCGCGAGCGACCAGGCCCACAGCCAGTTGCCGCGCTTGCCGAGGCCGTTGTCCGGCGCCAGCGCATAGCCGACCTTGTCGGCGACCTTCGAGGCCTTCGGATCGGAGACGAAGGAAGCGGCGACGGTGGCGTCGATCCACATGCCGCACTTGCCCTGCTGGAAGAGCGCCAGGTTCTCGTTGAAGCCGTTCGAGGAAGCACCCTCAGGGCCGTCGGCCTTCATCAGGTCGACATAGAACTGCAGTGTCTTCTTCCACTCGGGCTGATCGAACTGCGGCTTCCAGTTCTCGTCGAACCAGCGCGCGCCGAAGGAGTTGGACATGGCGGTGAGGAAGGCCATGTTCTCGCCCCAGCCGGCCTTGCCGCGCAGGCAGACGCCGTTCACACCATTGGCGCGGTCGGTCATCTTGTCGGCGGCCTGCTTGATGAAGTCCCAGGTCGGCGCATCGGGCATCTTGAGGCCGGCCTTGTCCATCAGGTCCTTGCGGTACATGACGAAGGAGCTTTCGCCGTAGAAGGGCGCAGCATAGAGCTTGCCGTCGACCGAAAGGCCGCCGGCGATGGCGGGGATGATGTCCTTGACGTCATAGTCGTCGCCGAGCTTGTCGAGCGGCAGCAGCCAGCTCTGCTTGGCCCAGATCGGAACCTCATAGGTGCCGATAGTCATGACGTCGTACTGGCCGCCCTTGGTGGCAATGTCGGTGGTGACGCGCTCGCGTAGCACGTTTTCTTCAAGCGTGACCCAGTTCAGCTGGATGTCGGGGTTAGCCTTGGTGAAGTCGTCCGTCAGCTTCTGCATACGGACCATATCGCCGTTGTTGACGGTGGCGATGGTGATGGATTCGGCATGCGCGGCGAACGCAAGGGCGCTGGCCGACAACAGGCCCAGGGTGAGCGTGCGAAGTTTCATCAAAATCCTCCCATAAACCAAGATGAGCATTTGCCTTGGCTATGGGCAATTACTCACTTGGCGTGATTTATGTCAAGGCGGAATCGATGCTGCGGTGCAGCAGAAGTGACGTAACGCCACCCTATCCGGCGGCGCGGTCGATATCTTTCGAGGGGGAGGGCTGAGCTCGGCGGCCTACGGACAGGCGATCTCGGCCAGAATCCAGTCGCGGAAGGCTCGGATCTTCGGCACGTTGCGCCGGGCCGTCGGATAGACCAGCCAGTAGGCATGGCCATCGTCACCGACCAGGTCGAAGGGCTGGAAGAGGCGGCCGTCGGCAAGTTCGGCCTTGAACAGCGCCCTGGTGAGGACCGCAACGCCGTGGCCGGCGATCGCGGCATTCGCCTCGTAGGCCTGGGCGCCCATGCTGCTGCCCGGCCGCTTGGCAAGATCATGCGCGTGCACGCCGGCGGCCTCGAACCATTGCGGCCACCAGATATCGCCGGGGTCGAGGATCGGCAGCCGCAGGAGATCCGCCGGCTCCCTGACCCCGCCGATGCTTGCCGCGAGCTTGGGGCTCAGCATCGGCGTGAAATCGGCATCGAGCAGCTTGTGGGCCTCCAGCCCCGGCCACTTGCCGCCTCCGGACCGGATGGCTAGATCGACATCCTCGCGCGCGAAATCGGTCAGGCGGCTCGACGTGTCGAGCCGAACGGCCAGCGCCGGATGCGCGAGCTGGAAAGAGCCCAGGTGCTGCGCCAGCCAGTTCGAGGCGAAGGTCAGAACCGTGGTGATGCACAGCAATCCGTCGGCCCCGCCCCGCGCCGCGGCATAGGCCTGACCGAGAATGGCAAAGGCCTCGCTGACCGCTGGCGCCAGGCGCTGGCCGGGCTCGGTCAATTCGATCTGCCTTGGACGGCGCAGGAACAGCGGCGCCCCGACGCGCTCCTCGAGCAGCTTGATCTGATAGCTCGCCGCGGCCTGCGTCATGCCGAGTTCGCGGGCGGCCTTGGTGAAGGAGAGGTGCCTGGCGACGGCCTCGAACACCCGGATCGCCTGCAGCGGCGGCAGCGGCGCAAGCTGCGGAGAGCTCAGATCGGGCATAAGGCCTCCTTATGGGTCATGATCGAGGTTTAATTGGAAGCACGGACCTGCCAGCCCGATATTTGGGGTCGACGATCAATCCAGTTCAAGCTTAGCGAAGGCTGACGATCATGACCACGGCACAGGAAAAGCTCGTTTCGACCCCGGTTCGCGGATGGATTTCATTGCTGGCGCGCGAATTCTCGCGCTTCGCGGGCCGCCGGCGCGTCTATATCGACGTTCGGGAACTGTCGCCGCATCTGCAGCGGGATATGGGCTTTCTCGACGGCAACGATCCAAGCGGGCTCCACGATTAGCCGCTGCGATTTTATGGCAATCAGCATCTATCCCGGCGCATGAGCCCGCCGGGCCGGTGGCTCGACATCAAGCGCCGGCGAGCAGGGCGGCCGCCGTCCGCTCATCCGTGATGAGGCCATTGACCAGGCGACGGTTCACCGCGGCGAGGATGCCCGGCAGCTTGCGCTCGCCCATGGCAAGCGCGATGACCAGCGACTTTTCGCGCGACGGCAAGGGGGCCGACGAGACGCGATCATTGGTGATGCCGTCGATCATGCGGCCTTCGCGATCGAACACCCAGCCGACGATCTCGGCTATGCCGCCGGCCTTCTGCAGCGCCTTCAACTCGCTCTCGGAGATGAAGCCGTCCTCGAAGAGCGGCGCCTTGGGGCCGAGATCGCCGATGCCGACGAAGGTGACGTCGGCCTCGGCGGCCAGCGCCAGCGTCGGCTGGATCATCGGCTGGTTGAGCAGCATCTCGCGCTCCTCCGGCGAGGAGGCAATGACCGGCAGCGGCATCGGGAAGGAGCGCGCCTTGACGCGGTCTGCCATGGTGAAGATGACGTTGTAGAAGGCGGCCGAACCGTCGGGCGAGATGTTGCCGGTCAGGGACACGACCTTGTGCTGCGGGCATTCCATCGGCGGCAATTGCTCGATCGCGGCCTTCAGCGTGCGTCCGGTGCCGATCGCCATGACGACGGGCGTCGGCGAGCGCAGCCGGCGCTCAATCTCGGCCGCTGCGGCCTCGGCGATGCCGATGGTCGTCGACGACGACGTCGGATCGCTCGGCACCACTTCCACCAGATCGAGCGCGAAACGCGATTTCAGGCGCGCTGCAAGGTCGAGGCAATTGGCGATCGGGTGATCGACGCGAACCTTGATCAGGCCCTCCGACACGGCCAACGACACCAGCCGCTGCGCCGTCTGCCTGGAGATGCCGAGCTTGGCGGCGATCTGGTCCTGCGTGTTGCCGGCAACGTAGTAAAGCCAGCCGGCGCGCGCGGCGTCGTCCAACCTAGAGCTGCCGCCAGCTTCCTGTCGCGAATTCACGTCCTGCCTCCCAACCCGTTCGATATTGAAACGGGCCCGCTAGCTTACAACGATTGCGGCCGCGCGCAATTGTCAATCGAGAGAGCAATTGCTTGCATCATTCACCGATGTCTTTTCGACCGGTTCGCTCCCACCAAGGCCATTTGCCGGCGGGACGGTTTATCTCGGGGCGCAAACGCATTAAGGGGATCGGCGAAAGGAGCCTTGCATGACGCCGAAAGCGGTTTTCTGGGACATGGACGGGACGCTGGTGGACAGCGAGCCGCTGCATGAGGCGGCGCTCGTGGCCGCGCTGCGCAGCGTCGGCATCGCGCCGCCGACCGACCTGCATGAGCGCGTGCTGGGCATCGCGGCATGGCCGGTCTACGAGATGCTGCGCGACGAATTCGGTCTGTCGCTGCCGTTCGACGACTGGATCCTGCGCAAATACGACCACTACCTTCCGATGACAGAGACGCTGAAGCCGCGCCCCGGTGCGATCGAGGTCTTCAACGAGTTGCGGGCGCTCGGCGTCGAGCAGGCTGTGGTGTCCAACTCCGACAGGCTGATCGTCGATGCCAACCTGCGCGCCGTCGGGCTCAGCTATCCTGGCATGATGACGGTCAGCCGCAACGACGTGATCGACGGCAAGCCGCTGCCCGAGCCATTCCTGCGGGCAGCCTATCTCGCCGGCGTCGACCCGGCGGACGCATTCGCCGTCGACGACAGCCTGACCGGCGCCATGGCCGGACTTGCCGCGGGCATGAAGACGATCTTCTGGCCGGAGGCGCCAATGCAAGGGCCGGCCGGCGCCATCGTCATCAACAGCGCCAAGGAATTACGCCGAGAACTCGGGCTGTAATTATCAGTTCCGGTAGACCGGTTCTTCCTCGTCGAGGATCGCCTTCAACTCGGCGAGGTGGCGCTCGGCCTGGCCGGGATAATCGTCCATCTCGCTCGCCGTCTTCTCAGCGATCTCGTCGGAAAGCGTGCGCAGCGGGCGGCCCGTCCATAGCGCCTTGATGTAGGTCTCGGCGGCGCGCTCGAAATAGAACATGCGATTGAAGGTGTCGGCGACGTTGTCGCCAATGACCATCACGCCGTGATTGCCCATGATCATGACCTTGACCTTGGGGTCGGTCAGAAGCTGCGAGCAGCGCTCACCCTCTTCCTCGAAAGCCAGGCCGCCATATTGGGCGTCGACGACATGGCGGTTGAAGAACATGGCCGAGTTCTGGTCGATCGGCGGCAGCGTGGAGTCGGCCAGCGAGGCCAACACCGTGGCATGGATCGAATGCACATGCATGGCGCAGCGCGCATGTGGCACGTTGCGGTGGATGGCGCCGTGCAGGCCCCAGGCAGTCGGATCAGGCGCGTTGGGACCCGACAGCGTCTCGGGGTCGTTGGCGTCGATCAGCAGCAGGTCGCTCGCCTTGATGCGCGAGAAATGCACCTGGTTCGGGTTCATCAGGAACTTGGTGCCGTCCTCGTTGACGGACAGCGAGAAATGATTGGCCACCGCCTCGTGCATGTTGAGCCGCGCAGTCCAGCGGAAGGCGGCGGCGAGGTCGACCCGCTCCTCATAGTAAGGCAGGTTGCTCAGCGGCTCCTTATGCAGACGGGCAATGCTCATCGAAACTCCTCCATTTCCCCGGACAATGCCGCGCATAACGGCGGCCAGCAACCGCAAACTGCTGGGTCAGGCGGCGAACTGATCATGCCGCCGGGCGCGCCGATTGCAGACCGCCCTGCCCGACGATGAAGTCGATGACCTCCCGCAGGCCCTTGCCGCGCGACAGGTCGGTGAAGCCGAAGGGCCGCTTGCCGCGCATGCGGGCGGCGTCGCTCTCCATCACGTCGAGATTAACGTTCACATAGGGCGCGAGGTCGCTCTTGTTGATGATGAGGAAATCGGAGCGGGTGATGGCCGGCCCGCCCTTGCGCGGGATCTCCTCGCCCTGGCAGACCGAGATGACATAGAGCGTCAGGTCGGCAAGATCCGGCGAGAAAGTGGCGGCGAGATTGTCGCCGCCGGACTCGATGAAGACGATGTCGAGGTCGGGGAATGTCCTGTTCAGCTCGGCGATCGCCCGCAGGTTGATCGAGGCGTCCTCGCGGATGGCGGTATGCGGGCAGCCGCCTGTCTCGACGCCGACGATGCGTTCTTCCGGCAACGCCTGCAGGCGCGCCAGCATCATGGCGTCTTCCTTGGTGTAGATGTCGTTGGTGACGACCGCGATCGAGAACTGATCACGCAACGCCTTGCAGAGCTTTTCGGTCAACGTCGTCTTGCCGGAACCGACGGGACCGCCGATGCCGACGCGAAGAGGGCCGTTGGGTTGGGTCATGCCGGAAACTCCGAGATTGCCAGGACGGCGAAGCCCAGCCCGATCAGCAGGCAGAGCGGCGAATAGAGGCGCTGGTCGAGTCGCGCGAAAGGCTGCTCGGGCGCCAACCCGCGCCACCAGGGCGTGAAACCGGCGACGCCGCGTCCGAGGAAGACAAGACCAATGAGCAGCGCTGTGCTGGCAAGCCCCTCCTTCGGGAAGGGCGAGGCGAACACGCCCTCCAGCGCCAGCGGCCACAGCGTCGCCAGCGCTAGGCAGGCGGCGACGGCGAAACTCGCGGCCGACGAGGGCATCTCGTCGACGCCGCGAAAACCGACGACGGCATGGGCGCAGGACTTTGCGTCCGTGCCCGGCCAGATGCCGCCTATGCCCCAATAGACATGCAAGGTCGTGATCAGCAGCAGGACGATAGAGAGAATGCAGGCAAGGATGATCATGAGCGGAACAGACGCGAATATTGGGTTTCGTGCTTCATCGCCATGATGTCGGAGACGAAGGCGGAGCCGCCGAGGTCGTCGAGCGAGGACGTTGCGGCGCGCGCGGCCGTCGACAGCGCCAAGAGTTCAAAGCCGGCTAACAATGAAACTGCTTCGACCTGGCCGGCGACGCCGAGCCTGATCGCGGCCTGCACGAGATTGGAGAAAAAGGCCTGCAGGAAAGCGGCCAGCGCATCAGTCAGCCCGATGCCGTTCCCGCCAGCAACAGCGCCCACAGCGACGCAATAGGCGCAGTCCGCCGGCAAGCGCTCCAGCACGGGGGACGGCCAGGCCGATGCCGCCTTCAGGAAGGCCGCGCCCTGCAGCATGGTTTCGAGATGACGCTCCCGCGATCCGGCCAGCGCCTCGGCGAGTCCCGCGATTTCCGCCAGATCGCCGCCGTCTTGCGCGCGGCGCCAGCTTTCGGCGAACAACACCGCGTCGTTCCAGCCGGAACCCATCTCGACCAGCGTCTCCAGCCATTCGGCGAGATCCTTGCGACCGGCGACCAGCCCGTCATGGACGGCGCGTTCAAGGCCATGGCTGTAAGCGAAGCCACCGACCGGGAAGGACGGCGACAGCCAGGCCATCAGCCGCAGCAGCGCCATGCCGGAGGACTGCTCAGTCATGGTCATGGTGGCTGTGTTCGTGATGGCCATGCGCATGGTCATGATGGTGATGATCCTGGCCATGGT
>JBFLWR010000251.1:0-13541 GCA_040755925.1 Pseudomonadota bacterium
CGCGCGGTTTTCTGGTTGGCGGCCTGATGCGCGCCATTGAGCGTCAGCGGATAGACGTCCGGCGTCAGCTCCTTCTTCTCGATCAGGGAGCCGAGCACGCGCGCTTCGACGGCGGAAAGGACGGGGAGATCGGTCATTGGTTGTCTTTGCTATCCTTTTTAGAACGCGATTTTGGCAGACATCCGACCGCTGCGACAAGGCAGAACCTTTGAATGTCGGCGGGACAGCACCCCCCTCTGTCCGGCAGGACAGAGGGGGGTGCCGTAGAGCGCGACGTTCGACGTTATCGGGAGCGAACAGCCGAAGCTTAGACGCGGCGCTCCACCATCATCTTCTTGATCTCCGCGATCGCCTTGGCGGGATTGAGACCCTTGGGGCAGGTCTGCGCGCAGTTCATGATGGTGTGGCAGCGGTAGAGCCGGAACGGATCTTCCAGATTGTCGAGACGCTCGCCTGTCGCTTCGTCACGGCTGTCGATCAGCCAGCGATAGGCCTGCAGCAGCACGGCAGGACCGAGATAGCGATCGCCGTTCCACCAGTAGCTCGGACACGAGGTCGAGCAGCAGGCGCACAGGATGCACTCGTAAAGCCCGTCGAGCTTCTCGCGGTCCTCATGGCTCTGCAGCCATTCCTTGGCGGGCGTCGGCGAGACCGTCTGCAGCCAGGGCTGGATCGAAGCGTGCTGGGCATAGAAGTTCGTGAGGTCCGGCACCAGGTCCTTGATCACCTGCATATGCGGCAGCGGATAGACCTTCACCGCGCCCGAAATGTCCTCGGCGCCCTTGGTGCAGGCGAGTGTGTTGGAACCGTCGATGTTCATGGCGCAGGAGCCGCAGATGCCTTCGCGGCAGGAGCGGCGCAGCGTCAAGGTCGGATCGATCTTGTTCTTGATCCACAAAAGCGCGTCGAGGACCATCGGCCCGCAATCGTCCATGTCGACGAAATAGGTGTCCATGCGCGGGTTTTCGTCATCGTCCGGCGACCAGCGGTAGATGCGGTATTCGCGCAGATTTGTGGCGCCTTCCGGCTTCGGCCAGGTCTTGCCCTGCTTGATCTGCGAGTTCTTGGGGAGCGTGAGTTCGACCATTACCTGCGGTCCTTTCGGATGACGAGCTTCAGCCCGGACCAGATTTCGTTCACGGCGGCGACCTTGACGTCGACAAGGTCGCGCTTCAGCGCCGCGGCGCGGATCACGTGCTCGGTGACGTCCGTCGGCACCTTCGAGGCCTTCTTCGGCCAGGAGACCCAGACCATGCCGTCACGCTTGATTGCCGTCTCGATGCCTGCAAGGCCGTCCTCGACCTCGGCGCGATGCCGGGTGAAGGCATGCACGGCGTCATACTTCTGCTTGCCAGAGATCGCCGACCATTCGGGAAGCCGATCTACTTCGGCGAAGGTCACCGCTTCGGCGAGGTCATCGAGTTCCGGCGGCAACGCAATGAAGGCGGCGACCATGCCGTCCTTCAGGCCGAGCTTGGCCGGAAGGGGCGTGCCGGAATATCCCGCGGCCGCCGGCGCCATGATCAGTACACCCGCGCCTTCGGCGCGATCTTGGCGAGGCTGATGCCGCCGTCCTTTTCCGCCACCAGCGGCTCGGTGTGCACCGGCCGGTAGGTGAGCGTCACCTTGCCGTCCTCGCTCAGATGGGCAAGCGTATGCTTGCGCCAGTTGGCGTCGTCGCGCTTGTCGAAGTCCTCGCGCGCGTGCGCGCCACGGCTCTCCTTGCGCGCCTCGGCGCCGTAGACCGTGGTGATGGCGTTGGCCATCAGGTTTTCCAGCTCCAGCGTCTCCACCAGGTCGGAATTCCAGATCATCGAACGGTCGGTGACCTTGATATCCTTGAGCTCGCCCCAGAGTTCTGAAATGCGCTTGCAGCCGTTCTCGAGCGATTCCTGCGTGCGGAACACGGCGGCGTCTTCCTGCATCGCTCGCTGCATTCTCTCACGCAGAACCGCGGTCGGGATCGAGCCGTTGGCGTGGCGCAGCCTGTCGAAGCGCTCCATGATCTTCTCGACCGACTCCGCGTTCGGCGACGGGATCGCCGACTTGCGCTCGATCACCTGGCCGGCGCGAATGGCCGCCGCTCGCCCGAACACGACGAGGTCGATGAGCGAGTTGGAACCGAGCCGGTTGGCGCCGTGCACCGAGGCGCAGCCCGCCTCGCCGACAGCCATCAGGCCGGGCGACACGCGATCGGGATGCTCGGCCGTCGGGTTGAGCACTTCGCCCCAGTAATTGGTCGGCACGCCGCCCATGTTGTAGTGGACGGTTGGCAGCACCGGGATCGGCTCCTTGGTGAGGTCGACACCGGCGAAGATCTTGGCCGATTCCGAAATGCCCGGCAGCCGCTCATGCAGAACGGCCGGATCGAGGTGGTCGAGATGCAGGAAGATGTGGTCCTTCTTCTTGCCGACGCCGCGGCCCTCACGGATCTCCAGCGTCATGCAGCGCGAGACCACGTCGCGCGAGGCGAGGTCCTTGGCCGACGGCGCGTAGCGCTCCATGAACCGCTCGCCCTCGGAATTGACGAGATAGCCGCCCTCGCCGCGCGCGCCCTCTGTGATCAGGCAGCCGGCGCCGTAGATGCCGGTCGGATGGAACTGCACGAACTCCATGTCCTGCAGCGGCAGCCCTGCCCGGGCGGCCATGCCGCCGCCGTCGCCGGTGCAGGTATGCGCCGAGGTGGCGGAGAAATAGGCGCGGCCGTAGCCGCCGGTCGCCAGCACCACCATCTTGGCCGAGAAGCGGTGGATGGTGCCGTCATCGAGATTCCACGCCACCACGCCGGTGCAGGTGCCGTCCGGCTCCATGATCAGGTCAAGCGCGAAATACTCGATGAAGAACTGCGCGTTGTTCTTCAGCGACTGGCCGTAGAGCGTGTGCAGGATGGCGTGGCCGGTGCGGTCGGCGGCGGCGCATGTGCGCTGCACCGGCGGACCGTCGCCATAGTTCATCATGTGGCCGCCGAACGGCCGCTGGTAGATCTTGCCTTCCTCGGTGCGCGAGAACGGCACGCCATAATGCTCGAGCTCGTAGACCGCGGCCGGCGCCTCGCGCACCATGTATTCCATGGCATCGACGTCACCCAGCCAGTCCGAACCCTTGACGGTGTCGTACATGTGCCACTGCCAGGAATCCGGACCCATGTTGGAGAGCGAGGCGGCGATGCCGCCTTGCGCCGCGACCGTATGCGATCGCGTCGGGAACACTTTAGTGATGCAGGCTGTGCGCAGGCCCTGCTCGGCCATGCCGAGCGTGGCGCGCAGCCCGGCGCCGCCGGCGCCGACGATCACGACGTCGAACTTGTGGTCGACGAATGTATAGTTGTTTGCGTTGGCCAAGACTTCAGCCTCCGAATGCCAGTTTGAGCAGGGCGAACAGCGAAGCGACGCCGACTGCCACGCAGAAGAATGTGTTGAGGGCGATCAACGCCAGCTTCATGCCCTCGCCATGGATGTAGTCCTCGATGATCACCTGCATGCCGAGCCGCATGTGGTAGAGCCCGGAAATGAGAACCAGGGCCAGCACCAGCGCCACGAACGGATTGGCGAGCGCCGCCCGCACGTCGGCATAGCTGTGGCCGCTGACGGCGATCAGGAAACCGACGAAGAACAGGGTCAGCGGGATGTTGGCGATCGCCGTCAGCCGCTGGCGCCAGAAATGCTGCGTGCCTTCGCGCGCCGATCCCAGCCCGCGCACCTTGCCGAGCGGCGTGCGCATGTCGGTGTTGTTGGTGCTCATCCTCAAGCCCCCCGCGCCATGAAGCCGGCGATCCAGATCAGCAGCGTGAGCGCGATCGAGCCGGCGAGCGTCGCCCAGGCGATCTTCGAGGCGGTGTGCTTTTCGAGCCCCGCGCCGGTGTCCCAGACGAGGTGGCGCAGCCCGCCCAGCATGTGGTGCATCAGCGCCCAGGTGTAGCCGAACAGGACCAGTCGGCCGAGCCAGGAACCGAAGGCCCAGCTGACCCAGTCGAAAGCTGCCTGCGAGTTCGCGGCCGCGATCAGCCATGCCGCGACCAGCAGCGTGCCGAAATAGAGCGCGCCGCCCGTGATGCGATGGATGATCGACATCGTCATCGTGATCGGCGGCCGGTAGATCGTCAGGTGCGGCGAGAGAGGCCGTTCACGTCTGGCGCCTGCGCGGGTGGCTGGTGATTTGCTCATGGCTCCCCCAGTTCGGCATCCTGGAGCCGCGATGGAAAGGCGGCGTTTGCCGCTCTCATATATGGCTCCGGACAGCCGGTTTCTAATGCTCTTTTTGCACCGCGTCAAAGCCGGAAAATCGTTTTGGAAAAGTCATTTAGTCTGAGAAATTTGCCGCCTGGCGCTTCAATCGATTAGCGGATGTTTCGAAGCCGGCGCAGCGTCACCGCGGCGCGACAGGCAGCTGGCTGACGCACGCTCGGTGCACCCGCTATCGCTTGCAGGTTTGCGGTGTTGACCCCCGCTTCATCACGAGCGCCTCGCGTCCGTCGATCACGATTGCGTCATGGGTCGCCGCTTCCTGGTAGCGGCTGTTCTGGTTGGCGGGCGAGGCCGCGAACTCCTCAGTTGCGCCGTCGGCTGCGAGCACCCGCAGCGACGAGCCGAGATTCTGGATGGTGATCGCGGTGCCGTTGCCGCATCTGTAGGTGGCCGTGCCGATGCCGGATCCGGATCGAGGCGCGGTAAGATCGGTGACGATCTTGGCGGGCGGCGGAGGTGCTGCGGCTATCTTGGGCGTCGCGGATGTCGACGGCGCCGCGGATGCCGAAGGCGCCGCCGGCGCGGCGGGCAACGGAGCCGGCGAGACCGCGGGAGATGCGGCACTCGCTGCCTTCGGCGCGCCGTCCTGCGGCACGCAGGCAGCGGCCGCTAACAGCAACGGAAAAATGAGCGATACACGAACCGCGCGGCCAAAATTCATGCAACTGCCCCTTTCGTGCGCGGCACGCTAGCCACGCGGCACGCCAAGATCAAGTTCACCCGGAGTCAGCGGGCCACCCACTCCCCGAAAAAATTAACCATGTTCATTAACAGCCGGGGCCAAGGGCGGTTCACCTCTTAACAAAGGTTAAGAAAGGGTTAATTTCCGATTCGGACGGCGTTTTGCACCGCGACCGCTGATGGTCGCGCCGCTTAAAGGAGAGCGACATGCGTTCGAAATCAGTGCGGGCAAGCCTTGCCGCCATGGCGCTGGCGGCCCTGGCCACCGCAATCGCCGCGCCGGCCGAGGCCGGCCTGCGCCACCACGACCGCGTCTATGCCGATTCCTTCGGCAACCTCGTCATCGACAGCGCCGCCGGCTACAAGCGTATCATCGTAGGCCAGGGCCGGCTGGCCAAGCAGCTTTCGGACTACACCAGCGCCGGCCAGCCGCCGGTGATCTATGACGAATCGGACAATGCTTCGGGACCCGGCTGCTACCAGCCGCCGGTATTCGTGAAGGGCCGCTCCTATATGTACGGGCTTTCCGACGGCGAGATGCCCAACCTCAGCCCCTGCCGTTGACCATCGCGGGTAGCTGGCGGCGGTCGGTCCCGACCGACAGGCGCACGCAGTCGCGGCCGGCGTTCTTGGCCGCGTAAAGCGCCTCGTCGGCGCGCCCCATAAGATTGGAGAAACCCTCTCCCGCGGCGAGCTCGGCAACGCCGAAGCTCGCGCTGCAGCGATGATCGGCCGGAAGGCCTTCCATGGGCAGCGCGCCGAAGGCGCTGCGAGCCCCCTCGGCGAACAGTCTCGCGGCCGCCAGGTTGGTGCCCGGGAGGATGATGGCGAATTCCTCGCCGCCGATACGGCCGGCGACATGGTGCTCGGCTGCCGCCTCGCGCAGCAAGTCGGAGAATGTCCCGATGACGCGGTCGCCGCAGGCGTGACCGTGGGAATCGTTGATACTCTTGAAATGATCGAGGTCGGCGATGACCAGCGCCACCGGCACGCCCTGTCGCACCGCGTCCCGCATTGCCAGCTCGGCGTGACGCTCGAAGCCGCCACGGTTGAGGAGCCCGGACAGCGCGTCGATCTCCGATTTCGACGTCGCTTCCGCCAGCACGTCTCGCACCAGGATCGCGAGCGCGATAAGCGCCACCGCCAGACCGAACACCGTGCCCAGCGACTGCGACACCAGCGCATAGCCCGTCTGCACATAGGATTGCGGATCGGCGCCCCAACCGCCCAGGGCAGCGGCGATGAAGGGCTTCGAGGCAAACTGGATCGCGCTCGCGGTCAGCACGATTGCCAGCAGATAGTCGAGCCGGCCCAGCCTCTGCCTCGAGGAAAAGACGATCCCCAGCGCCGCGCACTGCATGGCCGCATAGGGCAGCTGGTAGGCCATCATGCGGGTCAGCGACTGGCGCGGCAGGTCCTGCACCAGATAGACAGCGACCGAGGTGACGGCGAGGAAGAACAGCATCGGCGGCCAGGGCGGCGTGACGCCATACTTGTGGGCAAGCCCGCCATTGAAGGCGATGGTCGCGCCGAGGAATATCGCGAAGGCTACGGTGACCGGCAGCCTGGCGTCGGTGAAGGCGGGGATGCTGAATTCCATGGCGAAATAGGCCATGCCCAGCCCATAGCCGAAGGCCAGCCAACGCGCCGATACCCGACCTGCGTCGTAGATGGCGATCGTCATGAATGCCGCCGCCAGCAGCCCGGCGACGAACACATTGATCACCAGGATGAAGTCGGCGCTGCCCATGGTTTCCTTCGACGGTCCCGCCGACAGGGAACCATCGACGGGCGAAAAAGACGTTAACGTGCGCGTAAAGCCTCGGGGCCTGACGGCTCGGGCGCGAAAGCGGTTTCCGGCCGCTCATAGGACAACCGAACGCTGTCGCGGCCGTTCTTCTTGGCCTTGTAGAGCGCCTCGTCGGCGCGCCGCATCAGTGGCACCAGCCCTTCATTGCCGGTGCGGGCGGCAACGCCGAAGCTGGCGGTCACTCTCGTTCCCGGCGGAAGCCCATCGACGGTGCCCGCCGAGTAGAAGGTGCGGATCGCTTCGGCGAACAGACGTGCCGCGGCCAGGTCGCTGAGCGGCAAAAGCACCGCGAATTCCTCGCCGCCGATGCGGCCGGCCGCACCCCGCGTGCCCGTGGCGAAACGCAGCTTGGCGGCGAAATCGGCGATCACCCTGTCGCCGGCCTCATGCCCGTGCTGATCGTTGAGCGCCTTGAAGTGGTCGAGGTCGGCAAGCACCAGGGCGATGGGGAATCCGGCCTTCCCGCATTGATCGAGCAAAAGGGCCGCCCGCTCCTCGAAGCCGCGGCGATTGAGTAGGCCGGACAGCGGATCGGTGTGGGTCTCGGCCTTCAGCGCCTTCATGACGTCGAGCGCCGTGGCGGTGAAAAGGCAGAGCGCGATCAGCAGCGACATGAGGGCATGGGAAAGCAGCGCGGTGGTCCAGTAGGACGAGCCGTAGAGGCCGTCATAGCTCGGGAATGGCCCATGCGCCACGACGACGACGAGCGTGCGTACGATGAAGTTCAGCCCGGACAACAGCGCCAGGACGAAAAGGATCTTTTCGGTCGGGCCGTTGTTGCGCACCGGCCTGAGCTCGGCGGCGATCAGCAGGCTGAGGCCGCCGAAGCCGAAATTCACCGAAAGGATTCGCCAGGTAAGATCCGGCTGCACGAACATGAACCATATGAAAGCGGCCAGCGCGCCGCCGATCATGGTGCCGATGCCGACATAGGGCACGCTCCGGCCGTAGCGCGCGACGATCGCGCTGGCGAGACAAAAGGCGGCTATCGCGAAGCAGATGTTGGAGGTCAGCTTGGTCAGCTCGAGGCCGATCGGAAGCACGAAATATTGCAGCAGGAAGCCCGGGGCCGAGAGGCAATAGCTTGCAGCCAGCGCCGCAAGGTACGGACGATGGCGCTGATGGAACCACAGCACGAAGAACGCAGCGCCAAGCGCCAGCGCTATCGTCGGATTGAGCAGCGCAATGAGCAGACCGGTGTCCAAAGGACGATGACTTCCCCAACTTTACCCAGGGAGAGATGTTAGTGCGGAAGCACGAACAAGCAGTTAAGCGAACGAGGCGGGCCTTGGAAAACCCCGTGATCCGCAGAGGCAATTCCGGGAATTCGCCGCGGCTATCTGTCCGGAATTGCTGAAAAGTAGACATCTGTAACGGTTCAGCGCGATCCCTATCGAGCGCTGGAATTTCTGAAAAAAATCCCGAACCGCAGCGCGGTCCGGGATTGGCATCGGTCAAATGCGGAGTTTGCCGCGGCCGGGTTATTTCCAGTCGCGGATATCGACGAAGTGCCCAGCGATGGCGGCCGCCGCGGCCATGGCCGGCGACACCAGATGGGTGCGGCCCTTGAAGCCTTGCCTGCCCTCGAAATTGCGGTTCGAGGTCGAGGCGCAGCGCTCATGCGGCTTCAGCCGGTCGTCGTTCATGGCCAGGCACATCGAGCAGCCCGGCTCGCGCCAGTCGAAGCCGGCGGCGAGGAAGATCTTGTCCAGACCCTCGGCCTCGGCCTGTTCCTTGACCAGGCCGGAACCGGGCACGATCATGGCGTTGACGCGCGGATTGACGGTCTTGCCCTCGACGACCTTGGCGGCGGCGCGCAGATCCTCGATCCGGCCGTTGGTGCACGAGCCGATGAACACGCGGTCGAGCGTGATATCGGTGATCTTCGTTCCAGGCGTCAGCCCCATATATTCAAGCGCCCGGTGCTTGGAGGAACGCTTGTTCTCGTCCGTGATGTCTTCGGGGTTGGGCACGATGCCCTGCACCGAGACGACGTCCTCCGGCGAAGAGCCCCAGGAGACGATCGGAGGCAGCTTCGCGGCGTCAAGCACGATCACCTTGTCGAAATGCGCGCCCTCGTCGGTCTGAAGCGTCTTCCAATAGGCGAGCGCGGCATCCCATGCGGCGCCCTTCGGCGCGCGCGGCTTGTCCTTGACATAGGCGAAGGTCGTCTCGTCGGGCGCGATCAGGCCGGCGCGGGCGCCGCCTTCGATCGACATGTTGCAGATCGTCATGCGGCCTTCCATCGACAGCGAGCGGATCGCCTCGCCGGCATATTCGATGACATAGCCGGTGCCGCCGGCGGTGCCGATCTCGCCGATGATGGCGAGGATGATGTCCTTGGCGGTGACGCCTTCCGGCAGCTGGCCGTCAACGCGCACCAGCATGTTCTTGGCCTTGCGCTGGATCAGCGTCTGGGTGGCCAGCACATGCTCGACTTCCGACGTGCCGATGCCATGCGCCAGCGCCCCGAAGGCGCCATGCGTGGAGGTGTGGCTATCGCCGCATACGATGGTCATGCCGGGCAGCGTGAAGCCCTGCTCCGGCCCGATGATATGGACGATGCCCTGGCGGATATCGTTCTCGGAGTAGTATTCGATGCCGAAATCCTTGGCGTTCTTGGCCAGCGCCTCGACCTGGATGCGGCTTTCCTCGTTCTTGATACCGAACTTGCGCTCGGGCGAAGTCGACACATTGTGGTCGACCACGGCGAGCGTCTTTTCGGGATGCCGGACTTTTCTGCCGCTCATGCGCAAGCCCTCGAAGGCCTGCGGGCTGGTCACTTCATGGACGAGGTGGCGATCGATGTAGAGCAGGCAGGTGCCGTCGTCCTGGCGGTCGACGACGTGGTCGTCGAAGATCTTGTCGTAGAGGGTGCGCGGTGCGCTCATGTGCGTAAATCCGTCGATAAGAGAATGGGAAGAGCTGACGCCGGATGTTGCATATCCGGCAAGGCGACGAAGCGGTATCGGCCTTAGCGAAGTCGGCTGGTGAGCGCGCCGGAGACGCGCGCGGCAAATCGCGACGGCAGGCGCTTTCTGTCCTGCAGCACGAAACCCTTGTAGGCCGGATCGCTGAAAAGCTTTTCCATGCGGCTGCTCATATCAATCTTTGCCCATTTGGGCAATTGCGCCGTTCATGTGGGTACGATGATAACCGGCGTCAAAGCACCTCGAACACAAACGTCTTCACCAGCGCTTCCGGATCGCCGATTGCATAGCAGCGGAACCAGGGGCTTACCTCGACGGCGCGCCATCTCTTTGCCTGCGCAAGCTCGTCGAACACGGCCTGGAAGCCGCCGCTTTCGAACACCTGATCGCGCACGGTGAAGATGGCGTGGCCACCGCGCCTTGTGATGCGCACCAGTTCGTGCAGGCCGGCGGCGGGCGCATGGCCGATGGTGAAGACGCCGGTGGAGAAGAAGGCGCGGAAATACCCGTCAGCCCAAGGCAGCGGGCCGCCAAGCATCGCCTTCTTCAGCTCGCCGTAGGCCTGCCGGCTGCCGGCGATCTTCAGCATGTCGTCCGAGAGGTCGAGGCCGACGATGTCGCCGTAGCCGAGCGCCCTCAGCGATGGCCCCGACAACCCGGTCCCGCAACCGGCGTCGAGAAGCGGGCCTTCGCCAGCCGGCACATGGCGCGCCACCCATGCGGTGATGAGGAAGGGCAGCAGATAGCCGAGCGAGGCGGTCTCGCTGTCATACGTCGCCGCCCAGTCGGCATAGGCTTTGGCCAGGCCTTCCGGCGTACCGGCCGTGTAGACGGAATCCAGCGCCGCGTTGGCCTTGTCGAAATTCACGAGATGCTCCTCCATGCTCCCACACGGAGGATCGTAGCGTGGTCTTTGCCGCCCGGCTATTCCTCGTGCTGACGGCGCAGCTTCTGTTCCAGCGCGCGCAGCGCCAGCGACAGGCCGACGGTCAGGATCAGATAGATATAGGCGACGATCGAGTAGGTCTCGAAGAAGCGGAAGGAGCCTGCGGCATAGACCTTGCCGATCTGGGTGATGTCGGCGACGCCCAGCACCGAGACCAGCGAGGAATCCTTGACCATGGCGACGAAATCGTTGCCGAGCGGCGGCAGGATGGTGCGGATTGCCTGAGGGAAAACGATCAGGCGGAAACGTTGTCCACGCGTGAGGCCCAGCGCCTTGGCGGCTTCGATCTGGCCCTTTTCCACCGACTGGATACCGGCCCGGAACACCTCGGAGATGAACGCCGAATAGCCGATGGTCAGCGCCATGACGGCGCGTGACAGGAGCGAGACGTCGCGCACCAGCAATTCATCGAGAAGGCCGGCGCTCTGCAATGGCGCCGTCAGCACGTTCCAGGCCGCGACGAAGGCCGGTGCGCCGGCAAAGGCGATCCAGAACAACAGCACCAGGATCGGTACGCCACGGATGATCTCGACATAGAACCGGGCGATCTGGCGCAGCCATTGCGACCCCGACAGCGCCATCAGCGCGACGCCGAGCCCGATCGCCGAGGCCAGCGCGAAGGCGACCACGGTGACGAAGACGGTGATGCCGATGCCCTTGGCGACGGTGGCGAAGACCTGCGCGTAGATATCGCTCACCGCGATGGCGAGCGCCGCGACCAGCGCAAGCAATGCTGCTGCGGCCAGCCACCAGGGGAATTCGGGTTTCGTGGAGGACGGCGCGGCCATCAGGCGACGCCGGCGTAAGTATCACGAAAGGGCAGCGCCGGGGTGCCCAGGGGCAATCTCAGCGTGACTCTTTGCACACGCACTGATCTCAACAACGGGAAGCCTACTCACCCATCTTGTAGTCGAGGAACCACTTCTTGTTGAGCGCATCCAGCGTGCCGTCGGCCTTGAGCGCGGCAATGGCGGCGTTGACCGGCTTCACCAGCTCGGAGCCCTTCGGGAAGATGAAACCGAAATCCTCGCTGCCGAGCGGCCCGCCGATCAGCTTCAGCTTGCCTTCGGAGGCGTCGACATAGCCCTTGCCGGCGGTGCCGTCGGTCAGCACCACGTCGACGTCGCCCGTCTTCAGCGCCTGCACCGTGGCGCCGAACGTCTCGAACAGCTTGATGCGCGGGTTCTGCTCATTACCGTCGAGCACGCTGTAAACGGCGGTATAGAAAGGCGTGGTGCCGGGCTGCGCGCCGATCAGCCCGTCCTTGAAGGCGCCGAAGCTCTTGGCGTCGGTGAAGCGCTTCTCGTCGCCGCGCACCAGCATGAACTGCTCGGAACGCATGTAGGGATCGGAGAAGTCGACCTTTGCCTTGCGCTCGTCCTTGATGGTGATGCCGGTCATGCCGATGTTGTATTGGTTGTCGGAAACCGCCTGGATCATCGCGTCCCATGAGGTGTTCTGGTACTCGACCTTGAAGTTCAGCCGCTTGGCGATCTCGTCCATCGCGTCATATTCCCAGCCGACCTGCTTGCCGCTCTTCTTGTCGATGAACTGCAGCGGCGGATAGGCGTTTTCGGTCACCACCACCACCTTGCGGCCGCCGAGATCGGGCAGCGAATCGGCCCAGGCGGCGACGGGCGCGAGAAGGCAGGCCAGCAGGCCGGCCAGCAGCAGTTTCGACTTGGTCATGATACACTCCCCCGGAGGTAATTGGACGCGATACTTGCGGCCACGGAAAATCCGGCGCCGACTTTAGCTTCCCGCAAGCGCCTTGCAAGCCGGTCCGCTACGCGGTTTCCCGCCGATGCGCAATCCGATGCTCTTCAGGGATAATTTCGAGAAAGTCCTTGCTCGCGCCCGTCAGTCCGGCCCGGCAGTGACTTCACGCAATCCCGCGACCAGTCGGGTCAGCGTGCCATGCAGGGCCTTGAGCTCGGCCCGCTCCAGCGGAATGCCGCAGTTGAGCCCCTCCTGCACGTCCTTCATGCGCGCCCGCAGCGCCTCGCCCTTGGTCGTCGGCTCGACCAGAACGCGGCGCTCGTCGGCGCTGTCGCGGCGCCGTGTGACGAGACCGCCGGCTTCCATGCGCTTGATCAGCGGCGTCAACGTCGCGGAATCCAGCCCCAGCGCCTCGCCGAGCTCGCCGACCGTGCTCGGCGAGTGCTGCCAGAGCGCCAGCATCGCCAGATATTGCGGATAGGTGAGGCCGAGCGGCTCCAGCAGCGGCCGGTACAATTTCGTCATCAGCCCGCTCGCCGAATAGAGCGCGAAGCAGAGCTGCTGGTCGAGGCGGGGGACGGGAACCGCCCCGGCGGCATCCGCCGCCGGGGTATGGCTGACATTCGTGTCGATCGTCGTGGTCATGCTGCCTTTGCCGGAAGCGCCGTCGTGGAAATCGCAACGTCGATATTGCCCCGGATCGCGTTCGAATAGGGGCACACCTTGTGTGCTTCCGATACAAGCGCTTCCGCGGCCGCCTGATCAAGACCCGTGGTTTCAGCGGCAAGCGCGACGCCGAGCCGGAAGCCGCCCTGGTCGTTCGGGTAGAGGCTGACAGTGGCCGTCACGGCCGCGTCCTGGAGCGGCAACTTCTGCTGGCGGGCGATATAGCGCACCGCGCTTTCGAAGCAGGCTGCGTAGCCGACAGCGAAGAGCTGTTCGGGGTTGGTTGCGCCACCCTTGCCACCGAGTTCCTTCGGCATCGCCAGGTCGACCTTGAGCAGACCGTCGCTGGTCTCGCCATGGCCGCTGCGGCCGCCGGTGACATGGGCTTGAGCTGTGTAAAGTGCGGACATCGTCGTCTCCATCTGATTTGTACACGATTATTTAGTGTACAAGATAATTTATTGTCAACGATGCGGAAGCGATTTCTTGCTGCAGGCGATCACGGCTTGGTGAGGGGAAGGCGACGGCGAAAATGGAAAAGGCGG
>JBFLWR010000252.1:0-3774 GCA_040755925.1 Pseudomonadota bacterium
TTCGAGGGCTCGACCACCGTCTGGTAGCCGATGGTGATCTTGAGATCCTCGGCCGCCGCCGGGCCGAGCAAGGCAGCGCCCGCGATGGCCGCGGACGACAGAAGCAGAATGCGTCTCGAAATGGTTGACATGGAAGGCTCCCGCCAAAAGAGAAAACCGGATTGCCTTTCTATCGTCTGTTAATTCTATCAGGTTTGTAGAGTTAAATCCTTCCAACCAAGCGGGCTTTGTTGGAAAAGTGTTGCCGGGTAACGGCGGCGTGGGCGCAAAAGGACGGTTGTGGACTGGGCTTGCGCGGAGAGCCTTCGGTCACCTTAGCCATTGGCGGAGCTGCCCGTTCCCTCGTCGCTCTAGGGCGGAGCAAGGAGCGTAGCGACGCGCGCAGACCCTAGGGTCTGCGGGACGCTTTGCGTCGCTCCGCCCTAGGATGACGAACCGCGCGGACGAAGCCTTCCTGCGAAACTTAGCGAATGAAAAATCCTTCTGTCATGACATCCCCGCAAATCCATGCTTCAGATTGGCAGAGAATTAGAACACCGTTTTCGTGCTTGGTTTGGTTAGTATAGTAATCTTATCAACATTGGGAGTGAGAGAACGATGCGCGACCTCTTGAACAGCATTCCGGCGGCGATCGTTCGCGACCCGCGGCGTCGGCCGCCTACCGCGCGCTGACCGCGACGCGACGTTCCTGAACCTCAACCATGGTTGGACGCGGCAACTCCATCATCATTGTCGGCGGCGGCGCCAGCGGCGTCGTGCTCGCCGCGCATCTGCTGAAATCGCCCAATCCGGACTTGCGCGTCACGCTGATCGAGAAGCGCCCGCATTTCGGTCAGGGCATGGCCTATTCCACTTTGCTGTCGGCCCATGTGCTGAACGTCAAAGCCTCCGGCATGAGCGCCTATGCCGACGATCCGGAAAACTTCGCGCGCTGGGTGCTGGCACGCGGTCTCGCCGATCCCAAGGGTGGGCCGTTCTATGCTCCGCGCAGCCTGTACGCCCGCTATCTGAAGGAACTGCTCGACGATCTCGAGGAGCGTGAGCGCGAGAGCGGCCGGCTCCGCCTGGTTCGCGAGGAGACACTGTCGATCTCGCCGACACCTTCGGGCGTCGACGTGGCCCTGGCCAACGGCACCAGCGTCGTTGGCCACCTGGCCGTGCTCGCCACCGGCCATGACGAGCAGCCGGGCGCCTTCCAGGGCCGCGCCGTCCGCATGGGCTCGGAGGCCGATGCCGCGCTCGATCCCGAGGCCCGGGTGCTGCTTCTGGGCACCGGCTTGAGCATGGTCGATGCCTTCCTGTCGCTCGCCCAGCGCGGCCATCGCGGCGAAATCGTCGCGGTGTCGCGGCGCGGCCTGCTGCCGTCACCGCACCGCAAGGGCAATCCGATCAAGCTCGATATCGCCGACATCCCGCTCGGCACCCAGCTTTCCTATTTCGTCGGCTGGTTCCGCAAGCTGATCCGCGAGAACCAGCAAGCCGGCGGCGACTGGCGCGACGTCGTCGACGGGCTGCGGCCGTTCAACCAGACGATCTGGCAGAACTGGCCCTCCTCGGCCAAGCGCCGCTTCGTCGAGCACACCAAGGCCTGGTGGGACATCCACCGCCATCGCATGCCGCCCGAAGTCTATGAGCGCGTCACGCAGGCTGTCCGCTCGGGCCGCATCCGCCTGATCGCCGGCCGCGTCCTGAGTGTCGAGCCCGGCAATGGCCTTACCGTTCAGGTCCAGCAACGCGGCACCCAGGCGGTCGAAACGCTGGAGGTTGCGCGCATCTATGACTGCATGGGCATTGCCCGTGACATCTCCACCACCTCGAACGGCGTCGTACGCGCGCTGATCGAGCGCGGTCTGGCGAGGCCGGACCCGTTGCGCCTCGGCCTGGACGTCACCGCCAAATGCGAAATCGTCGCGGCCGACGGTACGGTTTCGTCCAGGATCCTGGCCGTCGGCCCGCTGACGCGCGGCACCTTCTTCGAGATCGACGCCATCCCCGACATCCGCGTCCAATGCGCCAAATTGAGCAAGCAGTTGCTGGGGTAGCGGGACGGCCCGGCGTTCAGCCGCCAAGCGCCTCGCACACGACCCGAGCGGTCTCGGCTCCGGAAAAATTCTGCTGGCCGGTGATCAGATTGCCGTCGCGCACGGCGAAACCGCGCCACAAACCGGCCTGGATATAGTTCGCGCCGATCGCCTTGAGCTCGTCCTCGATGCGCCATGGCATCAGGTGGTTGCCATGTTCGAGCGCGCCCATCTCCCAGGTGGCGTTGTCGGCAAAGTCCTCCTCGACATTGGCAAAGCCGGTCACAGTCTTGCCAGCGGCAAGCAGCGATCCGTCGGCGAGCCTTGCGTGGCGCAGTATGGCGGTGCCATGGCAGAGCGCAGCGGCCACCTTGCCGGCCTCATGGAAGGCGACGAATGTGCGCTGCAGCCCGGTCGCGCGCTCGTAGGTGAACATTGGCGACTGGCCGCCCGCAACGACGATCGCGTCGAAACGTTCGACGTCGATCTCCGATACCGGCCGCGTGTTCTCAACCAGGGCCAGGAGCTTCGGGCTAGAAATGAAACCGAGCGAGACAAGGTCGGTCTCGGAATAGCCGGAAGGATCGCGCGGGTCGCTCAGCGCATCGGCCTCGCACTTGCCGCCGTCGGGTGAAAAGATCTCGACCTCATAGCCGCGCTCGGTGAAGACGAACCATGGATGGGTGAGTTCGCTCCACCAGAAACCGACCGGCCAGCCGGTGGTGGTCGAGACGGCCGGATTGGCGATCACGATCGCCACGCGCCTGGGTTTTCGCGCATTGACCGGATTGGCATCGCGCACACTCATCTTGGCTCTCCCTTCATGAAGCTTCTCGCCGACAAATCCGGACGTTTCAATCTGGCCACATGGCCGGGCAGATTTCGCTTCCGTCGCGGCCGTGCCCTGCCTACGATCGGTTCATGACCCAACACGGCAGACTCTACGGTTGTCCGGTCGAGTTCGCGCTCGACGCGCTCGGCGGCAAGTGGAAGACGGTGATCCTGGCGCGGATCAAGGAGCGGCCGCTGCGCTATTCCGAATTGCGCCGGATGATCCCGTCGCTCTCCGACAAGATGCTGACTCAGCGTCTGGCCGATCTCCTCGAGATCGGTTTTGTCACGCTTGAGGCATCGCCCGACGGCAAGGGGCGCTACACCTTGACCGGACGTGGGCACGATCTCGCCGCCGCGCTCCAGGCGCTCTACGACTGGGGCAACGTGCACGGACGAGCCGAGGGCGTGCGCTTCCGCATCGACATCGAGGCCGCCGCATAGAGCAATTTCCGGAGAAATGAAAAGTGCCGTCCGGAATTGCGTCGAAACAAAGCAAGGCGCTTCCCTCAACCCGCATCCGCAAGCGCGCCGCAAAAGCCCGCGGCATCGGTGATGACGGCTTCGCCGAGGAAGCGAAGCGTGGCCATCGAGCGATCGGACGCTTCTCGCTTGCCGAAGCCGCAGGCGTCCTCGATCACCACGGCCACAAAACCATTGTCTGTCGCCTGGCGCACTGTCGGTTCGATGCCGATTTCCATGGCGATGCCGGCAAGCGCCACGGCGCGCACGCCGCAGTCGCGCAAGGCAAAGCCGAGCGAAGTGGAATCGAAAGCCGACATGGTCAGCTTGTCGAAAACGGCCTCGTCCGGGCGCGGCTCCAGCTCGGGCACGATCCGCGTTGCCTCCGCTTCGCGCAGGAACCAGGGTTGAACCGCATCCGGGTTGTCACGCCCCTGCCAGGCCATGGCGGTGCGCAACT
>JBFLWR010000253.1:0-11267 GCA_040755925.1 Pseudomonadota bacterium
GCGTGTCACTGAAAGCGTCATCGCCTCGGGCGCCGACATCATCTTCGGCCAGGGCAATGGTTCCAGCTTCGGCATGCTGCAGGCGGTCGAGACCACCAAGGCCGCTGATGGCGGCAAGGTCTATTTCATCGACGTCATCGGTGACAAGTCGCCGATCGACAAAGGCTTCCTGCTGTCGTCGGTGGTGTGGAACATCGAGCCGGTCTACGCCGCGATGATTGCCGACCTCAAGGCCGACACCTTCGGCACCAAGCACTATTCGATCGGCCTCAAGGACGATTCCGTGCAGCTGCTGAAGACCGCTGCAATTCCTGACAAGGTCTGGGGCGAAATCCAGGCTCTGCGCGAGGATGTCATTTCCGGCAAGATCAAGGTCGATCCGGTCTATGACGCGGCCGCCGTCAGGGCGCTGATGACGAGCGTCGCCCAGTAAGGCGACCAAAGTCGGCTTCCGGAGGGGCGATCGGTTCGCTCCTCCGGGCAATTCCCGTTTTTTCAGGGCTGGGTTTTCATGAGCGGTCCTTCTCCATCGGCTATCGACAGCCGCGACATCGTCGCGCTCGAAGGCGTGACCAAACGCTTTCCGGGCATCGTCGCCAACGACAGCATCGACCTGTCTATCCGCCCAGGTGAGGTGCATGTGCTGCTCGGCGAGAACGGCGCGGGCAAATCCACTTTGATCGGCATGCTGTCGGGCCTGCAGCAGCCGGACGAGGGGCGCATCCTTGTCGACGGCAAACCGACCCCGATCACCTCGCCGCGTCATGCGCTGGCGCTTGGTATCGGAACGGTGTTCCAGCACATGATGCTGGTGCCCACCCTGACTGTCGCCGAGAACCTGCTTCTCGGCGGATCGTGGTGGCAGCGTCCCAGGACCGAAGAGCTTGCGGCGCGTGTCGCCGAGATCACCAACAGCCTCGGCATCACCGTAAAACTGCATGCCAAGGTTTCCGAGCTTTCCCTCGGCGAGCAGCAGCAGGTCGAAATCCTGCGCGCCATGGTGCGCAACAGCCGGCTGCTGATCCTCGACGAATCCACCTCCATGCTGACGCCGAAGGGCATCGAGGAACTTGGCGCGCTGATGCGCCGCCTCGTCGCACGGGGGCTGGCGATCGTCTTCATCACCCACAAGCTCAAGGAAGCAGCCTCCTTCGGCGACCGGATCTCGGTGCTGAAGCTTGGCCGCAAGGTGGGAGAGATTCCGCCCGAGCGTTTTCGCGCGCTCGGCGAACAGGAGATCATCTCCGAGATCGTGGAACTGATGTTCGGCAAACAGAAGGACGATCCCGAAGCCGTCGAGCATCCTATCCGCACGGTCCGCGCCGAAGCCGCGCCGCTGCTCCAGGTCGCGGATCTGGCGGTCGCGCCGACCGACAACGCGCCGGGCCTGTCGTCGGTCTCTTTCGATATCCGTCCGGGCGAGATACTCGGTATCGCCGGTATCGACGGCAACGGCCAGAAGCAGTTGGCTGAGGCATTGGCCGGCCAACGCGCGGCGACCGCTGGTTCGGTCCGGCTGGAGGGTGATGCTATCGAGGCGCTCAGTGTCGGTGAACGTCGCCAGCGCGGTCTTCGCTACCTGACCGACGACCGGCTGGGCGAGGGGACGGTCGGCACGTTCCCGGTTTCCATCAACTTCTTCCTCAAGCAGGTCGGCGCGGCGCCCTTCTGGCGCGGCGGCGTCGAGCAACGCGCCGAGATCGACAGCCGCGCGGCCCAACTCGTGCGCGAATACGATGTGCGCACGCCAAGTTTGAAGACGCCCGTCGCGCGGCTTTCGGGGGGCAACATCCAGAAAGTGCTGCTGGCGCGCGAACTGGCCGAAGGCGCCAAGGTGGTGATCTTCAACAAGCCAACCTACGGGCTCGATCTCGCCAACACCCTGGCCTCACGCCAGCGCATCCGCGACACTGCGGCGCGCGGCCTCGCCGTTCTGCTGATCTCCACCGACCTCGAGGAACTGCTCAGCATGTGCGACCGCATCGCCGTCATTGCCAATGGCTCGCTGGTGGGCACCGTCGCCAATGCCGACGACGCCCGCACCAAGGTCGGCCGCCTGATGATCGGACTTGCCGCATGAGCATCGACACCGCACCCGCCGCCGGCGCCACCGCACTCGATGCCACGAGCGGCGGCGCCACGCGCCGCGACGTGCTGCACCGGTTGCTGATGACGCTTGGCCCCATCCTGGCTGCCCTCGTCATTGCCGGCTGCATCCTGCTTGCCGTCGGCGTCGATCCGCTCGCCTATTACAGCTATGTGCTGGAGAAGGGCCTGTTCTCGCCGCTAGGCATCCAGCAGACGCTGACGCGCATGGCGCCGTTGCTTTTTCTGGCCGCCGGTCTGATCGTGGCCTTTCGCGCCGGCATGTGGAACCTGGGCGGCGACGGCCAATTCCTGCTGGGCGCGGTCACGGCGGCTGCCAGCGCTCCCGTTCTGGTGCAATTTCTGCCGGCCTGGCTGGCGCTGGTCTGCGCGTTCCTGATCGCCATGGCGGTCGCCATGATCTGGTCGCTGGTGCCGGCGCTGCTGCGCGCCTACCAGGGCGTCAACGAGATCATCACCACGCTGATGATGACGTTTCTTGGCACGTCGCTCGCCAACGTGCTGGTCAAGCTGGTGTTCCGCGATCCTTCCACCACCGTGCCGCAGACCCGTACCTTGCCCGTGGAAGACCGGCTGCCGCGCCTGTTTGAAACCACCATCACCAGCGGCGTGCTGCTCGGCGTGGCGGCGATCATCATCGTGCATCTGGTGATGACGCGCACGGCATTCGGATTGAAATTGCGGATCGTCGGCGCCAATCCGCGCGCGGCGGTTCATGCGGGGCTGGGTGTGCCCCGGCTGACCATTGCCGTCTTCGCCATTTCGGCGGGCCTCGCCGGCCTTGCCGGCGCCGTCGACATCATCGGCGTGCAGGGCAATGTCCGCGCCGACTGGAATCCCGCCTACGGGCTGGCGGTCATTCCCGCGGTGTTTCTCGCCCGCATGAACGGCTTCGCGGCAATCGGTTTCGTGTTCCTGCTTTCCGTGTTGTCGATCGGCGGCGAAAGCGCGGCGCGGAGGCTTGGCGTGCCCAATCATTTCACGCTGGTGCTGGTCTCCATCGTGCTGATCGTGCTCGCCTTGGCCGAGTATGTCGACCATCGCTACAACCAGTCGAGAAAGGCTTAGGGCATGACCGGGCTCTTCAGCGAAGTCTTTCTAAGCGCACTGCTGTTCGGCGCCGTCACGGCCGCCATTCCGCTGCTGCTTGCCGGGCTTGGCGAACAGATGTCGGAAAAGGCCGGTGTGCTCAACATCGGCATCGAAGGCATGATGCTGGCCGGCGCCTATCTCGGCTTCGTCGGCGCCTTTTATTCGGGATCGCTCTGGCTTGGCTTTCTCACCGGCGCGGCCGGCGGCGTCGCGGTGGCGCTGATCATGGCGCTGCTTTGCGTGCGCATCGGGCTGAACCAGATCGTCATCGGCATCGCGCTGACGCTTGGCCTCGAAGGCCTGACGGCGCTGCTTCACCATTTTCAGTTCTCGCGCAGCTATCCTCGGCTGCCGGCGGCGGACGCGACTGTCATTCCGCTGCTGTCGGATATTCCCGTCATCGGCCCGGCCTTCTTCAAGCATCACCTGCTCGTCTATCTGGCGGTCGCGTTGGTTTTCGGCATGGGCTACCTCTATCGGCGCACGCAGCTCGGCCTCAATCTGCAGGCAGCGGGCGATAAGCCTGCCGCGCTCGACGTTGCCGGCATCGACGTGATCAGGACCCGCACCATCGCGGTGCTGACGACCGGAGCGCTGGCCGGGCTTGGCGGAGCCTATCTCGCCAATGTCGGGGCCGGTCTGTTCATTCCGTTCATCACCAATGGCGCGGGCTTTCTCGGCATAGTGCTCGCAATGCTGGCGCGCGGTCGTCCCGTCTGGGTGTTGTTCGGCGCGTTGCTGTTCGGCGTCTGTCTGTCGCTGACGACGGCCATGCAGGTGGCCGGCATCAACATACCGACCGACGTCATCCAGATGCTGCCGTTCCTGGCGGTGATGATCATGCTGGTGCTGTTTGGCAGGCGGGCCAGCCTACCGGCAGCCCTTGGCATTCCATACGAGCGCGGCGCGCGCTGAGAAAATCACATGCGCGGATGGGACCCGCGCCACAAAAGGAGGCGAAAAATGTCGGATACCAAGGTCTACCTGCTCGATGGCGGCTCGCTCGTTCTCGACGGCTATCATGTGTTCTGGAATCGCGGCCCCGGCGGCGAAGTGCGCTTTCCGGTCTATTCGATCCTGGTCGAACATGCCGAAGGCCGGTTCCTCATCGACACAGGCTACGACTACGACCACGTCATGAAGGTGCTGCCCTTCGAGAAGCCGATCCAGGAAAAGCACCAGACCATTCCGGGCGCCCTGGGACTTCTCGGACTGGAGCCGAAGGACATCGATGTCGTTGTCAACTCGCATTTCCATTTCGACCATTGCGGCGGCAACAAGTATTTTCCGCATGCCAAGAAGATCTGCCACCGCTCGGAGGTGCCGCAGGCCTGCAATCCGCAACCTTTCGAACATCTAGGCTATTCCGACCTAAGCTTCTCGGCCGAGGCCGCCGAAGCGCGCGGCGCCCTGGCCCAGCTGCTGGAAGGCACGACGCGCGCCAACTCGACGTTCGAGGGAATCGATGGCGATGTCGAGCTTGCCAGGGGCGTCAAGCTGATCTCGACCCCCGGCCACTCGATCGGCCATTACAGCCTTCTGGTCGAGTTTCCCAGCCGCAAGCCGATCATGTTCACAATCGACGCCGCCTATACGCAAAAGAGCCTGGAAACCCTGTGCCAGGCCGCCTTCCACATCGATCCGGTCGCGGGGGTCAACTCGATGCGCAAGGTGAAGAAGCTGGCCGAGGATCACGGTGCCGAGCTGATGTACTCGCACGACATGGACAACTTCAAAACCTACAAAACGGGCACGCAGTTCTACGGCTGAGCGCCGCCAATCCGGAGACAGAAAATGCGCTACCTCGAACACGCCGATCCGGTGATCACTCTGACTGCCGGGCCGGTAGACGCCTATGCAAACGTGCTGCGCGGTCTTAGCCGCACGGTGCTCTACGACTACGATCCGGCATTCCAGCTCTTCTACGAGAAGGTGGTCGACAAGGCGCAGAAGGCGATGCGGCTGTCGAACAAGCCGCTCATTCTGCACGGCGAGCCGGTGCTGGGCCTCGAGGCGGCGGCCGCGTCGCTGATCACGCCCGACGACGTCGTGCTCAACCTTGCCTCCGGTGTCTACGGCAAGGGCTTCGGTTACTGGGCAAAGCGCTATTCGCCGAACCTTCTCGAAATCGAGGTGCCCTACAACGAGGCGATCGAGCCGCAGGCGGTCGCCGACATGCTGAAGAAGCATCCCGAAATCACTGTCGTCTCCGTCTGTCACCACGACACGCCGTCGGGCACGATCAATCCGATCGACGCCATCGGCGCGCTGGTGTCTGCGCACGGCGCCTATCTGATCGTCGATGCCGTCTCGTCATTCGGCGGCATGAAGACGCATCCGGAGGACTGCAAGGCCGACATCTATGTCACCGGCCCGAACAAGTGCCTGGGAGCGCCTCCCGGGCTGACGCTGATGGGCGTCAGCGAGCGCGGCTGGGCCAGGATGAAGGCCAACAAGGCGGCGCCGCGCGCCTCGATGCTGAGCATCGTCGACTGGGAGAATGCCTGGTGCCGCGAGCAGCCGTTCCCGTTCACGCCCTCGGTCGCGGAGGTCAACGGGCTCGACGCCGCGCTCGACCTCTATCTCGAGGAAGGGCCGGAAGCAGTGTGGGCGCGCCACGCGCTGACGGCAAAGGCCATGCGTGCCGGCGTCACCGCGATGGGCCTGTCGATCTGGGCGGCCAGCGAGGCAATCGCGTCGCCGACCACGACTGCCGTTCGCACGCCGGAAGGCGTCGACGAGAAGGCGCTTCGCCAGGCCGCGCGCGCTCGCTACGGCGTGGTATTCTCGTCAGGGCGCGGCGAAACATTGGGGAAGCTGACACGTATCGGCCATATGGGCCCGACAGCTCAGCCCATCTATGCGATCGCTGCGCTGACGGCGCTTGGCGGCGCCATGAACGCTGCCGGACAGAGACTTGAGGTCGGCAAGGGCATCGACGCGGCGCTGGCCGTCATCGACGCCGACGCCTGAACAGAACCATCGGATCACGGGATTGAGGGAACATTTTCATGACTGAACGGCTTGAGGGAAAGACAGCGCTGGTGACTGGCGCGGCACAAGGCATCGGCAAAGCGATCGCGGCACGGCTTGCCGCAGATGGCGCGACCGTCATTGTCAGCGACATCAACGCGGAGGGCGCCAAGGAGGCCGCGGCGTCGATCGGCGGCAAGGCGACGGCCGTCGCCGCCGACATTTCCGATCCGGCGTCGGTCAAGGCGCTGTTCGGCAAAATCGAGGCGCTGACCGGCGGTGTCGACATCCTCGTCAACAATGCCAGCATCGTGCCGTTCATCGCCTGGGACGATGTCGATCTCGATCATTGGCGCAAGATCATCGACGTCAACCTGACGGGCACCTTCATCGTCACCCGTGCGGCGACCGACCAGATGCGGGCGGCGGGCAAAGCAGGACGTGTCATCAGCATCGCCTCCAACACCTTCTTCGCCGGTACGCCGAACATGGCGGCCTATGTCGCGGCCAAGGGTGGCGTCATCGGCCTCACCCGGGCGCTGGCCACGGAGCTTGGCAAGCACAACATTACGGCAAATGCGGTGACGCCCGGCCTGATCGAGAGCGATGGCGTCAAGGCAAGCCCGCACAACGAGGCATTCGGTTTCGTCGAGATGCTTCAGGCCGTGAAAGGGAAAGGACAGCCAGAACATATCGCCGACGTCGTGTCATTCCTAGCCTCGGACGATGCGCGCTGGATGACCGGCCAGACACTCAATGTCGATGCGGGTATGGTCCGATATTAGACCTGGTCCGCCATAGCGGCATGATCGCCTCGGGAACGTGGCTCCGGAGGCGACTTTCCATGGTCGGCATCCGGCGCAAAGCGGTCGCGCCACGTTGGGCGTAGCTGTTCTCGTGCTATTCCCACCGTCCGACGACACTCGCCCGTTATCGCCAGCCGTCTGCGATTGGCGGCATCCGCCATGCTCGTCGGCACCGCAATGTAAGCGGAAACGTATGGCCGCGTGCCTTGAAAACATTCAAGTTTTTTGAGCGAGGCGCTACCATAGCGCCCGCGCTTTCGATGATTTTCAATGGTTTGTGATGATTTTGGTAGCGGGAGAGCGCTACCGCCTTTCCCCCCACTCGGAGAGAATGCGATATTTCCTCCGGTGTTGGGCGTGATGACCTGTATCGGTGTGCAAAGATCAGCAGGCGAGGGCGACTCTGAACTGAAGCCAACGCCCGTCTTCACTGGCAACGCTTAAGGACGGGAATCAATTGACCATGGAGAGGTTGAATGACCTCATTTGCAACTAGACTAGGCGTTAATGGGTCTTGAGCCTAGACCGGGGGCAGCGTCACCTAGGATCGAGCATCTTTGCCCGCAGGCACAATTGTGGACCTTCGGACAAGAACCGTGGTTGGCGTAATTGCCTGCTAGCGGCCAAATCCCAAGCTGCGGGAGATTTTGAAGGCTGCATCCACGATCGCCGAGATATGCTCCATGCTTGGATTTTCTGGTATGAATTGAATCGATCCGAGCAAAGCGATCGTTCCGATTATTTCGTCGTTGAATCCGAATATGGGAGCAGCGAGCGCATTTATTCCGACGACGCTTTCGTTTGGCGCGACGGCCCATCCCTGCGTGCGGATGCGTTCCAGCTCCGCGCGAAGAGCGTCAGGGTCGGTTATCGTGTACGAATTTCTGGCAACGAGGGGCGCGCGCAAGGTCTTCCGGCGCAGGCTTTCGTCGCCAAAGGCTAGAAGCAATTTGCCTTGGGCCGTATCGTGCAGTCCCAATTCGGTGCCTGAACGCGCGACCACCTCGAGTGTTGAATTGGCTCGTACGATTTCCATGATCGTGAGCCTGCCGCCTTCAGTCGACGACAGCACTACGGTCTGGTCGAAACGGTCCGCCAGCACACGCATAATGTCTTTGGAGGCTGTTGACAGGTTCACCTGCTTGTTGATCGCAGGGCCAAACAGGGCGAGCCTTGTTCCAAGCCCGTATTTTTCGCTTTTCGGATCTTGGCTGACATAGCCCACGCTGGCCAGCGTACGCAGATGCCGGAATGTCCTGGCCTTGCCGACCCCAAGCGCCGTCGCCAGTTCCGTGACCCCGAGCGGTGTCCCCACGAACGCAAGATGTTCAAGGATTCGTAGGCTCTGCAGGACGGACTGGATATCCGGCGCGCCTGTTGGCTTTTCGGGATCTTCTGAATCCATTGCGTGTTCTATCTATCCTGGCTCCGCTGTGGAGCCCATTATCCGGTCGCCTGCCGCACCACGACGCTGTCTTCGTCGCGCCAATCGATGCCGACTTCTTCACCTAAGGCCGGAGTTATTTCCATTGAACCAACTGGAAGCTTTGCGGCAATCTCGCCCAAATCCTGGCTGCGAGCTTTTACACGAAGATGATCCCCGTGATAGGCAATGCTTTGGATGACCGCAAGATGCCCTTCTGGTTTTGAGGTTGGTTTCGCAAGGAGTCTGATGTGCTCCGGCCGTACCAGCAACGCGACATTGCTGCCGGAAGCCGGGGCCTTTCCGGGGACCTTTCGGACCGAGGCGCCAGGAAGTTTGACCGTGGAGGCGTCGGGCCCGGCTTCGACGACCGATGCTTGGAAAAGGTTGCTCTCTCCCAGGAATGACGCCACGAACGTATCTATCGGCCGTCGGTACAGTTCCCCTGGCGCTGCGATCTGTATCAGGCGACCGCCATTGAATACACCTATGCGGTCCGACATGGTCAGCGCCTCGCTCTGATCATGCGTGACATAGATAATCGTTACGCCGGTGCGCCGGTGTATGTCCTTTATCTCGTCCTGCAACTGCTCTCTTAAGTGCTTGTCGAGCGCTCCGAGCGGCTCATCCATTAAAACCAGGTTGGGTTTGAAAACCAACGCGCGAGCAACCGCCACGCGCTGCTGCTGGCCTCCCGACAATTGGCTTGGCTTGCGCCCGGCAAGGGCTTCCAGCCTCACCATTGTAAGCGCCTGCAAGGCCTCGTCCGTGCAGTCCGCACTTCTCGCGCCTCGCGCCCGCAACGGATATTTGATATTGTCGAGCACGCTCATATGCGGAAAGAGAGCATAGTTCTGGAAGACGACGCCGATGCCGCGCTTGTGCGGCGGGACGGCGCTGATAATCTTGCCGTCGAGCAGTATGGCGCCCGACGTAGGTTGTTCGAAGCCAGCCAGCATCATGAGCGAGGTCGTCTTGCCCGATCCGGATGGCCCGAGCATGGTCAGGAACTCGCCGCGCGAGACATCAAGATTGAGGTCTCGCACGACTTGGACGGCTCCGTAGGCCTTGTTCACAGACCTGAAGGAAACGAAGTCCGTCTCAGACTTCAGTTTGTCGATCATGTCACAGGCTCCGATATCTCGCGCGAATTGCCTTCAAGAACCATGAAGTCAGGCTTCCCAAACCTCGGTGTCCGCGCCCCGGTAGGTCTTGATGACCGGGTTTTCGAGGGTCCCCAGTTTTTCGATCTCGATGCGAACGGGTCCGGCAAAACGCGTCATGTCTGCGTCCATCATAGGCCATTTGTCGGTTGAGCTCGCCGTGCCGAGCGTCACGACGTCTCCGGGATAAAGCGTGGACCATTTTGTGATGTGCTCCAGCACGTCCGGTATCTTGAAACGTAGCCGCGAAGTGTGGTCGTCATTGACCATACGGTCTCCAAGCCATGCCTTGACATACAGGTTGTGCGGGTCCGCGACTTCGTCCTTTGTCGTTAGCCAGGGCCCAAGGGGGCCGAATGTGTCCATGCCTTTGTGGCGGGCGATCACGGTGAAGGTCACCTCCTCATAAGTGTCCCGACCGTGCTCGTCCTTGCCCGAGGGAACCCGCGATACGATCAGATCGCGCTTGCGGATATCGGGCGACGTCACATCATTGAGAATAGTGTAGCCGAAAACGTAGTCATAGGCGTCTTCGGCGCGAACGTTCTTGGCGGTCTTCGAGACGACGAAGGCCATTTCGGATTCAGGATGAACAAGTGCCTTGTCCCTGATCTCAATAGGTTGCAGATGGCCTAACAGCGCAGAGTTGGGCTTAGTGTAATATATCGGATGATCCGGCGCACGCACGGCGTGCTCCACAAGCTCTGGATTGTTGACGACAGTGCAAAAGACCTTACTCGGCCGGGCTACCACCGGCAGCCATTGGATGTCCTCGACGGGTATGCCGGACGCCACGCCGTTTTCCTTCGCAAGCGCCCAGTCCAGTGCTTCACGCGCCGCGCCTAGAGCGATCTCGCCGAGTTCGATGAAGCGGACCATATCTCCCGGGATCAATTCACGCGAGATCTCGGCGGCGTCGCAAAGACCTTGATCCTCCAGCCGTGCCGTGTAGCTCGCGGCCAGGTCGATCATGTAATTTCCATTCGGCGAGCCAAGCTTGTCATGGCCCCGATGACGAAAACTGGCAAGTCTCATTCCGCGCTCCATTCATATCATCTAGCGATATATTAATTCTACAGACGATACGATGCCAAAACGAAGGATCGCCGCAACGGCGGTTCGAGCCCGGTATCGCCCCGAAATCAATAATAGGCACGACAGGACCATTTCGCAAAACGAAATCTTGTTTACACGAACGATACGTAGTGGTAGCCTTTCACAATGCGAAGGCCCGGCAAGAGGCATCAAGCTGAATCAAGAGAACGGAATGGGAGATATCCATCATGAAAATTAGCAGACGTACTTTCGGTGTCGGCGCGGTCGCGATGGCCACGGCCGGTCTTTCCTTCCGCGCACGCGCCGCCGGCGGTGAGGTTACCGTGGTCGGTTTCGGCGGCAGCTTTCAAGATGCCATGCGGGAGGTCTATTGGAAGCCTTTCGAGGCTAAAACAGGGATCAAGGTGCTCGAAGACACCTGGAACGGCGCCTTCGGCACGATCCGCGCAAAGGCGTCGAGCGGTTCGGTCAATTGGGACGTCATCCAGATGCCGGGCGACGGACTGCTGTTGGGAGACGAAGAAGGACTTTACGAGCCGCTCGACTGGGCTGCGCTTGGCGGGCGTGATGCATTCGTCTCGCAAGGCGCAACGGACTATGGCGTGGGGTGCGAGATCGGCTGTATCGTGCTCGCCTACGACACGTCGA
>JBFLWR010000254.1:0-21107 GCA_040755925.1 Pseudomonadota bacterium
TCGGCGGATTCCGCCCGAAAGGGATTCGCGGCCGCAAGTCGTAGCCAGTCGTCGGCGCCGCGCACGATGATGTCAACGTGGCGGCCGAAGGTCTTTTCGAAGGCTGCTTCCAGCTTCTGCTCGAGCTTGGATGTTTCGCTTGCCCGGACCTCGAAGACCAGATTGCCGGTCGCCACCAGCGTGCGGACGTTTTTCAGTCCGACCTGCTCCGCCATCGCCTTGAGATCGGCCATGACGACGCGCCGCCCCTCGCCCAGGATGATGCTGTAGAGCAGCGCGACATAGGTCTGCATCAGACGAGGCGCGACTGATCCACAGCGGCCGAGATGAAGCTGGCGAACAGCGGATGCGGGTCGAGCGGCCGGCTCTTAAGCTCCGGATGGTACTGCACGCCGATGAACCAGGGATGGTCGGGATATTCGACCGTCTCGGGCAGCACGCCGTCGGGAGACATGCCGGCGAACACCAGGCCGCAATCCTCGAGCTTCTGCTTGTAGTCGATATTGACCTCGTAGCGGTGCCGGTGGCGTTCCGAAATCTGGTTGTCGCCATAGATCTCGGCGATCTTCGAGCCCTTGGCGAGATCGGCCTGATAGGCGCCGAGTCGCATGGTGCCGCCGAGGTCGCCGGCTGCCCGGCGTTTTTCCAGCATGTTGCCCTTGAGCCACTCGGTCATCAGGCCGACGACAGGCTCGTCGGTGGGGCCGAACTCGGTCGATGAAGCATGCTCGACGCCGGCGAGCGACCGCGCCGCCTCGATGCAGGCCATCTGCATGCCGAAGCAGATGCCGAAATACGGCACCTTACGCTCGCGCGCGAACTTGGCCGCCAGGATCTTGCCTTCGGAGCCGCGTTCGCCGAAGCCGCCCGGAACGAGGATGCCATGCACCTTCTCCAGCCAGGGCGTCGGGTCCTCCTTCTCGAAAATCTCGCTCTCGATCCAGTCGAGCTTGACCTTGACGCGGTTGGCGAGGCCGCCATGCGAGAGCGCCTCGATCAGCGATTTATAGGCGTCCTTCAGCCCTGTGTACTTGCCGACAATGGCGATTGTGACCTCGCCTTCCGGGTTGTGGATGCGGTTGGAGAGCGCCTGCCAAGGCTCCATGCGCGGCTTCGGCGCCGGATCGATGCCGAAGGCCGCCAGCACTTCCGAATCCAACCCTTCCTTGTGGTAGGCCATCGGCACGTCGTAGATGTGCGGCACGTCCAGCGCCTGGATGACGGCGCTCTCGCGCACGTTGCAGAACAATGACAGCTTGCGCCGCTCCTCCTTGGGGATCGGCCGGTCGGCGCGCACCAAGAGGATGTCGGGCGCGATGCCTATGCCGCGCAGTTCCTTGACCGAATGCTGCGTCGGCTTGGTCTTCAACTCGCCGGCCGTCGGGATGTAGGGCATCAGCGTCAGATGCACATAGACGGCGTTGTTGCGCGGCAGATCGTTGCCCAGCTGGCGGATCGCTTCCAGGAACGGCATCGCCTCGATGTCGCCGACCGTGCCGCCGATCTCGCACAGCACGAAATCATAGTCGTCATTGCCGTCCAGGACGAAATGCTTGATCTCGTCTGTGACGTGCGGAATCACCTGCACGGTCGCGCCGAGATAGTCGCCGCGCCGCTCGCGCTCGATGATGTTCTTGTAGATGCGGCCGGTTGTGATGTTGTCCTGCTGGTTGGCAGAGCGCCCGGTGAAGCGCTCGTAATGGCCAAGATCGAGATCGGTCTCGGCGCCGTCGTCGGTGACGAACACTTCGCCGTGCTGGTACGGCGACATCGTTCCCGGGTCGACATTGAGGTATGGGTCGAGTTTTTTGATCCGGGCGCGATAGCCTCGCGCCTGCAGAAGAGCCCCAAGAGCTGCTGCGGCAATGCCTTTTCCGAGCGAGGAAACCACGCCGCCTGTGATGAATACATATCGCGCCAGGGGAGTCATCGCTTAACGCGGCCTGATTGATTCCGCCAGAGAAAAAACCGCCGCGAAGGCTTTTTCCCAAAATGGCGCTGGTGCCCGCGAATGGGGCCGTTGCAAAGCATGTCGCCCAAAAGTCCAAAACCGGTTTTGGGCGACGACATGCGTCAAACAAAAAGACTCAAAACAAAAGGGCCGGCGGTGCCGGCCCTTTCGGCATGCTAACGACCAGTCGTCAGATGATAACGACCTTGGTGCCGATCCTGACGCGGCTGTAGAGGTCCATGACGTGCTCGTTGATCATGCGGAAGCAGCCGTTCGAGGCGCTGGTTCCGATCGACTGCGGAGCGATCGTGCCATGGATGCGCAGATGCGTGTCCTTCTTGCCGTCATAGAGGTAGATGGCACGCGCGCCGAGCGGATTCTCGCCGCCGCCTGCCATGCCGTCCTTGTACTGGCCGTAATGTTTCGGCTCGCGCTTCTGCATGTCGAGCGTCGGGATCCAGCGCGGCCATTCCTGCTTGTCGCCGACCGCAACCGTCCCCTTGAACTGCAGGCCTTCGCGGCCGACCGCGATGGCATAGCGACGCGCTGTGGAATAGGTTTCGACGAGGTAGAGGCGCCGAGCGCTGGTGTCGATGACGATCGTGCCGGGCTCGTAGCCGGAGAAGGCGACGTCCTGCGGCACGTATTCGGGCTTCACCTTGAAGGGCCTCTTGGCGTCCTTCTTGGCAAGCGCGCTGTCGAGCGCGCGCGTTTCGGGCAGATAGTCGATCGAACTTGCCGAAGCGCCGCCGAACAGGCCGGCGAAGAGCCCGTTGCTCGCCTGCTTCTGCCCGGGAGCTTCGCTGCGCAATTCACCGTTATTGCCGGTGCTCGTGATGTTCATGGCTTCGGCGGGAATCGGCTGCTCGGGCTGGAGGGGCGCGAGCGGCGCGACAGGCGTAAGCGGTTCCAGCGTCTTGGTCGCCTTCTTCTTTTCCGGCTTGGCGTCGGCCACTTCAGTCGCCGCGGCCGAGCCGTTCTTGGTCAGCCACTCCTGGCGGGCAGCGTCGGCCTTGGCCTTGGCCGCCTCGCGCATCGCCAGCTTGCGGGCCTCGAGCGCCTTGTCCCTGGCGGCGGCCTTGTCGGCCTCGATCTTGGCTTCGAGCTTGCGAATCTGCGCAAGGTCGTCGGAGGTCGGGTTCTTCTTCTTCTTCAGAATCCTCAGCTGCGACGCGTCGCTCTTGGCGGTGGCGGGAATGGCGCCTGTCGTCTCCATGGACGGCGAAGCGGCCAGGTTTGCCGGTGCGGCAATGGCTGCGGAACCCATGCCGAGGACGGCACAGAATCCCAGGATAATGAAGCTGCGAAGCTGCATGGCGAAGATCCGATCGTTCAATGCTTGTTGCCCACGGCGTCGCCCGGCGCCCCCCAAGGACGCCGAAAAGTGCCGCGCGCAATCTATAATCGATTAGCCACGGACCCCTCAAGCGCGGCAATGCGCTACGCTTGGTTGAATCTTCGTGATCGAGCGGCATTTGCCGCGACTGTGTTCAAACAACAACAGATCGCGGCCGCAATGCTTGTCCGGCTACTGGTTCGGGACCTGCGGGGTGACCGGCAAGGTGACGCCGTTGGTCGCGGGCGCAGTGGTCGGATTCGCGGGCGCCGGTGTGGCAGGCGCAGGAGCCGGAGCCGTTGGCGTCGCGCTGTTGGAAAGCGGTGTCGTGGTCGTCGCGCCCCCTGACGGGGCCGCCGGCGCGGCAGCGCCAGCCGGGGCCGCGGGCGCTGTGCCGCCGGCCGGAGCGGCCGGGCTGGTCGAGCCCGGCAGTTGGTTGAGCACGCCCTTGCCGGCATTGTCGGTAGTCGACGCCGGGGCGCGGTCAAGGATGTCGATCGGCTTCTCGCCATAACGGGCGAGAACCGACAGCGCCAGGGACGTCACGAAGAAAGCGGCCGCCAGGATCGCGGTCGCGCGGGTGAGCGCGTTCGCGGCGCCCCGCGCGGTCATGAAACCGGAACCGCCGCCGATGCCCAGGCCGCCGCCTTCGGAGCGCTGCAGCAGCACCACGCCGACAAGGGCGAGCACGACCATGAGGTGGACGACGATCAGTACGGTTTCCATAATTTATCCTGGCGAGGCCTTGCGCGGCCGCGCATACGACCGATGATTTGGAGGCGGCTCCTTACAATGCTTTGGCAGCATTTCCAAGCCCGTGGCCGGGAATATGGGGAGCAATACGGCCATTGCAACGATTTTGGCCGCACCCCCGCCGCCGCGATGTCCGTAAAGCCTATGCGATGTTCATGTAGGCTTCCGCGATAGCAAGGAAGTCCGCTGCCTTGAGGCTGGCCCCACCGACCAGCGCGCCATCGACATTCTCGACGCCGAGCAATTCCACCGCATTGGAAGGCTTGACCGAACCACCATAAAGGATGCGCATCCTGGCCGCCGCGTCGCCGAGCAACGCGGTCAGCTTGCTGCGGATATGCGCATGGGCCTCGGCAACGTCGGTCGCGGTCGGCGTCAGGCCTGTGCCGATCGCCCAGACCGGTTCATAGGCAATGACGGTATTGGCCGCGGTTGCGCTGGTCGGCACCGACCCCGAAAGCTGGCGCGACAATATATCAAGCGTGGTGCCGGCCTCGCGTTCGGCTCTCGTCTCGCCGATGCAGATGATCGCGACCAGGCCTGCGCGCCATGCCGCGGAGGCCTTGGCATGGACGACCGCGTCATCGTCGCCGCATTGCTCACGACGCTCGGAATGTCCGACGATGACGTGGCTGGCGCCGGCATCCTTCAGCATCTCGGCCGAAATCTGGCCCGTATACGCACCGCTTTCCTTGGGATGGCAATCCTCACCGCCGGCGCGGACCGGCGTGCGCGAAAGGATCTCGGCGGCCTGGTGCAGCAATGTAGCCGGGACGCATACCGCGGCTTCCGTCTCCGCATCGAGCCCGCTCATGAAGCCGTTGCCGATCATCCGCAATTCGTTGAGCGAGGCGCTGGTGCCGTTCATTTTCCAGTTGCCGGCGACGAGCGGGCGGATTCCAGGGGTCATGGCACGGTCTCTCCAGGCGGGACAAAAGGCAGGCGCCCTCACTACCAAAATCAGGCCACAAAGCAATCGACACTGGCGCGGAAGGGCGCTATTGCGCTTGTTTCAGACTCGGCGCATGCGAAATTGCGCAAAAATCGGAAGTAAGCATGCTTGGTATATTGAGAAGCGCGGCGAGTACCTGGGTCGCGAAGACGTTGCTGTCCTTGCTGATCCTGAGTTTTGCCGCCTGGGGCATCACCACGCGCATGGTGGGCGGCGTGCTGGCCGGCCATCATGCTGTGATCACCGCCGGCGGCACCGAGGTTTCGATCAACGAATACCGCCTTGCCTATGATCGCCAGATCAACGTGCTGTCGCAGCAATATGGCCAGCGCATCACGCAGGAGCAGGCCAAGCTGCTCGGCATCGACAACACGGTGCTGGCGCAGCTCGTATCGGGCGCGGTGCTTGACGAGCAGGCCCGCAAGCTCGGGCTCGGCCTCTCCAAGGACAGGCTGGCCGAGCTGACCAGAGACGATCCTGCCTTCAAGGGGCCGAGCGGCCAGTTTGACCGCAGGACGTTCGAATATCTGCTGCGCCAGGTCGGCATGCGGCCGGAAGATTACCTCAAGAACCGTTCGCAGGTGGCGGTGCGCCAGCAGATCGTCGAGGCGGTCTCGGATGGCCTCAAGGCGCCGCAGACCTTCCTGAAGGCGGTCGCGCTCTATCGCGGCGAGGACCGCACGATCGACTACATCGTTCTGCCCAAAACCCTGGTGCAGCCCATCGAGGCGCCGTCGGACAGCGTGCTGTCGGCCTATTTCGAAGCCAACAAGAAGAACTATGCCGCGCCGGAATACCGCAAGTTCTCCTATGTCCGGCTCGAACCACAGGACATCATGGACCCGTCTTCGGTCACCGACCAGCAGGTCGCGGACGACTACAAGAAGAATATCGCGCGCTACACCACGCCCGAGATGCGCACGATCGAGCAGCTGGTGTTCAAGACGCCCGACGCCGCCAAGGCCGCCTATGATTCGCTGAAGACCGGCGCCACCTTCGACAAGATCATCACCGCCGAGGGCAAGACGCAGGCCGACACCGTGCTCGGCACGCTTGCCAAGGACAAGATCGCCGACAAGGCGGTGGCGGACGCTGCTTTCGCGCTCAATGTCAATGAAGTCAGCCCGGTCATTCAGGGCGCCTTCGGTCCGGTGCTCTTGCGCGTCAGCGAGATCAAGCCGCAGGTCATGAAGCCGGTTTCGGAAGTATCCGACCAGATTCGCAAGGACCTGGCGCTGGGCGAGGCAAGCCGCATCCTGCTCGATGTGCATGACAGCTATGAAGATACCCGCGCATCCGGAGCTTCGCTCGCGCAGGCAGCCGACAAGCTGAAGCTCAAGGATATCACCGTCGACGCGATCGATCGCACCGGCTTGCGGCCCGATGGCACGATCGTCAAGGACCTGCCGGAATCACCCGAACTGATCAAGGCTGTCTTCGCTGCGGAACCCAACGCCGAGAACGAAGGCATCACCACCGCAGACAACGGCTTCGTGTTCTACGAGGTGCAATCGATCACGCCGGCGCGCGACCGCACGCTGGACGAAGTTCGCCAGAAGGTATTGGCCGACTGGACTGCCGCCGAGACCAGCAAGCGGCTCGACGCGAAGGCTGAGGAACTGGAAAAGCGCCTCAAGGCCGGGACGACGCTCGACGTCATAGCCGGCGAGCTGAAGCTCGAGAAACAGACCAAGCGGGGCCTGAAGCGTGAGGCCGACGACGCCGATTTCGGCAAGGAAGGCGCTGCGGCGATGTTCGGCGTCGGCGAAGGCGGCACGGGGCTGATCCCCTCGCCTACCGGCGACGGCCAGATCCTGTACAAGGTCGCCGAGGTCTTCGAACCGGCCGGCGCCGACGGCAGCTCGGTTCCGGAAGATGCGCAGAAGTCCTTCGCCGGCGGCATGTCTGACGACCTGCTCGACCAATTGGTGGCGCAGCTTCAGTCGCAATATAATGTCCGCGTCGATCCGAACGCCGTTTCGCAAGCACAGACACGATGAGCGCGCTGAAGACCCACATAGCCAAGGTGGCCACCGGCTCGGCGCTGTCCTTCGAGGAAGCGCGCGAGGCCTTCGACATCATCATGTCGGGCGACGCCACGCCCGGCCAGATCGGCGGCTTTCTGATGGCCCTGCGCGTGCGAGGGGAAACAGTGAGCGAGATTTCGGGCGCCGTCGCCACCATGCGTGCCAAGATGCTTCGGGTCGAGGCTCCGCACGGCGCGATCGATATCGTCGGCACCGGCGGCGACAATTCGCACAGCGTCAACATCTCGACCGCGTCGGCCTTCGTCATCGCGGCGACTGGCGTTCCGGTCGCCAAGCACGGCAATCGCGGCCTCTCCTCGCTGACCGGGTCGGCCGATGTGCTGACCGCGCTTGGCGTCAAGATCGACATCTCGCCCGAAACGATCGGCCGCTGCATCCACGAAGCCGGGGTCGGTTTCATGTTCGCGCCCGCGCATCATCCGGCGATGAAGCATGTCGGGCCAACCAGGGTCGAGCTCGGCACGCGCACGATCTTCAACCTGCTCGGCCCGTTGTCGAACCCGGCCGGCGTCAGCCGCCAGATGGTCGGCGTTTTCCTGCCGGAGTGGATCATGCCGGTGGCCGAGACGCTGAAGGCGCTCGGCGCCGACCATGCCTGGGTCGTGCATGGCGACGGATATGACGAGATCACCACCACCGGCGAGACGCAGGTCGCCGAACTTGCGGGCGGCGAGATTCGCAGCTTCACGCTGACGCCGGAGGCCGTGGGGCTGAAACGGCACACAAAGGAAGACCTGCGTGGCGGCGACGCGGCCTACAACGCCAAGGCGCTGCGCGACATGCTGGGCGGTGCCGCCGGCGCCTATCGCGACACGGTGCTAATGAATGCCGGCGCCGGACTGGTGATAGCGGGCAAGGCGACGACACTCGCCGACGGCATTGAAGCGTCCGCGCAAGCCATAGACAGCGGCCGCGCGCTCGCGGTGCTCGACAAGCTCGTCGAGATTTCGAACGGATAAAACCTTGTCGGACATCCTGCGCAAGATCGAAGCCTACAAGCGCGATGAGATCGCGGCGGCGAAGCTCAGCGTGCCGCTCGCCGAGATCAAGGCGAAGGCCAGGGATGCATCGGCTCCGCGCGGTTTCCTCGCCGCGCTCGAGGCCAAGCGCAAGGCCGGCGGCTTCGCGCTGATCGCCGAGATCAAGAAGGCGAGCCCGTCCAAGGGTTTGATCCGCGCCGATTTCGATCCGCCGGCGCTCGCCAGGGCTTATCAGCAAGGAGGGGCGGCCTGCCTGTCGGTGCTGACCGACGCGCCGTCATTCCAGGGTGCGCCGGCCTTTCTGACCGCCGCGCGGGCCGCGGTGGGCTTGCCCGCCTTGCGCAAGGACTTTCTCTTCGACCCCTATCAGGTTTACGAGGCACGCGCCTGGGGTGCCGATGCCATCCTGATCATCATGGCCAGCGTCGATGATGCGCTGGCCCGCGAACTGGAGACGACGGCTTTCGCTCTCGGCATGGATGCGCTGGTCGAGGTCCATGACGAGATGGAAATGGAGCGTGCGCTCAAACTGTCTTCTCGTCTGGTCGGCATCAACAACCGTGACCTGAGAACATTCGAAACCAGTCTCGGCGTCTCCGAGCGGCTCGCGGGCATGGTGCCGGCGGACCGGCTTCTTGTCAGCGAGAGCGGCATCTTCACCCATCAGGACTGCCGCCGGCTGGAAAAGAGCAGGATCGGCACCTTCCTCGTCGGCGAAAGCCTGATGCGGCAGGCCGATGTCGCCGCGGCGACCGAGCTTCTGCTGACGGGCAAGGCCGCGGCCGAGGCCGTTTGAGCATGGCTGCCCTCACACACCTGGGCGCCGGCGGCGAGGCCAACATGGTCGATGTCGGCGACAAGGCCGAGACGACGCGCACGGCGATTGCCGAGGGTTTGGTCTCGATGCAGCCCGAAACGCTGGAGATGATCCTGGCCGGCAACGCCAAGAAGGGCGACGTGCTGGGCGCCGCCCGCATCGCCGGCATCATGGCCGCGAAGAAAACACACGAGCTCATCCCGCTCTGCCACCCGCTGCTTCTCACAAAGGTCGCGGTCGAGATCGAGCCTGAGCGCACCCTTCCCGGCCTCAGGGTCACCGCGCTTGCCCGTGTCACCGGCAAGACGGGCGTGGAGATGGAGGCGCTGACCGCGGCCTCTGTCGCCTGCCTTACCATCTACGACATGGCCAAGGCGGTCGATCGCGGCATGGTGATTTCCGGCATCAGGCTGGTCGAAAAGACCGGCGGCAAGTCGGGCGACTACAAGGCGGGCTCGTAAGATGGCGCTGGTTCCGGTCGCCGAAGCGCTCTTGCGCTTGCTGGATGGCGCCACGGCATTGCCTGGCGAAAGCGTTGCATTGGCGGATGCGGCTGGTCGGGTACTGGCTGGGCCACTGGTGGCATTGCGCACCCAACCCCCGTTCAACGCTTCCGCCATGGACGGCTATGCCGCGCGATCCGCCGATATGGCGTCACTGCCCGCGCGGCTCTCCGTCATCGGAATGGCGCCTGCCGGGCGCGGCTTCGCCGGGATTGTCGGCAAGGGTGAGGCAGTGCGGATCTTCACCGGCGCCCCTGTGCCGGAAGGCGCCGACACCATCGTCATCCAGGAAAATGTCCGCGATCTCGGCGGCGCTGGCATCGAAGTGACGGAACCGACTGCCGCCGGACGCAACATTCGTCGCGCCGGCCTCGATTTCGAACGCGGCGACGTTGTGCTGGAAAAGGGTCGGTTGCTCGATCCAGCGGCGCTCTCGCTGGCGGCTTCAGCCAATCACGCCAGCCTCGACGTGGTGCGTCGGCCATTGGTTGCCATCATCGCGACAGGCGACGAATTGCTGCCTCCGGGCAGCGAACTCGGCCCTGACCAGATCATCTCGTCCAATGCCTATGGCGTCGCCGCCGCGGCGCAATCGGTGGGCGCCCGGGCGCTTGACCTTGGCATCGCCGCCGACCGCCAGGAAGCGATCGCGGCGCTGGTCCGGAAAGCTGTCGTCGCGGGTGCCGACGTCATCGTCACGCTTGGCGGCGCCTCGGTCGGCGACCATGACCTCATCCACGACGTGCTGACCGGCGAAGGCATGACGCTCGATTTCTGGAAGATCGCCATGCGCCCCGGCAAGCCGCTGATGTTCGGCCGGCTCGGCGATATCCGTTGCATCGGCCTGCCCGGGAATCCGGTGGCGAGCCTCGTCTGCTCGCAATTGTTCCTGAAGCCGCTTCTGGCGCGTCTCGGTGGCCGCGCTCATCGGCAGGATATCCGCGCGGCGCGGCTTGGTGCCGCCATGCAGGCCAACGACCTTCGCCAGGACTATGTGCGCGCCGTGGTGCGCGAGGACACCGGAACACTGGTTGCGACGCCGTTCGGTATCCAGGATTCCTCGATGCTGAGGATGCTTGCCGACGCGAACGGTCTGATCGTGCGCGAGCCCTTCGCGCAGGCCGCCGATGCCGGCGCCGAATGCAGCGTTCTGATGTTATGCTGAACAAAACGTCAACACATTCACTAAACTTTAAACGGTTGCGGAACACAACTGGAACAGATAGTGTTTGTTCTGGGTTTGTTTTTCTGATTCTGGTTTCAGAACCCGTGGGGGCCGCCATGCTGACGCGCAAACAACATGAACTCTTGATGTTCATCCACGAACGGCTGAAGGAAAGCGGTATCCCGCCCTCTTTCGACGAGATGAAGGAAGCGCTCGACCTCGCCTCCAAGTCGGGCATCCATCGTCTGATCACGGCGCTGGAAGAACGTGGTTTCATTCGCCGGCTGCCGAACCGGGCGCGCGCGCTGGAAGTGCTGCGACTGCCCGACTCCATCGCGCCAGGCCTCAACGCGGCGAAGAAATTCTCGCCGAGCGTCATCCAGGGAAGCCTGGGACAAAGCAATCTTGGCCGGCAGATCAAGCCGGCCACCCCCTCTCGCACGCCAGCGCCGAGCAATGACGACGCCGTTTCGGCGGTGTCCATTCCGGTCATGGGACGCATTGCCGCCGGCGTGCCGATCGACGCCATCCAGCACCAGACGCATTCGATCTCGGTGCCGCCGGACATGATCATGGGCGGCGAGCACTATGCGCTCGAGGTGAAGGGCGACTCGATGATCGAGGCCGGCATTTTCGACGGCGATACCGTCATCATCCGCAATGCCAACACCGCGAGCCCTGGCGAGATCGTGGTGGCGCTCGTAGACGATGAGGAAGCGACGCTGAAGCGCTTCCGCCGCAAGGGTGCCTCGATCGCGCTCGAAGCAGCCAATCCGGCCTATGAAACCCGCATCTTCGGGCCGGACCGGGTCAAGGTCCAGGGCAAGCTCGTCGGACTGATACGCCGTTACTGAGGCGGTGGCGGCTTCGCATCCGTTTTCTCGGGCCGCTTGTAGGGCGGCAGGCCCCTCGCCTCGCGTGAGTATTTTCGCTGCTCGTGCCAGGGTCGATACGGCTTTTCGACGGCATATTGAATAGTCGCTCGTGCAGTCGCGGATTGCCCGTCGAAGAAGACGGCAGCACTGCCGTCGCGTGCAAGTTGGCGCTTGGTCACGACGAGTATGCGCGGATCACGACATGGGTTGTAGGCCGCGGCATCGTTGATGACGACGAGATCGGCAAAGCCGCAGGCTGGCCGAGCGGCACTGCGGTTTTCCGCCAGGGCAACGATCGCGCCGGTCGGGTGCCGGGCTATGCAGAGATCGCCTGTGCAATAGAAGGGCGATCCTGGCGGCAGGCTGGCGGGATCGCCGATGTCCGGCGAGCCCTTGGCGAATGTCTCCGGCGGAACGATGATTTCGGCCCGCAGCGCCCGTTTCCAGTTGTCCGTGGTGAATTCGTTCGAGCGTGCGCGGTTGAGAGCAAGTTCACCGGCGCCGATCGGCATCGCCACCAGATGCGCATCCTCGGAGATGAGCACGTCCGGCGTTCGGACATCCGGTATCGTCAGCAGCGCCGCCAGCGCGAAAGGAACGGCGGCCAGCCTGAGCCAGGTGGTGGCCATGGTGCCGATGACCAGGGCAACCGTCGCCAGTAGCACCGACTGGATCGAAATCAGCCCAACGGCATCGACCGGCGAGCGTTCGGACATCCACGCCGAAATGGCGATCATCGCCGTGAGGCCTTTGCCCATGACATAGAGGAAGGGGCCGTCCAGCCCGAACGGCATGGCGAGCGCGCTGAAGACCGCGAACGGCATGACGATCAGCGAGACGATCGGCGTGACGGCCAGGTTGGCGAACAGGCTGAGCGGCGAGACGCGCTGGAAATGCCAGATCGCGAACAAGGCCGTAGCGCTCCCCGCGATGAACGATGTCAGGGCAGCCCCGCCAGCGCCAACCGCCAGCTTGCGCGACATGAATCCCAGGAACGAGCGCTTTGCCGGCGGCGCCGTCGCCTTGCCGGCTCGGTAGTCGGCCCAGCCGGCATAGGCGCCGACAAGCGCCGCGGTGGCAGCGAAGGACATCTGGAAGCTCGGGCCGACCACTTCATGCGGTGACACCAGGATGACGGCGATGGCCGAAATGGCCAGATTGCGCATCGTCAGCGCGGCGCGATCGAAAACCACGGCGACGAGCATCACCGCCAGCATGATGAAGCTTCGCTCGGCCGCGACCACCAGGCCGGAGATGACGAGATAGGCGGCAATCGACACCAGCGCGATGGCCGCGGCATATTTCTTGACCGGCCGGCGTGAGGATAAGTCGGGAAAAAGCGCGAAGGCGCCGCGCAACAGAAGCATGATCGTGCCGGCGACCAGGGCCATGTGCAGGCCGGAGATCGAGATGATGTGGTAGATGCCGGTGCGCCGCATCGACTCGTTGATATCTTCGGGGATGCCGGCACGAACGCCGACGATAAGCGCGGCGGCAATCTCGCCCTCCGGCCCGCCGACAGAGCCTCTGATATGATCGGCAATGGTTTCGCGCGCGTTCTCGATCGCCGAGGCGAGGCGTGCATCGAGCGGCGTTTCCGTTGCTGGCAGCATTTTCGGGTCGCCGAGGAAGAAGCCGCTGGCGCCGATGCCGGTGAAATAACTGTCGAAGGAAAAATCGTAGCTGTCCGGACGGATCGGTCCCGTCGGCGGCAGCAACCGGGCATAGCCGGTCACCAGCGATCCCGCCGTCAGGCCAGGCGGAACCCGTCGCGCCGAAAGCCTGACGCGCTCCGGCGCGTAGCGCAGTTTCGGGTTAGTCGTGGAGATCAGGTCGATGGTCAGCCTGACGCGTCCATTCGCCATCGTTTCGGCGATGGCGACGCGGCCTGTCACCCGCGTCTGGATTTCGGAGCCGAGCATTGGCGTTGCCGCACGCAAGGTTTCGACCTTGGCGGCGAGAAAGCCCAAGCCGCAAAACAGCGCCGCCATGAAGAACAGATGCGTCTTTTGCCAGGACCGCGAAACGGCCGCGCAGACGCTCAGCAAGGCTACAGCCGCGAGCGGACGGTAGGGATCGGGTTCGGCGTCCAGCGAGAAATAGAAAATCACGCCGGCGGCAAGGAATACCGGCGCCAGCAGGAAAACAATGCCGCGGTCCAGTTCCATGGCGGCCGCGGTGGCGAGGCTTTGGCGGAGCGCCGGAAGCGAAGCGCGCCGAAACTGGCTGCGCAATCGGTCGGTGATTGCCGTGGGTGAAACAGGGTGAAACGCCTTGGAGTCGGGCGTCCGGATCTCAGTGGCCGGGCGAGGCACTGGAACCGGTGCCACTTCGGCAGGCGTGGCAGTGGCAAACAGCAGGCGCTCGCTGACGCCAGCAGTCGTTCCCTCGCCCTCCTCCGCACCCCGGCCTCGTCCAGCCATCGGGTCTGCCCCTTGCGCCCCAGACCGCCTATGCTACATGAACGCGCGGTGCGCGAAAGTCCGCGCGAATATGCCGATTCAGTACCTCTCCGAGAGTTCCATGTCCGATAAGGTCGTCACCCGCTTTGCTCCCTCGCCGACAGGCTACCTGCACATTGGCGGCGCGCGCACGGCGCTGTTCAACTGGCTCTATGCCAAGCACACAGGCGGCACGATGGTGCTGCGCATCGAGGACACCGATCGCGAACGCTCCACCGAGGCGGCAACGGCCGCCATTCTCGAGGGCTTGACCTGGCTCGGCCTATCCTGGGACGGCGAGGCGATCTCGCAGTTCGAGCGCGCGCCGCGCCACCGCGAAGTGGCCGAGGAGCTCGTGCGCATGGGCAAGGCCTACTACGCCTACGAGACACCGGCGGAACTCGATGCGATGCGCGAGGCGGCTCGCGCCAAGGGCCTGCCGCCGCGCTACAACGGCCAGTGGCGTGACCGCGACCCGTCCGAGGCGCCTGCCGGCGTCAAGGGCGCCATCCGCATCAAGGCACCGACCGAAGGCGAGACCATCGTGCACGACCGTGTGCAGGGCGAGGTGCGCTTCCCGAACAAGGACCTCGACGACTTCATCATCCTGCGCTCGGACGGCAACCCGACCTACATGCACGCCGTCGTCGTCGACGACCACGACATGGGCGTCACTCACATCATCCGTGGCGACGACCATCTGACCAACGCCGCGCGCCAGACCGTGATCTACAACGCCATGGGCTGGAACGTGCCGTCGATGTCGCACATCCCGCTGATCCACGGCGCCGACGGTGCAAAGCTGTCGAAGCGGCACGGCGCGCTCGGCGTGGAGGCTTATCGCGCCATGGGCTACCTGCCCGAGGCCCTGCTGAACTACCTCGCCAGGCTCGGCTGGAGCCACGGCGACGACGAGGTGATGTCGATCAAGGACATGATCGCCTGGTTCGACATCGGCGACGTCAACAAGGGTGCAGCCCGCTTCGACTTCGCCAAGCTCGAGGCTCTGAACGGCGTCCATATGCGCAAGATGGACGACAAGGCCCTGTTCGACGTCTTCGTCGCGACCTTGCCTTATCTCGAAGGCGGCCCGGCGCTGGCCGCGCGTCTCGACGACAAGCGCAAGGCTCAGTTGCTTGCCGCCATGCCCGGCCTCAAGGAGCGCGCGAAGACCCTGGTCGAGCTCGTCGACGGCGCGGCCTTCCTGTTTGCCGAGCGGCCGCTTGCCCTCGATGAGAAGGCTGCAGGGTTGCTCAGCGGCGAGGCTCGCGCGATCCTGCGTGGCGCCCACGCGGCGCTTGCATCCGTCTCCAGCGAGTGGAGCGCCGCGGCGGCTGAGGCTTCGATCCGCGACTTCGCGCAAGCCGGCGGCCACAAGCTGGGCGCGGTGGCCCAACCGCTTCGGGCCGCGCTGACCGGCCGCAGCACATCGCCCGGTGTGTTCGACGTGCTTGCCGTGCTTGGCCGCGAGGAGAGCCTGGCGCGCATTGGAGATCAAATCGATTAGGAGCGAACTGGCCCAAGAAGATTGGCATTGAAAGGTGTGTTTCGCAGTGCAACATTAGGCCTTGGCCCAATCTGGCACGCACCTCCTAAAATGCGGTGGCGAGTTCGCGCATTCCGGTGATTTCGACGTGTCGTTTGCAGGAATTGCCTTGCCGGCATGAGGAACATGAAGGAGTTGAGAATGAGCGAAGCTGCGACAAAACTGGAACCTGGCAGCAAGACGCATGCGCCGACTGCCAAGCTCGAACTGGCCGGCAAGACGCATGAATTCAAGGTGCGAAGCGGCTCGGTCGGACCCGACGTCATCGACATCGGCGCGCTCTACAGCACCACCGGCGCCTTCACTTACGACCCGGGCTTCACGTCGACGGCAAGCTGCGAATCGGCGATCACCTTCATCGACGGCGACGCCGGCATCCTGCTGCATCGCGGCTACCCGATCGACCAGCTCGCCGAGCACGGCGACTTCCTCGAAGTCTGCTATCTGCTGCTCTATGGCGAGCTGCCGACCAAGGCGCAGAAGGACGACTTCGACTACCGCGTGACGCGCCACACCATGGTGCATGAGCAGATGTCGCGCTTCTTCACCGGCTTCCGCCGCGACGCGCACCCGATGGCCGTCATGTGCGGCGTGGTCGGCGCGCTGTCGGCCTTCTATCACGACTCGACGGACATCTCGGACCCCTACCAGCGCATGGTCGCCTCGATGCGACTGATCGCCAAGATGCCGACCATCGCGGCGATGGCCTACAAGTACCACATCGGCCAGCCCTTCATTTACCCGAAGAACGAGCTGAATTTCGCCGCCAACTTCCTGCATATGTGCTTTGCCGTGCCGTGCGAGGAATACAAGATCAATCCGGTGCTGGCGCGCGCCATGGAGCGCATCTTCATCCTGCACGCCGACCACGAGCAGAATGCATCCACCTCGACTGTCCGGCTGGCCGGTTCGTCGGGCGCCAACCCGTTCGCCTGCATCGCCGCCGGCATCGCCTGCCTTTGGGGGCCTGCGCATGGCGGCGCCAACGAGGCGGCGCTCAACATGTTGAGCGAAATCGGCCATGTCGACCATATCCCGGAGTTCATCGCCCGCGCCAAGGACAAGAACGATCCGTTCCGCCTCATGGGCTTCGGCCACCGCGTCTACAAGAACTACGACCCGCGCGCCAAGATCATGCAGAAGACCGCGCATGAAGTCCTGGGCGAGCTCGGCATCAAGGACGACCCGCTTCTCGACATCGCGATGGAGCTGGAGAAGATCGCGCTGACCGACGAATACTTCATCGAAAAGAAGCTCTACCCGAACGTCGACTTCTATTCGGGCATCACGCTGAAGGCGCTTGGCTTCCCCACCACGATGTTCACCGTCCTTTTCGCCGTCGCCCGCACCGTCGGCTGGATCGCGCAGTGGAAGGAAATGATCGAGGATCCGCACCAGAAGATCGGCCGTCCGCGCCAGCTCTACATCGGTGCCACGGAACGCGACTACGTGCCGATTGCCAAGCGGTGATCCGAGCGAGTGGCGAGTAGCGAAGGAAACACGGCGAGCCCTCGGACGGCCGCCTGCTTTCTATTCGCTATTCGCTACTCCCTGATTGCTTTTCTGATACACCCCATCACCACCTCGGCGGCGATCTCGCCCGAGGGTCTCCCGGTAGCCATGCGACGGGCAATCTCGGCAAAGCCATCTTTTTGCCAGGCGCGCATGCCGGTGTCGGAAAACAGAGCCTCCAGTTGCCGGGCAAGGTTCTCGGGCCGGACATACTGGTTGTAGAATTCCGGAACCAGCGCCCGATCGGAAATCAGATTGGGCAGCAGGGCCGACCAGGTGGTCACGAGGTACTGTGTAATGAGGCGCGCGATGGGATCGAGCTTGTAGCTGGAAACCATCGGAACACCGCAAAGCGCAAGCTCCAGGGAGACCGTCCCTGAAGCTATCAGCGCGGCATCGGCCTTGCCGAAGGCCTGCCATTTGCGCTCCGGCTCGATGATGATCTCCGGCTTGTCGTCCCAGGTCGAAACGGACGCCCTGACCAGATCGGCGACATGAGGTACCGTCGGCAGCAACAGTCGCAGGCGATGGCCGCGTTGCCGCAGCGCCGACATCGCCCTGCCGAACGGTTCGATCACCCGCCTAACTTCGCCCCGGCGCGAACCCGGCAGCACGAGCAGCGTCTTCACGCGGTCCGCCGACAGGTCCCTGGGCAGGTTCTGCGCTCTGGCTGCCCCGAGAACGCCCGGATCCTTCGTCAGGCGATGACCGACATAGGTGCCTGGCGGTCCGCCGAGACGAGCAAGCGCCTTCACCTCGAACGGCAGGATGCAGAGGATGTGATCGACATAGGGTTTCATCGCCACCGCCCTGCCCGGCCGCCATGCCCAAACGCTTGGGCAGACATAGTGGACGATCGGGATAGCGGGTGCTCTGGCGCGCACCTTCCTCGCGACGCGCAGGGAAAAGTCCGGGCTGTCGATGGTGATGAGGCAATCGGGCCGCTCGGCGGCGATCGTCGCCGCCGTCTGGTTGATGCGGCGCATCAGGCGCGGTAGATCGCGCAGGACCGCCGTAAAACCCATCAATGCGATCTCGCTGCCGTCGAACAGCGGCGTCAGCCCCAGTTCCTGCAGATGACGGCCGCCAATGCCCACAAGCTTGATCTTGCGGCCGGTCGTCCGCTCGAGCGCACGCACGACGTCGGCGCCGAGCAGGTCGCCCGATTCCTCACCGGCGACGATCGCGACCTTGAGCGGCTTCTCACCCGCCATTGAACGGCTCCGTTACAGGCAGGCCGACGATGAACAGCCCGAGCGCATTGGCCAGCGACAATGTCGCCGGCCCCTCGAGGATGAGCGAGCGGCCGGCCTCGACACCGATGCCCGCAAGCCCCGCCGCGTGCGCGGCCTCAACTGTCTGCGGGCCGATGGAGGGCAGGTCGGCGCGCAACTCCTGGCCAGGCTTGGCGCACTTCACCAACACGCCGCGTGTCTTTCCAGCAATCCTGCCGTGATGGCGCAATTGCTTGGTCCGTTCCAGCAAGCCGGCTGTGCCTTCGATGCCCTCCAGCGCAATGACCCGGCCGCCAACCGCAATCGCCGCCTGGCCGATATCCAGCGCCCCGATCGCTTTGGCCGCGGCGCGGCCCGCCTCGAGGTCGAGCCAGTCGGACTTGCCCGGCTCGACCACCGTCAGATTACCTTCGGCGGCGGCCAGTTCGGGAACGACCTCATGCGCGCCAACCACCTTTACCCCCCTTTTCTCGAGGCCTCGGGTCAGAACCTTCAGAAGTCCGTCGTCACCGCGCGCCAGCGCCAGGATTACCGACGGCACGATCGCCAGCAACCCGAAGCTGGGACGCATGTCGCTCAGCCTCGGCCTGCGCTTGATCTCGCCGGCCAGGACCAGATGGGTGACGCCATGGCGTCTCAACGTCGACAACAAGGAGCCAGCCTGCTCTAGCGCCATGGTGACATGCTCATATCGGCGGAGCTGCGGCTCCCGGTCGACCTCGCCTTCCATCAACAGAATGAACGGGGGATAGCCGTGCGCTGCCAAACCGTCGGCGACCTCGACCGGCAGGCTGCCGCCGCCAGCGATGATGCCGACCCTGGAGCCCGGCGCGAGTGCTAGCGCTGGCCTGGCGGAATCAGACCTCGTCATCGCCATTGTCATCGTCACCACCGCCTTTGAGCGGCGGGACGGTATACTGCCGCTTGCCGCGGCTGGTGATGAAGTCGATCATCTTCATGGCCGCCGGTGACGAGGTAAATTCCGCCCTGGCAAGCTCGACATTCTCGCCGATGGTGCGGGAACGGTCGAACATCGTCCTGTAGGCCTTGCGCAGCAGGTAGATCTCGGCGCGCGGCAGGCCGGAGCGTTTCAACCCGATAATGTTGAGACCGCGCAGTTTGGCGCGGTTGCCGGCCGCAATGGCATAGGGAATGACGTCGCCGACGACAGCTGAACAGCCACCGATGAAAGCGTTGTCGCCGACGCGCACGAACTGATGGACCGCGGTCAGGCCGCCGATATAGACGTTGTCACCGATCTCGCAGTGGCCACCGAGTGTCGCACCATTGGCGAAGGTGGCATTCCTCCCGACGACGCAGTCATGCGCGATATGGGCATAGGCGAGGAAATTGCCGTTGTCGCCGACGCTCGTCTCGCCGCGGCTGGAATCCGTGCCGACATGCATGGTGACGCCTTCGCGGATGGTGCAGCTCTCGCCGATCACCAGCGTGGTGCGCCCGCCCTTGTGCTTGGTGTTTTGCGGCGGAGCTCCCAGCGTCGCCATCGGATAGACCTTGGTCGCGGCGCCTATGGCGGTCGCGCCCATCACCGAAACATGGCTGACCAGCTCGACGCGATCGCCGATGGCGGCATCGCCGCTGACATGGCAGAATGGTCCGATCCGGACGCCTTCGCCGAGTTGGGCGCCTTCCTCGACGATCGAGGAAGGATGGATTGATGTCTCGACTTTCATGAGCATTTCAAACCGTCAGTCGGTGACCATCATAGCCGAAACCTCGGCTTCCGCGACCTTTGCCCCGTCCACGATGGCCTCGCAGGCAAACTTCAGCAGGTTACCCCGCTTCTTGATTTTCTTGACGTGGATCCTGAGCTGGTCGCCAGGGACGACCGGCTTGCGGAACTTCGCGTTGTCGATGGTCAGGAAATAGACGAGCGACGGCTTTTCGGTGTTGAGGCTGCGGATGCAGATCGCGCCGGCCGTCTGCGCCATGGCCTCGACGATCAGCACGCCCGGCATCACCGGTTGCTGGGGAAAATGCCCCTGGAAATGCGGTTCGTTGATGGTGACGTTCTTGATGCCGACGGCGGATTCGTCGCCGTCGATGTCGACGATACGGTCGATCATCAGAAACGGATAACGGTGCGGCAGAAGCTTCATCAGCCCCAGAATGTCGACCGCCTCGAGTGTCGTCGTAACCATGTCAGCCATTTCCATCGCCCTGCTTGCGCGTCCTGGCCATCCTGCGCAGCATCGCGATCTCGCGCATGGCTTCAGCCATCGGCTGCGCCGGATAACCTGCCCAGACCTCGCCCGCCGGAACGTTGCTCATGAACCCACTTCTCGCAGCAAGCCTTGCTCCCGGCCCGATGGTCAGATGATCGGCGAGGCCGACGCCACCACCCATGGTGACGTTGTCGCCGACGATGACGGACCCGGAAATACCCGAAAGCCCGGCTATAATGCAATTGCGCCCGATACGAACGTTGTGGGCGATCTGCACCAGATTGTCGATCTTGGTGCCCTGGCCGATGACGGTATCGGACATTGCGCCGCGGTCGACGGTGGAGTTCGAGCCGATCTCGACGTCGTCCTGGATGACGACGCGGCCGATTTGCGGAACTCGCTCGGGGCCCTTGGCGCCGGCCACGAAGCCAAAACCGTCCTGCCCGATCCTGGCCCCGCCATGGATGATGACACGGTTGCCGATCAACGCATACTGGACGCTGGCGCCTGGACCGACATAGCAGTCGCGTCCGATCTGGCAGGCGCGGCCGATGACAGCGTGCGGCGCGATCACGGTACCGCCACCCACCGATACGCCGGGACCGATCACGGCGCCTGCCTCGATGATGGCGCCAGCCTCGACATGCGCAGAGGCATCGACATAGGCCTGCGGCGAAACACCGGTTTCCCCGGTCATAGGCCCCGGAGTGGCCGCCTGCGGAAACAGCAGCCGGCCGACCATCGCGAATGCCTGCTGTGGCCGCGGATGAACCAGAACGGCGATGCCTTGCGGCGCCTTGCTGGCGA
>JBFLWR010000255.1:0-17365 GCA_040755925.1 Pseudomonadota bacterium
TTAGGTTCCAGTGCCGAAAGGCGTGGGGGTTCGAGTCCCTTCATCCGCACCACACTTCGCTCTTCGAAGTTCGGGTGGCAGGCCGCCTGAGGCTCGAGGACCGGACTCCGGACTCATCAATCGAGATTTCCGACCGCCGCTTCTAATAAAGCGGTTCCTCGAACAGCGTCTTGTCGCCGTCCATCAGCGCCTTGATCTGCGCCGTGCCGCTGGCCGAGAGCGCGAGCTTCATGCCGAACGGCCGCGCGCGCATGTCGTTCTGGATCGCCAACCCCTCGCCTTCCGGCAGATAGAAGCGCTCTATGCCGTATTCCGGCGCGATCGTCGCTTCCGGTTCGCGCAGGCCCCATCCCGGCGCGACGTGACCCACTATGTCCGCCTCGTCCGGGCCGGCCGGCGCCGGCGCCTTGTCGAACCACGCCGTCGTCGGCTGCCAATAGCCGTCGGCCCCCTTCTTCAGCCGGACCACGATCGATGCGTCGTCGCTGATCTCCTTGCCTTGCGGAATGTTGGCGATCAGCTTCACCGGGATGCGCGAGATGTCGTAGCCGAGCGAGATGTAGTCGCCGCGCAAGAGATCGCGCGGGTCGACGGGCTCGATCTTCAGGAGCACTTCCTTGCCATTGCGCAGGATCGCCGCGCGCCCGGCGATGATCCAGCCGAGGAAGCCGATCTGGACAAGCGCCAGCAGAAGCGCCGAGATGATCAGTCTTTTCCCGGTCATGCGGCTGCTTCTCCTGTGGACGATCGCATGCGCCTCTCGACGCGGATGATGACCAGCGCCAGCATGCCGAGCAGCACGGCCGCCGCCAGGAAGAAGCCGGCCGTGTCCAGCATCGATTGCAGGGTCACGCTATAGATAATGGCAAGTTCGAAGGCGAAACCGGCATAGGCCAGCCAGCGCAGTACCCGGCTCTCGCGGCCCGCCAGCACGATTGCCGCAACTATGCCGGCCAGCGCGAGGATCGAGGCGACGGCGAAACCGGCATTGTTGTAGGTACTTCCGTCGGACAGTTGGAACTGGATGATCGCCATTCCCGTCAGGAAGCCGAACAGCGCATGCAACGGCAGCCGGCCGCCGAGTTGCAGCATCCTGTCGACCGCTCCGCCGGCAAATACTCCGGCAGCGAAGAGTATCGCCGAGCCCACGACCACCGGAATGGCAACCCGCAGCGTGTCGTGGTCGAGCGCAAGCAGCACGAGATAGAAGAGCAGCGACAGGATGATCAGATGGCGGGCTACCTGGCTGCGCGTCCAGAATGAAACGGCAAACAGAACGACCGCCATGGCCAGGAACAAGTGTGGAAACTCCGGACGCCAATAATAGCCGAAGCCTTTCAAGAACAACCAGGCATCGGCAATGCCGGCCGCGGCCACAGTGAGCGGACTGGAACGCAGTGCGACCGCCGCCAGCGCCGTCCCGGCGCCCCATGTGACCAGCGCCGACGCCTCGTCGCCGGAGAAATGGTACATCTGGCCGATCAGCGCGATCGATCCGCCGAAGGCCGCGGCGGCAATGATCCACAGCGCTTCGCCGATCGCGGCGTGGTCGCGTGTCTTCATGACCGCGCCGCCGACGTAGCCGCCCAGAATGACGGCGAACAGCGCCGCCACCCTCACCAGGCGCGGAATGGCTTCCCAATTGGCGGCGACGAAGATCAGGATGGCAGCGCCGAACAGAAGCGCAGCCATCATCGCCAGGATCGAGCCGAAGCTCAGCGATGCCCGCTCGTTGGCCGCCACGTCGCGGGTCAATGCCTCGGCCGTCGGCGCATCGACGAGACCTGCCTCCCGCCATCGCGCGATATCCGCCTTTACCCGTGTCGCGTAGCCCGCCATGAATTTCCCCCGAGCTTGGTCATTTTTTCAGCCGGAACTGCCAAGCCGTTGACGTGACGGCACTTTCCGATTCGGCCTTCTTTGTGTCGCAGGCGTGAAAGGCCGTTAATGTTGCATTGCACAATTTGCATTGCTGCCATGCGCCAATGGCACTTTTAAACCGATATGATCCGACCTATTTTCTGTTCGTACACAAACGGAATGATCCGAACTAAAGACGAAGTGAGCACTACCATGAACCTGATCCGCAACTACCGCAACTGGCGCCGCTACCGGGAAACCGTTTCCGAGCTGAGCCGCCTGTCGAACCGTGAACTGACCGACCTCGGCATCAGCCGTAGCGACATCCACTACGTCGCTCGCAAGGCGGTCTAATCCGCTTCGGGCCGCAAATGGTCCGAGCCAGTTTTGAAAGAGTAAGGCAATGAACCTGATCCGCAGCTACCGTAACTGGCGCGTTTATCGCGAGACGGTTTCCGAGCTCGGTCGGCTTTCGAACCGCCAGCTCCATGATCTCGGCATCGTTCGCGACGAGATCAAGATGGTCGCCCGCAGGGCGGTCTAAGCAGGAATTTCGCCAGGGTCGACCTCCTCCCCGACCCTGACGGATACGGTCAACCTTCACCTCCTCCCGAGGGTTGACCACCGAAACGGCGCCCGCCGGACCTCCTCCCCCGGCGGGCGTTGTTTCTGAAGCGAACGTAGTTCGTCTTCCGAAGGGTTTCGCCCCTTCTAAAAATGGCGAAAGGAATTTCGTCAAAGCCGACCTCCTCCCCGGCAATGACGAATACGGTCGATCTTCACCTCCTCCCGAGGATCGACCACCAAAACGACACCCGCCGGACCTCCTCCCCCGGCGGGTGTTGTTGTTTTCCGGGCAGGCTTCCCCACATCGGCTATCGGCACCCGGCAATTGCAATCGCACCGCCAAGCGATTATTCCGACGCGCATGAACAAAAATCCCGTACACGTCGTCGGCGGCGGCCTCGCCGGCTCCGAAGCCGCTTGGCAGATCGCATCGGCCGGCGTCCCTGTCGTACTGCACGAAATGCGTCCGGTGCGTGGCACCGACGCGCACAAGACCGACGGGCTGGCCGAGCTCGTCTGCTCCAATTCTTTCAGGTCGGACGATGCTGAGAACAACGCCGTCGGCCTGCTGCACGCCGAAATGCGGCTTGCCGGCTCGCTGATCATGAGCGCCGGCGACGCGCATCAGGTGCCGGCCGGAGGCGCTCTGGCGGTCGACCGAGACGCCTTTTCCGACGCCGTTACCGCCAAGATCGAGGCGCACCCGCTCATCACGATCGTCCGCGAGGAGGTCCCGGGCCTGCCGCCGGCGGACTGGGACCAGGCAATCATCGCCACCGGCCCGCTCACCGCTCGCTCGCTGGCCCAGTCGATCGCCGCGGCGACCGACGCCGACGCGCTCGCCTTCTTCGACGCCATCGCCCCGATCGTGCATTTCGACACGATCAACATGAACACCGCCTGGTTCCAGTCGCGCTACGACAAAGTCGGCCCCGGCGGCACCGGCAAGGACTACATCAACTGCCCGATGGACAAGGACCAGTATCTCGCCTTCGTCCAGGCGCTGCTCGACGGGCAGAAGACAGAATTCAAGCAGTGGGAAGGCACGCCTTATTTCGACGGCTGCCTGCCGATCGAGGTGATGGCCGAGCGTGGCGTCGAGACGCTGCGCTATGGGCCCATGAAGCCGATGGGGCTGACCAACGCCCACAATCCGACGGTGAAGGCCTACGCGGTTGTCCAGCTCCGCCAGGACAATGCGCTTGGCACGCTCTACAACATGGTCGGTTTCCAGACCAAGCTGAAGCATGCCGAGCAGGTACGCATCTTCCGCACTATTCCGGGACTTGAAAACGCGGACTTCGCCCGCCTCGGCGGCCTGCATCGCAATACCTACATCAATTCGCCGACGCTGCTCGATCAATCGTTGCAGCTGAAGTCGCGCCCCGGCCTGCGCTTTGCCGGCCAGATCACTGGCTGCGAGGGCTATGTGGAGAGTGCGGCGGTCGGCCTGCTCGCCGGTCGTTTCGCCGCCGCCGAGCGGCTCGGCCAAGCGCCGTCGCTGCCGCCGATAACCACAGCCTTCGGCGCGCTGCTCAACCACATCACCGGCGGCCATATCGTCTCGGACGACGAGCCCGGCAAACGCTCCTTCCAACCGATGAACGTCAATTTCGGCCTGTTCCCGCCGGTGGAAGCGCCGAAGGTCGAAGGCAAGCGTTTGCGCGGCAAGGACAAGACGGTCGCCAAGCGCCACGCCATCACATCGCGCGCGCTGGCCGATTGCAAGGAATGGCTGGGTCTGCCATTGCAGTCGCAGGCGGCGGAGTAGCTTATGGCTGACGTCTCCGGGTTGCCTCAGCTTCTGCCGCCGGGTCTGCCGGCAAGTGAAGAGCCCTTTGCGGGTGACTACGAGATTCTCTGGAGCGTCTATATTCGCTGCAAGAGCCTCCAAAAATTGCGCGAGGTTCATATCCCAGCGCTCGAAGCGCTGATCGGCCAGCCACATGGCGGCAAAGGCTGGCAGTACGACAACGAACGCTACATCAAGAACCGGGACCGGAGCCTGAAGAGGATTATTGCCTTAAAGCGCCTCCCAGGCCCTTACAGCGATCAGATCCTCGTCGATTTCATGAAGACGCTTTATTCGCTCTCTTCGTATTGGACAATTCAAGCTCGGCTGGATTCGTCGCACCCCCGCGGTGTGTATGTGTGCGCCAGCTTCAAATCCGAAACTGCGCCCTCAGAGACACCGGCCGTCGTCGACGCTATGGTTGAGTTGGAGGCCAATTTCACAGAGGCCATGGGTGGCGAATCCGGGCTGTATCTCGGCTCCGGTCAGCGTATCAGCTAGTGATTTCCAACTATTCCGCCGGCTCGGCACTCGCCTCCGGCAATCCCGGCTTGCCCGCCTCTCCCGGATTCCTCCGCACATAAGCCTGCTTCAGCGTCTCCGACGTATCGCGCGAACCGTCATGGCTCCAGCCCGGCGGCTGGATGAGATAGTTGACACGTTGACTAGGCGTCAGGCCCGGCATTAGCGCATCCTTGAACATGCCGATCCATTCATGGAAGGCCACCTTCAGCGGGTTGAAGGTGCCAATGTTCTTGACGATGCCGTAGCGCGGCCGGTCTTCCTCCAGTTCCTCGACAAAGGTGCCGAACATGCGGTCCCAGATGATCAGCGTGCCGGCAAAATTGGCGTCGAGATAGCGCGGGTTGGTGGCGTGGTGGACGCGGTGGTGCGAAGGCGTATTGAAGATCAATTCGAACCAGCCCCACATCTTGCCGATGGTCTCGGTATGGATCCAGAACTGCCAGACCAGGTTGAAGCCGAAGACGAAGGCGATCACCGCCGGATGGAAGCCGAGCAGCACCAGCGGCGCCTGCAGAATAAAAGTGAAGGTGAAGAGGCCGGTCCAGCTCTGCCTCAGCGCCGTCTAGAGATTGTAGTGCTGGCTGGAGTGGTGGTTGACGTGCTCCGCCCAGACCCAGCGCACCCGGTGTGCGATGCGGTGGTAGACATAGTAGCGCAGGTCATCGAGCAGGAAGGCCGCAACGAACACCCAGACCGACAGGCCGAGATTGAAGAAGCGGAACTGCCACAGCCACAGCAGCGCCCAGTAGGACACGACGCCAAGCAGCAACCCAGCGACAACATTGCCCGTTCCCATCATCAGGCTGGTCAGCGTGTCGCGCGTCTCGAACGATCCTCTGGCGCGACCGGTACGCACCAGCCAAAGCTCGATCAGGATCGCCGCGACGAAGAACGGAATGGCAAGTTGGGTGACCTGCGGGAAATTATAATCGTCCATCACGCGGCCTTTCGGATCTGGTCCTGGTTCCGCAGGGCCACGGCCACCGCTCTCGCGTCGGCCTCGTTGGCAAAGGCGAACCTTCCGCCCTTCCAGGTGAAGTCGTCCATCCTGAGCGTCACCGCGCTTCCTTCCACTTCAAGCGCCAGAACGTCGTGGGGCGTAACGATCCGCGTCAGGAAACAGTCGCCGATGCTCTGGACGATGCCGCTGCGCGCCGGGCCGAGTTCGAGGAACGCCGCATGCCTGTCAGCAGTCAGCCTGACGGTCCCTGGCTTCTCGTCCGGGAAATCCTCGGCGAACCGATCTCGCACCTGATCGGCGCCGGCGAGCGTCGCCGTGATCGAGCCGCCGGTGAAATGCACAGCGGCAACCGACAGCGCGATGCCGACCACGACAAGGACGACGAGCACGGGCAGGCTCATATGAAGGCATCTCCTCCGCCGGCTCGCTTTTCTTGACGGCGAGTCCGATCGGCAAAATCCCTAGCACGATTGACGTTTACGTCAAAGGCCCGCCCAGCCTCGCATCGCATGACGCAGGAGCAGCCAGTGCCGGCGCAAGGTGGAAAGCGTCACGCTAGCTGTGAGCGGGGACCGGCCTCCCTTTTCCATCTTCTCGAGATAGGCGCGTGTCAGCGCGAGTGGCAGGAAAGCCGGCCGCAACGCCACGGGAAGTGCCGGCGCGCTCTTCTGGAATGCGTTGAGATGCTCCCGCGCCAGCGCGATCATCGCCGCCACCGCGCGCTGCGCACCGGGGCCGCCGTCGCCTTCGACGAACTCTTCTGGCGAAGAACCGGCCGCCGCAAGGATATCGGCTGGCACGTAGCACTGGCCACGCCTGCGGTGCAGCGGCAGCAGAAGCAGAAGGCCGGTGATGGCCTGCGCGCAGCCTGCCCTGCCCGCCAGTTCGGCAAAGCGCGGCGCCTCTTTTGCATCGAGCGCAATCGCGGTGAGTTGGATGAGCGCCGCGGCGGTCTCGCCGCAATAGCCTTCAAGGTCGGTCCTTGAAGGCATCGGGTCGTCATAGAGATCGAAGATGCGCGCCTCGAGCATGTTGTCGAAGGCGGTCTTGGGCAGATGATTGGCGACGATCGCCGCATTCAGCGCATCGGCGATCGGATGGCCTGTCTCCGCCTCTCCTTCAGCCGTGATGACATCGCGCCACCACTGCAGCCTGACCTCACCCGGCAACGGCTCGTGGATGCGGTCGCGCACACCGGCGATCTCGGCGTTGAAGGCGTAGAGCGCCAGCAGCGCATCGCGCTTGTCGGCCGGCGCATAGAGCGCCGAGAGGTAGCGATCATGATCGGCGGCGCGCACCGCATCCATGACGATGTCGCCATTCTTGACGGTGTCGAACGTGCCGGCCATTCAATCGACGGCAATCAGCGCCGCGGCCACGGCGCGGTCTTCGGCCAGAAGCACGTTATAGGTCCGCACCGCGGCCCCGGTCGACATCGGATCGGCCGAGATGCCTGCCTCCTTCAGTGCGGCCCGCAGCGCGGCCGGCAGTGGCCGCAAATCCTTGCCGGTGCCGACCAGCAAAATCTCGACCTTGCCGGCTTCGGCCAAAAGCATGTCGAAATCCGAAGCCTTCAGCGCCAGCGGATCGGCCGGCTCCCAGCCATGGATGCCGGATGGCAAGCAGAGCAGTGATCCGCGATGCGACATGTCGGCAAAGCGGAAGCCGCCATTGCCGTAGGCTTCGATCGGCGCCCTGCCCGGGAAATGCGCCTCGCGGATGATGATGCCTTTAGCCATGGCCTAGAGCGTGGCGCCGAAAAGTGCGGAGCGGTTTTCGGACGACATCATGCTCTATCTCTTGGTTTAGAGCCGGATTCCGATTTCAGGTCGAGTCGACCTGAAATGATCCGGCTCTGGCTAGCTCAGGTCGCCACGGCCTTGCCGTTCACTGGCTTCTTTTCCTCCTCGGCGGCGGCCTGCGGCCGCAGCTTGAACAGGATCAGCAACGGCGCGGCGATGAAGATCGACGAATAGGTGCCGAACACCACGCCGAACAGCATCGCCAGCGTGAAGGAACGGATCACTTCGCCGCCGAACAGCACCAACGCAAGCAGCGCCAGGGCCGTCGTCACCGAGGTCAGCGTCGTTCTGGACAGCGTCTCGTTGACGGCGTTGTTGAGAAGCTGCGGCAACGGCATCTTCTTGTATTTTCTGAGATCTTCGCGGACGCGGTCGTAGACGACGATGGTGTCGTTCAGCGAATAACCGATGATGGTCAGGATCGCCGCCAGCGACGACTGGTTGAACTCCAGTCCCGTTATGACGAAGAAGCCGATCGTCATCACCACATCGTGGACCGTGGCGATGATGGCGCCCACGGCGAACTGCCATTCGAAGCGGAACCAGACATAAAGCAGGATGCCGACCAGCGCGATCAGCATGGCGATCGTGCCTTGCTTTGCGAGTTCTCCGGAAACCGTCGGCCCCACCACCTCGACGCGGCGGAAATCATACTGGTCCTGAAGCTCGCCCCTCACCTTGTCGATGACGGTTTGCTCGGCATTTTCGCCCGCCTGCTGGGTTCCGACGCGGATAAGCACGTCGTTCGGCGCGCCGAACTGCTGCACCTGGATCTCGCCGATGTTCAGCTGCGAAAGCCGGTTGCGTATGTCGCCGAGATTGGCGTCGCCCTGCTTGGACTGGACCTCGATCAGCGAGCCGCCCTTGAAGTCGATGCCGTAATTGATGTCGACGGTGAAGAACAGCACCACCGAGAGGATCGACAGCACGCTCGATAGCGCGAACGTCCAGCGGCGGATGCCCATGAACGGGATCTTGGTGCCCGGTGGGACGAAGGTGACCGGCGCGCGCGGCAGCTCCTTCGGGCGGGCGCGGCGCAGCCAGATCGAAACCAGCATGCGCGTGAAGGTGAAGGCGGTGAAGACCGTGGTAAGGATGCCGATGGCGTAGGTGATGGCGAAGCCCTTCACAGGCCCGGTACCCAGCCAGAACAGCACCACGGTCGCGATCAGCGACGTGACGTTGGAGTCCACGATCGTGGCAAGCGCCTTGGAGAAGCCGGTGTCGATCGCCTGGATCACCGAGCGGCCGTTTCGTCGCTCCTCACGGATGCGCTCATAGATCAGAACGTTGGAGTCGACCGCCATGCCGATGGTGAGCACGATACCGGCGATGCCAGGCAAGGTGAGCGTGGCCCCCAGCAGCGACAGCAGCCCCACGATCATCGCCACGTGCAGCGCCAGCGCGACGTTGGCCAGGAAGCCAAGGAAGCCATAGGCGACGAACATGAAGGCGACGACCAGGATGGAGCCGATCACGCCCGCCACCTTGCCGGCGTGGATGGAGTCCTGACCGAGGCCCGGACCCACCGTGCGTTCTTCGATCACCGTCAGCGTCGCCGGCAAGGCGCCGGCGCGCAGCAGCACGGCCAGGTCGTTGGCGCTTTGGGCGGTGAAGTTGCCGGAAATCTGCCCGCTGCCGCCAAGGATCGGCTCACGAATCTGCGGGGCGGAGATGACCTGGTTGTCGAGAATGATGGCGAAGCGCTTGCCGACATTGCTCGCGGTCGCCTGGCCGAAACGGGTCGCGCCCTTGGAATCGAAACGGAACGAAACGACCGGCTCGTTGGTCTGCGAATTGTAGGTCGCCTGCGCGTCGACGAGGTTCTCGCCCGAGACCAGGACCTGATTGTAGATCAGGTATGGAATCGGAGGGTCGTCCTGCGAATAGAGGACAGAAGAGCCTGCCGGCGGCCGGCTCTTCAGCGCGTCCTGCACGGGCATCGAGTCGTCGACCATCTGGAAGGTCAGCTTGGCGGTCTGTCCGAGGATTTCCTTCAGCCGCTGCGGATCCTGCAGACCCGGCACCTGCACCAGGATACGATCGTCGCCCTGCCGCTGCACGATCGGCTCGGTGGTGCCGAGTTCGTTGACGCGACGCTCGACCACTTCGATCGACTGCGTCAGCGCGGTCGACGTGCGGTATTTGAGGCCGGCATCGGTAACGGTGAACTTGAGCAGGCCTGGCTCGGAATCATCCAGCGACATTTCCTGGATGGAGCCGCCACTGAACAGCCCTGCGGCCACCGGAGCGGTCAGAGGCTTCAACGCGTTCTTGGCGGCGTCGAGCTGATTTGCATCGGAGATGCGCACCTGCACGGTACGACCCGCTCCGGAAAGGCCGGTGTAATTGATCTTCGCGTCGCGCAGCAGCGTCCTGATCTCGTCGCGCGTCGTCTCCATCCGATCCTTGATCAGATCGTTCTGATTCATCTGGAGAAGGATGTGCGAGCCGCCCTGAAGGTCGAGGCCGAGCGTCATCTGCCGCTTCGGCACCCAGCTCGGCAGTTGCGCCAGCACGCTCGCAGGGAAGAGATTGGGCGCGGCGAGGATCACTGTGACGGCCACGGCCAGCCAGATCAGGATCATCTTCAGGCGCGAGAAATAGAGCATTCGTTCTTATCCGTTCAGGCGTACAAGCGGCAGCGTTCCGCCGGCGAGGTCTGGCTTACTTCTTGGCGTTCTGGTTCGCCACCGGCTCGCCCTTGACGCGCACGTCCGAGATCGTGGAGCGCAGCGCCGTCACCTTGGTTCCGCCGCCAAGGTCGATCTCGAGCTCGTTGTCGTCGATCACCTTGGTCACCTTGCCGACGAAGCCGCCACCAGTCACAACTGTGTCGCCGCGACGCACCGCCGAGAGCATTTCCTGCCGCTTCTTCAGCTGCGCGCGCTGCGGCCTGATGATCAGAAAATACATGATCACGAAAATCAGGACAAACGGCAAAATGCTGATGAACATATCGGGGGAAGCGCCGACGCCTTGGGCGTATGCCGGTGTGACGAACATCAAGAAACTCCTGGATGGTGAAATACCGCCGGGGCGGGCCCGCGAAAATTTGGCCGGAATATAGTCGGTAAAGTTGCCAATGCAACTGCGCGTCCTGGTGAATCCGTTGCTTTTCCGGCCGTCCGGCGCGTGTTAGAGCGTCGCAGCCGGAGGCGGCTCGGCGCTGGCCGAAAGATCGTGCTCCAACAAAAGCTTGGGGTTGGTTCTTGGTGCGTTGCCATGGAACTGCTTCTGAAGACCGCAATGCCACAGCAGAAGACCTGAAATGACCGACAGCCTGGACGCCCTCAACAACAAGCTCGATCGCCTGATAGAAGCGGTTTCCCGCCTCGCCGCGCCACCCGTGCCGGAGACCGATCTTTCGGTTGCCGACTGCTTCGTATGGCAGGCGGACCCCGGCTTTCTGGAACCCGTGCGCAAGGTCAACCGCGTCGATATCGGGCTGATCCGTGGCGTCGATCATGTGCGCGACATCCTGCTCGACAACACGGAGCGCTTCGCATCGGGCTTTGCCGCCAACAATGTGCTGCTCTGGGGCGCGCGCGGCATGGGCAAATCCTCGCTGGTCAAGGCCGTGCACGCCACGGTCAACGCCTCGGACAAGCTCGACCGGCGGCTCAAGCTGATCGAGATCCACCGCGAGGATATCGACACCCTGCCCAAGCTGATGGGTCTGCTCAAGGCTGCGCCCTATCGCTTCATCCTATTCTGCGACGACCTCTCCTTCGACCACGACGACACGTCCTACAAATCGCTGAAGGCAGCGCTTGAGGGAGGCGTCGAGGGCCGACCCGCCAATGTCATCTTCTACGCCACGTCGAACCGCCGGCACCTGTTGCCGCGCGACATGATCGACAACGAGCGCTCGACCGCGATCAACCCGTCGGAAGCGGTAGAGGAAAAGGTCTCGCTCTCGGACCGCTTCGGCCTATGGCTCGGCTTCCACAAATGCTCGCAGGACGAGTATCTGGACATGATAAATGGCTATGTCCGCTATCACGGCCTGACCGTCGATCCCGACACGCTGCGCGCCGAGGCGCTGGAATGGGCAACCACGCGCGGCAGCCGTTCCGGCCGCGTCGCCTGGCAGTTCACGCAGGACCTCGCGGGTCGGCTCGGCAAACCGCTCAGGGACTGACCGGGTACCATGATCCCGAAAAGCGGAGGCTGGTTTTTGCCCCGCTGACCTTCGGTCCGGGAGATCATGGCCAAGCAAAAGAACTGAAAAAGCCCGCCCCTGGGTTGGAGCGGGCTGAGACGGCGGGCCGGACTGGAGGTCAGGCGGCCAGCAATTGTTCTTCTTCTATTCGAGATAGCCGGTGGGGTCGACGGGAGCCGAATTCTTGCGAACCTCGAAGTGCAGTTTCGGCGAGTCGGTGGTGCCACTCATCCCGGAGAGCGCGATCTCCTGGCCGCGCTTGACCTTCTGGCCGCGCTGTACCTCGATCGAGCTTGCGTGGCCGTAGACGGTGACCAGCCCGTTCTCGTGGCGCACGAGCACGGTGTTGCCGAACTCCTTGAGACCGTCGCCGGCATAGATGACCACGCCGTTTTCGGCCGCCTTGATCGGCGTTCCTTCCGGCACGGCGATGTCGACGCCGTCCTTGCCGGCGCCGAAGCCCGAGATGACACGGCCGCGCACGGGCCAGCGCATCTTGCCGATGCCGGTCGCGTCCGGCGCCACCGCGTCATCGCTCTCGGCCTGCTGGATGACCTTGGCGTCCTTCTTCGGCGGCGTATAGGAGGCGAGCGTCTCCGAGGGCGTGGTCTTGGCCGGCGGCTGCACCGTTGCCGTCGTGACCGGGTCGACCTTGGCCGGCTTGGCTTCGGCGACCGCTGCCGTGCCGCCTGCCGGCACCTTGAGCGTCTGACCGATCTTCAGCAGGCCATCCTGCATGCCATTGGCCTTTTTCAGCGCCACGACGCCGACGCCAGTCTTCCTGGCGATCGAGGCCAGCGAGTCGCCCTGCTGCACAGTGTAAGTGCCACCGGCGCCAGCCGGCTTTGCGTCCGCCACCTGCGGCGCGGGCTTGGGATTCTTGGAGCCGCTCGCCGCGGCCGACGCGTCGACCTGCGTTGCCGACTTGCCGTCCTTGACCTTAGGCTGCTGCGGCAGCACCGCGACCTTCTCGGGCGCGCCGGCCGGTTGCTTCGGAGCGTTTGCCGGCTTGTTGTCGGCGACCTTGCTCGAATAGGCATAGGCGGGGATGACCAGCTTCTGCCCGCTTCTGATACCCTTGTTCGGATCGAGCTTGTTGACCTTGATGATCACGTCGGCCGGCACATGATAGTGCCGTGCCAGGCCGGAAATCGTCTCGCCGTCCCTGACCACGATCTCGGTGGCGTGCGGCGTGGCGCTTGCGTTGCGCACCGCATCGGGCTCGGCGGCCTTGAACGGCTTGGCGACCGGCGGAACGGTGCCTGTCGCCGTGTTGTCGAGACGCGGCGCGGCGGGCGGCGGGGCAAGCACCGGGGCCGAAGCGGTGCGCATCGGCTTGGCCGGCGCAACACCTGGCTGCGAGGGCGGCGGCAACTGCTGCGCCGTGACCGGCTCCAGGCTGGAGCGGCTCACCGACTGGGTGTGAGCGCCATCGACAGGCGCAGGCGCGACGCTGTCACCCGGATAGGGCTGGTCGACATTCTGCTTGTTGATGATGTCGCGCTGGTTGTTGGTGGACGAGGTGAACACGTCGTCGACACCGTTGAACCGCATCGACTGCGAGCTGCACCCCGCCGCGGCGCCGGCGATCATGAGAACAGCGCAGCCACGCGCCAGATTGCGTCTGTTTGCCTTCAAAGCATTGAATTGCATCGCACTAACCCGCACAGACCCGGTACACATTGGAGCTGATTAAAGCGCGTTAATGTTACTGCGGGGTTAACCCATTAGAATCCGGCGAAAATTTTCTTAAAACATTGGGGGAAATTTTGGCGAAGGGCAACGCGGCCCCGCTAGATCACCGCGGCGACGCTGCGCAGGATCGGCTGCAGCCTGACCATGCCCATGTCTTCGCGCTCGAAACGGCTGCCGACCTTGGTCAGCTTGGCCAGCACCTGCTCGCCCTCTTCAGGCCCGATCGGCGCGATGACGATGCCGCCGCTCGACAGTTGGTCGAGCAGGAAGCGCGGCAGACTGTCGAAGGCTGCCCAGGCGACGATGCGGTCGAACGGCCCTTCATTGGGCAAGCCGCTGGAGCCGTCGGCCTGGCGCGCGATGACGTTGCCGATGGCGAGCGCTTCGAGCCGCTGCTTGGCCTGTTCGGTCAGGGTCTTGTAACGGTCGACGGTGACGACGCGCGCGGCAAGCCTGGACATCACGGCGGCGGTGTAACCCGATCCGGTGCCGATCTCGAGCACGCGGTTGCCGGGTTCAATCGCCAGTGCGGCGATCACCGCCGCCTGCAGGTCCGCACCCTCGATCGCCTCGCCGCATTCGATCGGCAGCATGCCTTCCGACCAGGCGATGGAATGGAACTGCCCATTGAGGAAACCGCGCCGCGGCGTCGCCTCGAAGGCGGCGATCAGCGCCTTTGGCGCCGAACCACGGCCGCGCAGGCGGAGCAGGAAAGCGGCGAAACCTTCGCGGTCGTCGACGGCCATGTTCATGCCAAACCCTTATTCATGACAGCGCCTTGGTCAGTTGGTCGCGAAGTTCATGGGCGGTGAGGTCGAGCTGCAGCGGCGTCACCGACACCAGCCGGTTGCGCAGCGCGTGGAGGTCGGTGCCTTTCTTGCCTTCGACCGGCTCGCGGCCGAAGCGCAACCAGTAGTAAGGCAGGCCACGCCCGTCGCGGCGCTCGTCGACCCACAGGCTGTGCACGAGCTTGCCCTGCGAGGTCACGACCGTGCCTTCGATCTCGTCCGCCGCGCAGTTGGGGAAATTGACGTTGAGCAGCACGCCGTCCGGCAGCGGCATTGCCACCAGCTTCTTCAGCAGGGCCGGCGCCAGGGTCTCGGTCGTTTCGTAGGGAACGACGCGATCCTCGCCGACATAGGAATAGGCTTGGCTCACCGCGATGGAGCGCACGCCGAGCAGCGCGCCCTCCATGGCGCCGGCGACGGTGCCGGAATAGGTGACGTCGTCGGCGATGTTGGCGCCGGAATTGACTCCGGACAGGATGAGATCCGGCGGTCCCGGCAGGATCTTCCTCGTGCCCATGATGACGCAGTCGGTCGGCGTGCCACGCACGGCAAAATGCTTCTCACCGATCTTGCGCAGCCTGAGCGGCTCCGAGATCGAAAGCGAATGCGCGTAGCCGGACTGGTCCTGTTCCGGCGCAACCACCCAGACATCATCCGAGAGCGTGCGTGCGATGCGTTCGAGGCACGCCAGTCCCTCGGCGTGGATGCCGTCATCGTTGGTCAGCAGGATACGCATGCTTCACTTCGGACCGATCTTCGCGAGACCACCCATATAAGGCCGAAGCGCTTCAGGAATGGTTACGCTGCCATCCTCATTCTGGTAGTTTTCCATGACAGCTATGAGAGCGCGGCCGACCGCGGTGCCCGAACCGTTGAGCGTGTGGACGAAGCGGTTGCCCTTGCCGTCCTTGTCCTTGTAGCGGGCATCCATGCGCCTGGCCTGGAAATCGCCGCAGACCGAACAGGACGAGATTTCGCGATAGGCGTTCTGGCCCGGCAACCAGACCTCGATGTCGTAGGTCTTGCGTGCGCCAAAACCCATGTCGCCGGTGCAGAGCGTCACCGTGCGGAACGGCAGGCCGAGCCGCTTCAGCACTTCCTCGGCGCATTGCGTCATGCGTTCATGCTCGGCGATCGAGCTTTCCTGGTCGGTGATCGAGACCAATTCCACCTTGTAGAACTGGTGCTGGCGCAGCATGCCGCGTGTGTCGCGCCCGGCGGAGCCCGCTTCCGAGCGGAAGCAGGGCGTCAGCGCCGTGTAGCGCAACGGCAGCTTTTCATGCGCTGTGATCTCCTCGCGCACGAGATTGGTGAGCGGCACTTCCGCTGTCGGGATCAGGCCGAGACGCCCGTCGCCATGCGGCGTGAAGAACAGGTCGAGCTCGAACTTCGGCAACTGGTTGGTGCCGAAGAGCACCTCGTCGCGCACCATCAGCGGCGGGATCACCTCCTCATAGCCATGCTCGCTCGTGTGCAGGTCGAGCATGAACTGGCCGAGCGCCCGCTCCAGGCGCGCAAGCTGGCTCTTCAGCACAGTGAAGCGCGCACCGGAAAGCTTCGCCGCCCGCTCGAAATCCATCATGCCGAGCGCTTCGCCGATCTCGAAATGCTCCTTCACCCAGTTCGGGCGCGCAGGCACGCTGCCGACGATGTGCTTGACGACGTTGTCGTGCTCGTCCTTGCCGACCGGAACGTCGTCGAGCGGCACGTTTGGCAGCACCGCAAGAGCATCGTTCAACGCCTTGTCGAGCTCGCGCTCGCGCGCCTCGCCATTCTGGATGAAGGCCTTGATGTCGCTGACTTCACCCTTGAGCTTCTCGGCAAGGGCGGCATCACCCGAACGCATGGCGTTGCCGATCTCCTTCGAAGCCGCGTTGCGGCGCTCCTGCTTGACCTGCAACTCGCTCAAATGCGCTCTGCGCGCCTCATCGCGGGCGACAAGGTCATCGGCAGTGGACTGCGCGTCACTGGCCGACCAGGAGCGCTTCACCAGCGCTTCAGCAAGGGCCTGCGGGTTGTCGCGAATCCATTTGATGTCAAGCATTGCTGTCCGTCCTCGGGTGGCATGTCGCCCAAAGTTTGCAGCGGTTCTGGGAGAACGACATGCTCGAAACAAAACTGAAACGCATCGCTTGATGGGCGATGCGTTTCAATTCGAGGGCGTAAACCGCATCCTTGATCGATGCAAGACGGGCGAGCGCACCCGCCGTCTTTTTCGGGCTATTCTCAGGTCGGCGCTTGCGTCGACGGGGCGTCCGCCGCCTTTTCGGCCACCGACGCCCCCGCGTCCTGCTGCTCTCGCGCCAGACGGTCGCGTTCCTGGTTGCGCTCGATGATGCGCGAAGACCAGATGGCCACCTCGTAGAGAAGGATCGTCGGAATGGCGAGCCCGCACTGGCTCAGCGGATCCGGTGGCGTCAGCACGGCGGCAACGACGAAGGCAAGCACGATCGCCCATTTGCGCTTGTCGACCAGCGCCTGCGACGACAGCAGACCGACTCGCGTCAGCAGGCTGGTCACCACCGGCAGCTGGAACACCAGGCCGAAGGAGAAGATCAGCGTCATGATCAGGCTGAGATATTCCGACACCTTCGGCAGCAGCGAAATCTGCACCTGATCGTTGGTTCCGACCTGCTGCATGGCGAGGAAGAACCACATCACCATCGGGGTGAAGAAGAAGTAGACCAGCGACGCGCCCATCAGGAACAGCACGGGCGAGGCGATCAGGAACGGCAGGAAGGCGCTGCGCTCGTTCTTGTAGAGACCGGGCGCGATGAACTTGTAGATCTGCGTCGCGATCAGCGGAAACGCGACGACCATGCCGCCGAACATGGCGAGCTTCACCTGGGTGAAGAAGAACTCCTGCGGCGCGGTGTAGATCAGCTCGACCTTGTGCGGATCGAGTCCGGCCCATTGGGTCGCCCATTTGAACGGCACGACCAGAAGGTTGAACAGCCGCTTGGCGAAGAAGAAGCAGACGAGAAAGGCGACGAAGAACCCGCCGAGCGACCATATCAGCCGCCGGCGCAATTCGACGAGGTGCTCGATCAGCGGCGCCGACGACTTCTCGATCTCTTCCTTTTCCTTGTCAGAAACGCTCACTTGGCGGCTCCCGCCGTCTTGCGCGCGGCCGCGGCCTTTTTCGGAGCGGTCTTTTGCGCCGCGGCTGTGGCCGGCTTGGCCTCGGATTTCGCGGCTGCCTTTTTCGCG
>JBFLWR010000256.1:0-16672 GCA_040755925.1 Pseudomonadota bacterium
CGCGATCGGCGCCGACCACGGTCCAGAAGGTCAGCGAGATCTTCTTGTTGGCGGGCACGCGTACCTGGCGGCGCAGCGCCGCGACCGGGTCGAGCGTGAAGCCATGGCTGCCACCGAGCTTGGCGCCCGGATCGAAGGCGGCGGCGTCGGCGATGGTGCGACCGCGACCGATGAAGGCGCGACGGTCGGTCTCCGCCTCGGCATCGCGCGACGGACCCGACGGATCGGTGACGAAATGCACCATCGTTATGTCGGGGTCGTTCTTGTCGCGCTTGCGCCTGGTGGCGAAGATCGCGCCGTTGTTGGCGGCGATCTCGGTGTCGACGAACATCTTCGAGAAAAGCGGATGCGCGTTGTCGTTGGCTTCCGAGCCGAGCACCAGCTCGGCAAAGGAGGTCACCTCGATGTGCCGGTCGGTGGAGCCGTCATTATAGAGCGTGATGCGACGGCCCTCGCCATTGCCTTCAGAAATGACGATGCATTCGACCTCCGAGCGCAGCGAGCCGACCGATTTGGTGAAGCTCGCCTTGTCGTCGGCAAACAAAGTCTGGACGCGCTCGCCCTCGGCGCGCTTCGGCTCGGCGGTCGCCGACCACCAGTCGCCGCTCGCGGTGTCGCGCAGGAAGATGTAGGAGCCGAGGCGATCCTCGCTCGGGTCCGGCTGCCAGCGGGTGACGGCAAGTTCGCCGAAGCGGCTGTAGCCGGAACCGGTGGCGGTGACCATGACCGAGTAGCGTCCGTTGGACATGACGTTGGTCGCGCGCAGCGCCTTGATCGGATCGAGGATGACGCGGCTGTCCGGGCTCTCGGTCTCGGTCTCGTCCTTGGCGCGCTCGTCGGCCTCCGTCCTGACGGTGGCGGTCGGGATGTCGCGCGGCGCCTTCTCCTGGAGCAGAAGCTCGGCCGACTCGATCACCGGGTCGCTGTGGAAGCGCTCGCGCAACCGGCCCTCGAAGATGGCATCGGCGACGGCAGCGATCGACATGCCGGAATGGTGCGCCATGTAGTTCAGCACGACGGCGTGGTCGGTGCCTTCCGGCACTCGCTGCGGCGTGAAATCGACCGCGTCGTGGAAGCCGTGGCGGCCGAGCGCGCCGATCGAGCGCAACCGCTTGAGATTCTGCACCGCCTCGCGCGGATTGAACTGCGCGGCCAGGATCGTGGCGTAAGGCGCGATCACGGTGTTCTGGCCGAGGCCGCGCTTCAGGCCCAGGCCCGGCACGCCGAAGTTGGTGTACTGGTAGGTGAGCTCGCGGTCACGGGCGTTGTAGGCCGATTCCGAAATGCCCCACGGCACGTTCTTCGAGCGCGCATACTGGATCTGGCGCTTGATGATGAGCTTGCTGGTCTGGTTGAGGATCGAGCCTTGCGGCTCCTTCATCACCAGCGGCGGCATCAGATATTCGAACATCGAGCCCGACCAGGACATCAAGGCGCCCTGGAAGCCGATCTCGACGATAGGCCGGCCGAGGCGGAACCAGTGCTCGGTCGGCAGGTCGCCCTTGGCGATGGCGAACAGGCTGGTGAGCCGCGCCTCGGAGGCAAGCAGATCGTAGCAGGCCTCGTCGAGCTGGCGGTCCTCGACACGGTAGCCGATCGACAAGAGCTTGCGCTCCTGCCGCATCAGGAAGGAGAAATCCATCTCGAAGGCGAACCGGCGGCAGCGCTCGCGCATCGCCAGCAGCTTGGCGCGCAATGCCGAGACCGCGCTCTCGTCATTGTGCGAATCTTGCACATGCGCCTCGCAGGTCGCCTCCAGCCGCGCGGCCCAGTCGGCGATGACGTCGCTCTTCGGCGACGCGGCCTCGGTATGGATGGCGGTCGCGAGCTTGCGAATCTCACCGGCGAGCACGGCAAGGTTGATGGTGCGGATCGACGCCATCTCCGGCTGCGCCTTGATGGTCACCACCGCGCGGCGCATGCCGTCGAGCCGGTCGGCGAGCCGCTGGCGCAGCGGCCGCAACTGCCGGCGGTCGTCGGGCAGTTCATCCAGGCTTTCGTCTAGGATGGTCACGGTGTCGAGAATGCCTTCGAAATCGCCCTGCAGGTGGACCGAAGGCGCTTCCGCCCATTCGGCGCAGGACGCCGCTACCGCGACAAGGTGGCCGGCCAGGTTGCCGCTGTCGACCGCCGAGATATAGAGCGGATAAAGCGGCTTCAGCGTCGTCGTGTCGTACCAGTTGTAGAGATGGCCACGGTCGCGCGGCATGCTCTCGATGGTCGTCATCGTGGCGTCGAGGCGGGTTATGGCATCCGACAGGCTGATCCAGCCGAAGTCGCGCGCCGATACCACCGAGAGCAGATAGACGCCGATATTGGTGGGCGAGGTGCGCGGCGCCACCACCGGCGCCGGGCTCTCCTGGAAATTGTCGGGCGGCAGGCTGTGGTGCTCGGCCGTGACGAAGGTCTCGAAATAATGCCAGGTGCGTCGCGCGTAAGTGCGCAACGCATGGATGTCGGCGCTCGAAATGCGCAGCCTGTCCTCGGTCTCGGCGGAGCGGCTGATCCAGCAGGCGACGGCGGGCGAAGCGATCCAGAAGATGGCGAAGAAGAAGGCGACGAAGGCGCCGGTGGAATCGGCCAGCACCGGAATGGCAAGACCGACGACGCCGATGATCACCGCGCCATACATCATGCCGTAATAGGCGCCGAGATCGCTGTCGCTGTTTTTTGCCGCCTGTGAAGCGGTCCGCCATTCCAGCAGGTTCTGGCGGCTGACGGAGAGCCTGTAGATCGTGCGCACGATGGCGTCGCCCATCATCCAGGCGAGATGCGCCATCAACAGCACCTTCAGCGCCACGAGGGCCGTGCCGAAGACGGTGTCGCGGGCCAGGGCCGAGAAGTGGCCGCGCGGCGTCTGGTCGCCGCTCTTGGGCAGGATGCCGTTCACGATATCGAAGGTGGGCGCCATGAACAGGCTGAGGATCAAAAGCGCCTGCCACTGCGCCGCCTGGGTGAAGGGCAGCAGCGTCCAGCCGGCGACGCAGGCCATGACCCAGAAGATCGGGGTCAGCGAGCGGCGCAGGTTGTCGACCATCTTCCAGCGTGACAGGGCCGGCACGCCGGAACGCGGATCGAAGATGAAGCCGAGCAACTGCCAGTCGCCGCGCGCCCAACGGTGGTGGCGCGAGGCGTCGACCGAGTAGCGGGTGGGATAGTCCTCGACCAGCTCGACGTCGGTGACCAGAGCCGCGCGCGCCAGGGCGCCTTCGAGCAGGTCGTGGCTGAGGATGGTGTTTTCCTCGATGCGGTTCTTCAGCGCCGCCTCGAAGGCGTCGACATGGTAGAGGCCCTTGCCGGTGAAGGAGCCGTCGCCGAAGACGTCCTGGTAGACGTCGGAAACGGCGAAAACGTAAGGATCGAGGCCGCGATTGGCCGAGAAGACGCGCTGGAAGAACGAGGCGTCGTCGCCGCTGGTGAGCGAGGCGGTGATGCGCGGCTGCAGGATCGTGTAGCCTGCCGTCACGACGTGCTTGACCGGGTCGAAATGCGGCCGGTTGAGCGGATGGGCAAGCTTGCCGACCAGCGTCGAGACGGCGTCGCGCGTGGTGCGCGTGTCGGCGTCGAGCGTCATCACATAGACGACCTTTTCCGGCAGCGGCACGTCGAGCGGCAGGAAGGTGGTATCGCTGTCGCCGCGCAGAAGCAGGTTCAGCTCATGCAGCTTGCCACGCTTGCGCTCCCAGCCCATCCAGCAGCCCTGCGCCTGGTTGTAGAGCCGGCGGCGGTGCAGCAGGTAGAAGCGAGGCGAGCCTTCGGACGGATAGCGGGCGTTGAGCCTGGCGATTTCGTCACGCGCGTATTGCAGGATCTCGATGTCGGCGGTGTCGATCTCGGTCTTGGAATCCGGCCAGTCCGAAAGCAGCGCGAAATGGATCTCTTCCGCGGTGTTGGCGAGGTGGTGCACCTCGATGTTGCGGATGTTTTCCTCGACATCGTCGCGCGAGCCGATCAGCGACGGCACCACGACAAGCGTGCGCGCCTCGGCCGGAATACCGTGCTTGTAGTCGTAGCCGACCAGCCTCGTCGGCTTCAGGAAGAGCGCCACGACCGTGTTGAAGAAAGCCAGCGCGCCTTCGCTGGCCGGAACGGCGAACAGCGCCAGCATCACTGTAATCGCCTCCACGGAGAGGCCGAGATTGGCGAGCGCCCTGCCGGACAGCACGAGCAGCAGCGCCGTCAGCAGGAAGACCGGCACGACGATGCCCAGCCAGCCGGTGGCGGCAAAGGCCCGCTTGAAGGTCACATTGATGGGAGCCCGGTAGCCGATCGCCTTTTCCAGCTCAGGCCGGCGCGGCCCGACAAGGAAGAAGCCGACATCGGTATGCACCGCCGGATCGGCGGTCTCGGGCACCCCTGACGCATCCATCACCCCGGGCGTGTGGCCGGCAAGCTCGATCGCCTTTTCGGCGACGCGATACTCGGAAAGGTCAGAGCGGCGCGCCAGCTGCTCGATCGCGGTGCGGTACTGGTCGCGCGAGAAGAAGTCGAGCGCGGCGAAATCGGTCTTCTGGCGCAGCAGCGTGTCGATGCGGCTGACACCCTCGAACCAGACGGTCCAGTCGACGTCGTTGATGAGGCGCAGGCCGCGGATGATGTTGCCAATGGTGACGTTGCCGCTGGAAAGCGTCTGGTGCTCGGAGATGATGATCTCCTCGGCGTCCGAACCGGTCTTTTCCAGTTCACCCTCGAGCCATTCCAGCGCCCGGCCGGCGTTCTGCGATCCATCGCGCAGGCGGTAGAGCAACTGGGTGGCGAAGGTGGTGTCCTGCGCATGCGCGCCGTAGTTGGACAGGATCCTGGTGCGGTCGGCATTGTCGTCGGTCGCCAGCACCCGGTCGGCGACCTCGTTGGCGATGTGGCGCATCTGCCTGGTGCGCTCGACGCGCACGGCAATGCGGCGCAGGTTCTCGATCAGCACGAAGCGCAGCAGCGAGGGCAGCGCCCAGAGCTCGCCGATCCGCATCGGCTCGACGGACTGGAAGCCCTCGACGATCGCCTTGAACATGTTGGCCGACACCGAGCTGTCGGAATGCTCGACATAGCTCCAGGCAACGACAAAGGCGCGGGGCAGCACGGTGCCGTCGGCCAGCGTGAGCGTCGGCAATTGCTTGTAGAAGCGGCTCGGCAGGTCGCGCTTGACCTGGAAGATCGTCTCCTCGACCAGGTAGTTGTTGTCGAGCAGCCATTGCGCGGCGGGCGTGATGGTCTCGCCCTTGGCCTGGGCGGCATTGGTCGAGCGGTAGACCTCGAGGATCTTCTTGGCGCTGTCGCGGATGCGGGCCTGGAATTCGAACGGCGCCAGGCCGAACAGCTCCCTGACCTCACCCTTGGCGAGAGCCGAGCCCAGCGCGCGCAGCCGGTCCTCCGGCAGGAAATTGGAGCGTATCGGCGCTTCCGTCACCACCGGGAAGCCGGCGCTCGTCTGTTCGATCTTTGCGGGGTTCGTCTGAATGTTCATTGAGTATTCCGTAAGGCGGGGCGCGGATGCGGCGTCACCGCCACGGCAATGGCCCTAAAACCGATTGAATTGCAATTGGTTGCATCACAAGTTCGGCCGAAAGTCCGTTTGCGCACCACGACAGGGGCGTGCCCTTTCGACAACGTCAGGGCGAGCGCCCCTCGCTTCCCGCCCCCTGGTTCGATCAGGGAAAGGATTCAGGCTTTTTCGTGATACATGCAAGTGGGCTGGCGATATTTCGCCGATGCCCCGATCATGTTTGGCAACAGCCGTTAATGGTTGGCGGCTGAGTTGTTGAGTCGAATGACGAACAACAGCCCCTGCCCTTCGGATCGAAGCCGCAAATTCGGGCTTTTCCGGTCGAGAATGACTGTATCGAGCGGCCCGAGGCTCGAAATGCCGCCCGTGACGACCGTGATGCCGCCGACAGCAAGAACGAGCGTTGTTTCGCCGTCCGCTTCGATCTCGAACTCTCCCGAGACGGAGAGGCGCTCGACCGCATGGCTCATGCGACCCCTGCGCGTCATTACGTTGAGATCGGTGATGGGGCCGCCGATCAGCGTCGCGCCGGTCGGCACGTCGCCCGGAAAGGAAAGCGGCGCCGACGAAGCGGTCAGCCGCGAAGGCGACCGGCCGGCGATATCGAGCACGATGCCCTCGCCTTCCAGAACCGACAACGTCCGGTCGATGCCGGCAAAGCTGGAGAAAGGACCGCTCGTCTCGACGCGGGCCATGGAGATTCGCCAGTCGAAGGCGTCGAGCCCGGCGCCGTCCGGCGAGACGGCGATCTCGGTGGTCGTGCCGCCGCCATTCTTCCACGGCATGACTTTGTAGTCGGCGGCACGAAGGATGCGCATCGGTTCAGCCCAGGATGCCCGGAAGGTTGAGCTGGTGTTCTTTCGCGCATTGGATGGCGATGTCGTAGCCGGCATCGGCATGGCGCATGACGCCGGTCGCCGGGTCGTTCCACAACACGCGCTCCAGCCGCCTCGCGGCGTCGGCGGTGCCGTCGGCGACGATGACCATGCCGGAATGCTGCGAGAAGCCCATGCCGACGCCGCCGCCATGATGCAGCGACACCCAGGTCGCGCCCGACGCGGTGTTCAGCAGAGCATTGAGCAGCGGCCAGTCGGAAATGGCGTCGGAGCCGTCCTTCATCGCCTCGGTTTCGCGATTCGGCGAGGCGACCGATCCGGAATCGAGGTGATCGCGGCCGATGACCACCGGCGCCTTGAGCTCGCCCTTGGCCACCATCTCGTTGAAGGCGAGGCCCAGGCGATGACGATCACCGAGGCCGACCCAGCAGATGCGCGCCGGCAGGCCCTGGAACGAGATGCGCTCGCGCGCCATGTCCAGCCAGTTGTGCAGATGGGTGTTGCCGGGGGTCAGCTCGCGCACCTTGGCGTCGGTCTTGTAGATGTCCTCCGGATCGCCCGAGAGCGCCGCCCAGCGGAACGGTCCGATGCCACGGCAGAAGAGCGGCCGGATATAGGCCGGCACGAAGCCTGGGAAGGCGAAGGCGTTCTCGAAGCCTTCCTCCTTGGCGACCTGACGGATGTTGTTGCCATAGTCGAGCGTCGGCACGCCGGCGTTCCAGAACGCCACCATCGCCTCGACATGCTCGCGCATCGAGGCGCGGGCGGCCTTCTCGACGGCCTTCGGATCGCTGACGCGCTTCTCGCGCCATTCAGCCATCGTCCAGCCCTTGGGCAGGTAGCCGTTGATCGGATCGTGGGCGGAAGTCTGGTCGGTGACCATATCGGGGCGGATGCCGCGCCGGAACATCTCCGGCACGATCTCGGCCGCATTGCCGAGCAGGCCGACCGACTTCGCCTCACCGGCCTTGGTCCAGCGCTCGATCATCTCCATCGCCTCGTCGAGCGTCTCGGCCTTCTCGTCGACATAGCGGGTGCGCAGGCGGAAATCGATCGAGTCCGGATTGCATTCGATGGCGAGACAGGAGGCGCCGGCCATGACCGCGGCGAGCGGCTGGGCGCCGCCCATGCCGCCGAGGCCGCCGGTGAGGATCCACTTGCCCTTGAGGTTGCCGTTGTAGTGCTGGCGGCCGGCCTCGACGAAGGTCTCGTAGGTGCCCTGAACGATGCCCTGCGTGCCGATATAGATCCAGGAGCCGGCCGTCATCTGGCCGTACATCATCAGGCCCTTCTTATCGAGCTCGTTGAACTTCTCCCACGTTGCCCAATGCGGCACGATGTTGGAGTTGGCAATCAGCACGCGCGGCGCATCCTTATGCGTGCGGAAGACGCCGACCGGCTTGCCGGACTGCACGAGCAGCGTCTCGTCCTCGCCGAGCGTCTTCAGCGTGGCGGCAATACGGTCGAAATCGTTCCAGGTGCGCGCCGCCCGGCCGATGCCGCCATAGACGACGAGCTCATTCGGGTTCTCGGCGACATCCGGATCGAGGTTGTTCATCAGCATGCGCAGCGGCGCCTCGGTGGTCCAGTAGCGGGCGTTGAGCTTGTCGCCGCGAGGGGCACGCACTTCGCGGATGTTGTGGCGAGGATTGGTCATCATTGTCCCTTTCAAGCAAGGCGGGCGGCGCGTTTCAGCGCCGTGCCCAGTCAATGGCGGTTTCGAGAATTGTCTTCAAAGTGGCGCGGATCGGCGCGGCGTAGCTGGGGTCGTAGGGCACCGGCCAGTTTTCCGGCGCCCCTCTTTCATCCGGCTCTCTCATGTAGCCACGGTTGGCGAGTTCCATCTGCAGCGCATGCACGCCATTTTGCGGCTGGCCGAAGCTGCGGGTGATCCAGCCGCCCTTGAAGCGGCCGTTCACCACCCAGGTCTCGCCGGTCGAAGCCAAGATTTCAGCAACCTTTTCCTGCAGCGACGGATCGGTGCTCTTGCCGTCATTGGTGCCCAGGTTGAACACCGGCAGCGCGCCCTCGAACAGGCGCGGCAATACCGAGCGGATCGAATGGCAGTCATAAAGAACGATGTTCTCATGCATGCCGCGCAGCCGGTCGATCTCGGCCTGAAGGGCGGCGTGGTAGGGCGCGAAATACATCTGCCTGCGCTCATCGATCTCCGATGGCGTCGGCTCGTCGCCCATCTGGTAAAGCGGATCACCGTCGAAAGTGTCGGTCGGGCAGAGGCTGGTCGTTGCCTGTCCGGGGTAGAGCGAGACCCCGGACGGATCGCGGTTGACGTCGATGACGGTGCGCGAGATGGCGGTATGGACGACCGTCGCGCCAAGATCGGCGGCGAAATCATAGAGCTTGTCTATCCACCAGTCGCAGTCGCGCCGGCCCAGCCAGGTCGAGACCAGCCGGCCCTCGATACCGGCAAGATCGATGCCGGTGTGAGGGATCGAGACCAGCAGGGGCGCCGTGCCCTGCGTGACGGTGAGCCAGGGAGGCGTGGCCATCACGCGGCTCCCGTGACCGACGGCAGAGCGACCACGCTCGCCGCCTTCACCGCGGCGCCGCCGCGCACCATGGCGATGGCCTTTTCCATATCGGGATGGAAATGACGGTCATTGTCGAGATGCGGCACCTCGGCCCGGACCAGCTTGCGCACGGCTTCCAACGCGGCGCTCGAGGCGAGCGGCGCGTGGAAATCGCACCCTTGCGCCGCCGCCAGCAACTCGATGCCGATGACGGCGGTCGCGTTCTCGATCATGCCGAGCAGCCGGCGCGCACCGTGCGCCGCCATAGAGACGTGGTCTTCCTGGTTGGCCGAGGTGGGGATCGAGTCCACGCTTGCCGGATAGGCCTTCTGCTTGTTTTCCGAAACGAGGGCGGCGGCCGTCACCTGCGGGATCATGAAGCCGGAATTCAGGCCCGGCTTCGGCGTCAGGAAAGCCGGCATGCCGGACAGCGCCGGATCGACCAGCATGGCAATGCGCCGCTCGGACAGCGAGCCGATCTCGCAGACGGCAAGCGCGATCATGTCGGCGGCAAACGCCACCGGCTCAGCGTGGAAATTGCCGCCCGAGAGCGCGGTGTCGTCCTCGGCGAAGATCAGCGGATTGTCGGTGACGCCGTTGGCCTCGGTCTCCAGCGTGTCGGCCGCCTTGCGCAGCACGTCGAGGGCGGCGCCCATCACCTGCGGCTGGCAGCGCAGGCAGTACGGGTCCTGTACGCGCTCGTCGCCAACGCGGTGCGATTCGCGGATGGCGCTGCCGGCCATGAGGTTGCGCAGCGCAGCGGCCGTCTCGATCTGGCCGCGATGCTTCCTCAGGAGATGGATGCGCGGATCGAAAGGCGCGTCGGAGCCCTTGGCCGCGTCGGTCGACAGCGCGCCGGCGACCAGCGCCGACTGATAGAGCGTCTCGGCCTCGAACAGGCCGGCAAGCGCGAAAGCGGTCGAGAACTGCGTGCCGTTGAGCAGCGCCAGGCCTTCCTTGGCGCCGAGCGTCACCGGCTCCAGCCCGTGCGAGACGAAGGCGACCTTGGCCGGGAAGCGGCCATGCGGCGTGAAGCACTCGCCGACGCCGATCATCACTGCCGTCATATGCGACAGCGGCGCCAGGTCGCCCGAGGCGCCGACCGAGCCTTGCGCCGGCACCACCGGGATGACGTCGTTGGCGAGCATCGCTTCGAGCAGTTCAATGGTCTCGGGCCGCACGCCTGAAGCGCCCTGGGCAAGGCTGGCAAGCTTGAGCGCCATCATCAGCCTTACCACCGCGACGGGCATCGGCTCGCCGACGCCGGCGGCATGCGAGAGCACGATGTTGCGCTGGAGTGTCTCGAGATCGTTTGCCGGGATACGAACGCTCGCCAGCTTGCCGAAGCCCGTGTTGATACCATAGACCGGCTCGCCCTTGGCGAGGATGCGCGCGACCGCCTCGGCGCTGGCCTTGATCTTGGGCCGGCACGCATCGCCGAGCTTCGGCACGGCGCCGCGATAGATGGCGCGCCAATCGGCAAGCGTGGCGTTGCCGGGCGTCAGGGTAAGTTCGGTCATTGTCCTCTCCAGATACGGGCATGGAGCGGATTGAAGCCCATGCGATAAACGAGTTCGGCCGGGCGCTCGATGTCCCAGATGGCGAGATCGGCTGATTTGCCGGCTTCGAGCGTGCCGGTTTTTTCCGCCAGGCCCAGCGCTCGCGCGGCCTCGCGGGTGACGCCGGCGAGACACTCCTCGACGGTCATGCCGAAGAGCGTCGCGGCCATGTTCATGGTGAGCAGCAGCGAGGTGAGTGGCGAAGTGCCGGGATTGCTGTCGGTGGCGATCGCCATCCTCACGCCATGGCGGCGGAACAGGTCGATCGGCGGCTTCTTGGTTTCACGAATGAAATAGAACGCGCCGGGCAGAATGCCCGCCACGGTTCCGGCCCGGGCCATCGCCGCGGCGCCCGCCTCGTCGGTGTATTCGAGATGGTCGGCCGACAAAGCGCCATAGCGCGCGGCAAGCTCGGCGCCGTGCAGGTTGGACAACTGGTCCGCATGCAGCTTCACCGGCAGGCCGAGGGCCTTCGCCTTGTCGAAGACGCGCGCGATCTGCTCTGGCGAGAAGGCGATGCCCTCGCAAAAACCATCGACGGCGTCAGCGAGTTTTTCAGCCGCGACCGCCGGCAGGATCGTTTCGGCGACGAGATCGATGAAAGCGTCCTTGTCGCCCCTGGCTTCGGCAGGCAATGCGTGCGCGGCGAGGCAGGTCGTGCGGATGGTCACCTGCCGCTCCTTGTCCAGGCGGCGGGCGGCGCGCAGCGACTTCATTTCATTGTCGAGATCGAGGCCGTAGCCGGACTTCACCTCGACGGTGGTGACACCTTCGGCCATCAGCGCGTCGAGGCGCGGCAGCGTCTCGGCGACGAGTCGATCCTCGTTTGCCGCGCGCAGCGACTTGACCGAGGAGACGATGCCGCCCCCTGCCCGCGCCACTTCTTCATAGGTAGCGCCAGCAAGACGCATCTCGAATTCGTTGGCCCGGTTGCCGGCATAGACAAGATGCGTATGGCAGTCGATCAGGCCAGGCGTGATCCAACGACCGCCGCAATCGACGCTCTCGGCGCCCTGCGCGACCGACGCCGGCATTTCGGCTTCGGCGCCGGCATAAATAATGAGCCCGTCACGCGCGGCGGCCGCGCCCTTCTCGACGACGCCCAGGCCAGCCACGCCATCGGCCATGGTCGCCAGGCGCGCATTGCGCCAGACCCGGTGACCGCTCTTCCCGATTTCTCCACCCATCATCTTTTCCATTTGAAAGAATGGCGATTATGTATATACATATTGGAACGCGACGCAAGTGCTAATGTCGCTCGGGCATTCAGATTCGGGAGTTGGACGTGACGACGATCTTTGCGGAACAGGCGCTGCTGCCCGAGGGCTGGCAAGGTAATGTGAGGATCGCGCTTGATGGCGGCCGTATCGTCACGGTCGAGGCGGGCTCCTCCCCGCAGGCCGGCGACGAGCGCCATGCCATCGTCCTGTCCGGCATGCCCAATCTGCACAGCCACGCCTTCCAGCGCGGCATGGCGGGACTGGCCGAATTGCGCGGCCCTTCGGCCGACAGTTTCTGGAGCTGGCGCGAGGTGATGTATCGCTTTGCGCTGTCGATGACGCCGGACCAGGTCGAGGCGGTGGCCGCGCAGCTTTATGTCGAGATGCTGGAGGCCGGCTTCTCGCGCGTCGGCGAGTTCCACTATCTGCACCACGACCGCGACGGCAAGCCATACGCCAACATAGCCGAGATGGCGGAACGCATCGCGGCCGCCGCTTCCGAGACCGGCATCGGGCTGACGCTGCTGCCGGTCTTCTACGCCCACTCCGCCTTCGGAGGCGCCGCTCCCAACGAAGGCCAGCGGCGATTCATCAATGATGTCGAACGTTTCGGGCGATTGCTTGAGAAGAGCCGCGAGGGCGTTCGCCTGTTGCAGCAGGCCGTTGTCGGCGTCGCGCCGCACAGCCTGCGCGCGGCAACGCCGGACGAACTCAACGCGGTCGCCGCCATGGCGCCTGACAGCCCGATCCACATCCATGTCGCCGAGCAGGTGAAGGAGGTGGATGACTGCATTGCCTGGTCGGGCGCGCGGCCGGTCGAGTTCCTGCTCGCCAACGCCAAGGTGGACAAGCGCTGGTGCCTGATCCACGCCACGCATATGACCGAGGCCGAGACGATCGCGATGGCCAGGAGCGGCGCGATCGCCGGGCTCTGCCCGATCACCGAGGCCAATCTCGGCGACGGCACCTTTGCCGCGCCTCTGTTCATCGAACATGGCGGCCGCTTCGGCGTCGGGTCCGACTCCAACGTGCTGATCTCCCTGCCGGACGAGCTTCGGCAGCTCGAATATTCGCAGCGCCTCGTCCACCGCGCCCGCAACGTCCTGGCGCGCGCCGGTGGCTCCACGGGCCGTGCCCTGTTCGATGCCGCGCTCGACGGCGGCGGCCAGGCGCTCGGCGCCGGGCCGTCGCGGATTGCCGCCGGCGCTCCGGCCGACCTCGTTTCGCTCGACGCCAACCACCCATCGCTTGCAGGCAAGACAGGAGATTCAGTCCTCGATGCCTGGATCTTTGCGAACGGCAGCAAGGTCGATTGCGTCTGGGTGCATGGAAAGAAGCAGGTGAGCGGCGGCAGGCATGGGAAGCGCGAGGCGGTCGCCAAGCGGTTCCGCGAAGTCATGACCGCGCTTTCGCAAGGTTGAACGGGAACGCGCGATGAGCCTGGCCGAGACAGATGAGACTGAAGCCGGCGAGAGCATCTCGCTGCATCAACGCATCTTGTCGGACATCCAGGACAAGATTCTCTCGGGCGCGTGGCCGCCCGGCTATCGCATCCCGTTCGAGCATGAGCTGACGGCTCAATATAATTGCTCGCGCATGACGGTGAACAAGGCGCTGTCGCAGCTCGCCAAGGCGGGGCTGATCGAGCGCCGACGCCGCTCAGGCAGTTTTGTGCGCCAGCCGCAGTCGCAGGCGGCGGTCCTGGAACTCCACGACATCCGGATCGAGGTCGAGGCGCTCGGCCTGCCCTATCGATATGAGCGGCTGGAGCGTCTGAAGCGGCGCAGCAATGCCGAGGACCGGGCGATCCTCGGCCTATCCGTTCCGGGTTCCGTGTTGTGGCTGGAAGGGCTGCACTTTGCCGGCAAAAGGCCGTTCGCGCTCGAGCAGCGCGTGATCAATCTGTCAGCCGTGGCCGAGGCGGCCGACGAAGAATTTTCGGAAATCGCGCCCGGCCCGTGGCTGATCGGCCGCGTGCCGTGGAGCGAGGCCGAGCACCGTATCCGCGCCATGGCCGCGGACCACCATGTCGCCGAAACGCTCGACATCGATCCCGGCTCGCCCTGCCTCGTGGTCGAGCGCCGGACATGGAGCGCCGACCACCCGGTGACGCATGTGCGGTTTATCTATCCGGCTGAGAGCCATACGCTAGTGGCGCGGTTCACGCCGTCGCAGGGGTGAATGCATTCCTTACCCTCCCCCTTGTGGGGAGGGTCGCCGCGTAGCGGCGGGGCGGGGGTGCGGCGCTGACCCCCACCCGGACCTACGATCCGACCTCCCCCCAAGGGGGAGGTAAAGAGGGCGTTCAGATCGCCGCCGTGATGATGATCTCGACCAGATATTCCGGACCGGCGAGCTTGGCTTCGCCAGTGGCGCGAGCCGGCGTGTGGCCCTGCGGCACCCACTTGTCCCACTCGGCGTTCATCTCGGCGAAGGTCTTCATGTCGTCCAGCCAGATGATCGCCTGGACGATCTTGGTCTTGTCGGTGCCGGCCTTGGCAAGCAATTCGTCGACGGCCTTCAGGATGTCCCGGGTCTGCGAAGCGACGTTGCCACCGGGCTCGCCGACCTGGCCGGCCAGATAGACGGTGTTGCCGTGAATGACGATCTGACTCATGCGCGGGCCGACATCGATGCGACGAATGCTCATTGAAAGGTTCCTTCGTTATGGGAGTCGCGCCTGTTTAGAGAGGCAGCCGGTTTGGGGCAAGGCCGCGCGGCGCGAAACCAATTGAGCCAATTGTCCGACCCGTTGGTTCATCGCACACGGCGAGTTGACCGGCCGAGCCACAATTCCGCCCTCCGGTCGTGTTGACTAATGTAATAACATCACATATCGACAAGACCTCTGAATTCGCGGATCGCCGTATCGTCGATGACCAATGCCTGCCTGACATTCCGCGACCTGACGCTCGGCTACAACAGCCATCCCGCCATCCATCATCTCAACGGGACCGTGAAAAAGGGCTCGCTGACGGCGGTTGTCGGCGCCAATGGTTCGGGCAAGTCGACGCTGATGAAGGGAATCGTCGGCGTGCTGAAGCCGATGGAAGGCGTTGTCACCCGCATGCCTGGCGTGCGCACCGCCTACCTGCCGCAACAGTCGGAACTCGACCGCAGCTTCCCCGCGCGAGTGGTCGACCTCGTGTCGCTTGGCCTGTGGCCAAAGCGCGGGCTGCTTGGGCGCTACACGAAGGAAGACCGCGACTCGGTCAGCAAGGCGTTGATGGCGGTCGGTCTCGGCGGCTTCGAAAAGCGGCCGATCGACACGCTGTCCGGCGGCCAGTTGCAGCGCACGCTGTTTGCGCGCGTGCTTTTGCAGGACGCCGACCTGATCCTGCTCGACGAGCCGTTCAACGCCGTCGACGCCAAGACGGTCGGCGACCTCATCCAGCTCATCAAGCGCTGGCACGGCGAGGAACGCACCATCATGGTCGTGGTCCACGACCTCGAACTGGTGCGGCAGAATTTCCCCGAAACGCTGCTGCTCGCCCGCCAGCCCGTCGCCTGGGGCGAGACGCGGGACACGCTGCGGCCGGAAAACCTGTTGCGCGCCCGGCGCTTCCATGAGGCCTGGGAGGAGAATGCACCCTGGTGCGAACCCGACGATCATGACCATGATCATAGGGACGGCCACGACCATCATGGCCACGCGCATGATCATCATCACGATCACGACTCCGGACCGAGGGCGGCGTGATGGATTTCCTCTATGGCTTCTTTATCGCGCCTTTCGCCGACTTCGCCTTCATGCAGAGGGCGCTGTTCGGCTCGCTGATGCTGTCGCTTGGCGCCTGCCCGGTCGGCGTCTTCCTGATGCTGCGGCGCATGAGCCTGTCGGGCGACGCCATGGCGCATGCGATCCTGCCGGGCGCCGCCGCCGGCTTCCTGCTCTACGGCCTCGAAATCCTGCCGATGACCGTCGGCGGGCTGATCGCCGGCATGGTCGTGGCGCTCGGCGCGGGCGCGGTCTCGCGCTTCACCATCCAGCGCGAGGACGCCTCGATGGCCGCCTTCTACCTCATCTCGCTCGCGGTCGGCGTGCTGATGGTGTCGATCCGCGGCTCCAGCGTCGACCTGATGCATGTGCTGTTCGGCACGGTGCTGGCGCTCAACAATGAGGCGCTCGTCCTGATCGGCGGCATCGTCGTCGTCACCCTCGCCTGCCTCGCCATCTTCTGGCGGGCGCTGGTCGCCGAATGCCTCGACCCGCTGTTCCTGCGCTCGGTCAGCCGCATGGGCAGCCCTGTGCATTTCATCTTCCTTGGACTCGTCGTGCTCAACCTCGTCGGCGGCTTCCAGGCGCTGGGCACGCTTTTGTCGGTCGGGCTGATGATGCTGCCGGCCGCCGCTGCCCGCTTCTGGACGGTGCGCGTCGAGCCGATGTGCGTGCTGGCGGTGCTGATCGGCTTCGCCTCCTGCATTGCGGGACTGCTCTTGTCCTACCATGCGTCGCTGCCATCGGGACCGGCCATCATCCTTTCGGCCGGCATCGTCTATTTCGTCTCGATCATCTTCGGCTCGCGCGGCGCGCTGCGCGCCCGCATCGTGCACCACCGCCACCGAACCGCCTGACCCCAAGCAAGGAGACCCATCGATGCTCAGATCCTTCCGCGCCGCCCTGGCGATGAGCGTTATAACATTCACCGCTTTCGCCACATCCTCGGCCTTCGCTGCGCCACTGAAGGTGGTGGCAAGCTTCACGGTGATTGCCGATTTTGCCAAGAATGTCGGCGGCGACCGGGTCAACATCACCACCATCGTCGGTCCGGACGGCGACGCGCATGTCTATGAGCCGAGCCCTGCCGACGCGGTGGCCATGGCGGGCGCCGATGTCGTGCTCGTCAACGGCCTGCATTTCGAAGGCTTCCTGCAGCGTCTTGTCGACGCCAGCGCCACCAAGGCTTCCATCGTCACTTTGACCGAAGGCGTGACGCCGATCGACTTCAAGCCCGAATTCGCCGATGCGGACGCTGCCGAAGGCGCCGGTACCGGCGGCGGCAAGACGGTCACCGATCCGCACGCC
>JBFLWR010000257.1:0-6757 GCA_040755925.1 Pseudomonadota bacterium
TATATCTTTGATATACCAGCTCTGCGCCTGGTTCACGATCTGCACCGAGGGATCGTCGGCGACCAGGGCAAAATAGGAATAGAGCGGTGCCGAGGTCTTGCCGACCGGACGGCGGACATAGGCGAGCGTCGCTTCGTGATCCTGCTCCAGCGCCGCGATGATGCGCTTGTCGTCCTCGACGGTCGGCTTGTTCTTGTTGTCGACCCGCTCGTAGATCGGCCGCGCCTCGGAAGTCGCCGAGACGACCCGCCATTTCGAACCGTCGCGTTCCAGCAGCAGGTCGATCAGGCCCATATGCGAGCCCCAGAAACCGCCCATGACGGCCGGCTTGCCTTGCAGCGTGCCTCTTTCCGTGTCGACGCCCTGGAGCTGTTGGAAATCCTTCTTGCCGGGGAAGACCAGATGCTGGTGGCCGGTGAAAACCGCGTCGACGCCCTCGACCCCGGCTACGAAGAAGGAGGCGTTCTCCATCATGTCGCCCTGCTTGATGTCGATGCCGGAATGCGAGAGCGCAATGACGATGTCGGCGCCCTCCTCCTTGATCTGCGGCACCCAGGCCCTCGCCGCTTCGACGATGTCGCGCGTCTTGACGTTGCCCTCGAGGTTCTTGAGGTCCCAGACCATGATCTGCGGCGGCACGAAGCCGATGACGCCGATCCTGATCGGTTGCTCGGCGCCCGACCCGTCCTTGATCTTCCTGTCGAGGATCACATAGGGCTTGAGGTAGAGCTTGTCGTCGCGCGGGTTGGCGGCGAGCGTTGTGCCGCGGACCAGGTTGGCGCAGACGAAGGGGAAGTTGGCGCCGGCCAGCACCTTGTCCATGAACGACAGGCCGTAGTTGAACTCGTGGTTGCCGAGCGTGGAACATTCGTAGCCGAGCAGGTTCATGCCCTTCATGACCGGATGCAGGTCGCCGTCCTTCATGCCCTTTTCATAGGCGGCATAGTCGCCCATCGGGTTGCCCTGCAGCAGGTCGCCGTTGTCGATCAGCATCGCATTGGTGGCTTCCTTGCGCACGGCGTCGATCAGCGAAGCTGTGCGCGACAGGCCCATCGTGTCATTCGCTTTGTCGGCGTAATAGTCATAGGGCAGCAGGTTCACATGGATGTCGGTCGTCTCCATGATCCTCAGATGCGCCTGGTTGGCCGCGGCGCGGGCGGAGAAGGGATGCAGCATGATCAACGCTCCGGTGGCGGCGGCTCCGGCCAGGAACTCGCGACGGGAGACAGGCAGTCGTGACATCGTTCTCTCCTCTTCGGCATCGTGACAGGCCCGGCCCCGGCTTGGAGCTTGGCGCTGAAGGACCAGCAAGTCCATGTCCGACGGAAAGCTGTTGATCACGACAAGGTGACGTGTCGATGAAACGGGCCGGTGAGAAGTCAGCCTTTGTCGTCATCGCCCTGGGTGATCAGTCGCGCGCTGCGCTGCCCGGTCGCGTATATCCATAGCCAGCTAAGAGAAACCGCAAGCCGGTTGCGAAACCCGATCAGGAAATAGATGTGCGCGATGCCCCAGAGCCACCATGCAAGCCAGCCGGTGAGCTTGATCCAGCCGAAATCGATCGCGGCGGCGCGCTTGCCGATGGTCGCCAGATCGCCGTCATGCCGGTAACGGAAAGGCCGGGGTGTCGCGTCGCCCGCCAGTCGGGCCTTGATGGTCGCGGCAACATGGCGGCCTTCCTGCTTGGCGGCAGGCGCCACGCCCGGCACGGGCTTCCCGTCCGGCCGCAGGAGATGGGCGGTGTCGCCGATGACGAAAATCTCCGGGCTGCCAGGCACGGTCAGGTCGGGCTCGACCAGCACCCTGCCGGCGCGGTCGGCGGCTGTGCCGAGCCATTCCGCCGCCGGCGAGGCTGCAACGCCGGCCGCCCAAAGAATGGTTCTTGCCTGCAGGTGCGTGCCGCCAAAGACCACGCCCTCGGCATCCAAGGCTGTAACAGCGCGGCCGAGCTCGACCGTGACGCCAAGCCGTTCAAGGGCCTTGCGGGCGTAATCCGACAGTTCCGGCGCGAAATTGGCGAGGATCCGGTCGCCGGCCTCGATCAGCACCACGCGCGCCTGCCGCGTGTCGATGTTGCGGAACTCGCCGCGCAGCGTGTCGTGCGCGAGCTCGACAATGGTGCCGGCAAGCTCGACGCCGGTCGGACCGCCGCCGATAATGACCAGCGTCAGCAACGCCTGGCGCCTGGCCGGATCGGTCTCGCGCTCGGCCTGCTCGAAGGCGAGCAGGATGCGGCGCCGGATGGTCGTGGCATCCTCAAGCGTCTTCAGCCCAGGCGCAAAGGGCTCCCATTCGTCGTGGCCGAAATAGGCGTGACGCGCGCCGGTGGCGAGCACCAACGTGTCGTAGCCGACCGAGCCGCCGTCATCCAGAAGCACCCTTTTGCCGGCGCGGTCGACGCCGGTGACGTTGCCCAGAAGCGTCGTCACGTCCTCGCGTCTGCGAAGCAGATGGCGGATCGGCCAAGCGACCTCCGATGTCGCCAGTGAAGTGGTCGCCACCTGGTAGAGCAGCGGCTGGAAGAGGTGATGATTGCGCTTGTCGACCATGGTGACGCGCACCGGCGCGCCGGCCAGCGCCCGGGTGAGTTCAAGACCACCGAACCCCGCGCCGACGACAACGACATGATGGCTGGCTTCGTTCATCTTAGATCACCCTCGTCCGGCTATCCGACGAACACGATGTAAGCATTTTTGTGCACTGCAACAACTCCTCCAGGCGCCGAGCCATTGCCCGGGAGTCGTCGCCGGGTGTCGTGAACGCACATGCCGGCCCAAGGTTCGAAGGTATAGCGTGATGCGGAATGACGGAGTTCGCCATGGCTAACAATCGTGAAGACGAGGTGCCGGCTCAATACGCATCGCCGCCCTGTTTCATGCATGAGCTCGACCCTGAATACCGGATACCGCTCACGGATTGGGCTGACGTCAGGCGCTGGCGCAAGGCCGAGCGCGAAAGGCTGATCGACGCGCGGCTTGCTGTTTCCGCCGACGGGCGCGCGGCCATGTCGATGCGCATCGCCGAGGGGCTCGACACCTTGATCGGCGACATCGCCGGTCGCATGGTCAGCCTCTACTGGCCGTTTCGCGGCGAGCCGGACCTGCGCGGCTGGATGGCCTCGATCAACGCAAGAGGCGGTCGCACGGCGCTTCCCGTCGTCATCGAGAAGGGGCAACCCCTGGTTTTCCGCGCCTACGCGCCGGGCGACCGGCTGGAAAAGGGTGTCTGGAACATCCCGATTCCGGCCGAAGGCGAGCCTGTGCTGCCGGACATCGTCATCTCGCCGATCGTCGGCATCGATCCTGGCAACTACCGGCTGGGTTATGGCGGCGGCTTCTTCGACCGCACGCTGGCCGCGATGCCGTTCAAGCCGCTGGTCATCGGCGTCGGCTACGAATTGCAGCGCATTCCGACGATCTATCCGCAACCGCACGACATTCCGATGAGCGAGATTGTGACGGAGGCTACGGCCGCCTAGCGCTGCCTGGGTCAGACGGTCCAGGTCCAGTCGATCGGATAGTTGAAAATCGGAGTGAACGTCACCCCGACGGCCTCCATATCCCTACGACCGTCGACGACCATCTCCTTCAACCGGTCCAATTGGGCCGCATGCTCGTCGGTGTCCCACACACTGACTTGTACGATCGAGCCCTTCGGCGAGACGCCCGCATAAAAGCGAAGGAGCCCGGGCAGCCGTCTGACGGCCGGGATTATGTATTGCGAGGTCTTCTTGCTCGCGGCGTCGACTTCCGCGAACCGGCCCGGGTCAAAGCTGGCGCGAGAGACGCGGACAACCGCGGTAGCCGGCAATGACTCGGCCAAGGTGATTCTTTCCGTCATATCGCAGCCGCTGCCTCCTGCTGGTTGGTTGTTGGTCCGGACCCTAGGCCATTTCGGGCCTCAGCCCCACAGCCGTCCTGTCCACGATCTCGCGCAGGGCGAAGGACGAGTTGATCTTCGTCACATGCGGCATGGCGGACAGCCATTCCTTATGGATGCGCTCGTAGTCGACAAGGTCCTTGGCGGCGATGCGCAGGATGTAGTCGTATTCGCCCGACATCAGATGGCAGGACAGGACGTTCGGGCAGCGTTTGATGGCGGCCTCGAAATCCGACAGCGTCTTCTCGAACTGTCCCGACAGCGATATGTGCACGATCGCCGTCATCTGGTGACCGAGCGCGGCATTGGAAAGCCGCGCATGGTAGCCGCGGATGGTTCCGGACTTCTCCAGGTTGTCGAGCCTGCGCGAGCACGCCGATTGCGACAGTCCGACCTTCTCGGCGAGCGCCGCGTTGGGTATCCGCCCATCCTTCTGCAAAGTCTCCAGAATGGCGATATCAATCCTGTCGAGCGGCATTCTTCGTGATTCCTGCGAATATGTCGATGTTTCACGCAACGATTAACGAAGTGCCTGCGTTGTCGCAAGTGCATTCGCAAACACATACGGAAGGTTTCATGCTTCACTGCGTCCATTGCGTGTCGCCCAAAATTGCATGGGTCTTGGGGTCGATGGCACGCCTGGAAATGACAGGGAGAGCGCCCTTCAAGGGCGCGGACAGGAGAACAAAATGCGCGTCGGCTGCCCCAGGGAAATCAAGAACCATGAATATCGCGTCGGCCTGACGCCCGGATCGGTCCGCGAATATGTCGCGCACGGCCACGAAGTGCTGGTCGAGACCGGCGCGGGCGCCGGCATCGGCGCCGACGACAACGCCTATCGCGCCGCCGGCGCCACCATCGCCAAGACCGCCGCCGACGTGTTCGCTAAGTCGGACATGATCGTCAAGGTGAAGGAGCCGCAGCCGAACGAATGGGTCCAGCTCCGCGAAGGCCAGATCCTCTATACCTATCTCCATCTCGCTCCGGATCCGGACCAGACCAAGGGCCTGCTCGCCTCGGGCGTCACCGCGATCGCCTATGAGACCGTCACCGACGACCGCGGCGGCCTGCCGCTGCTCGCGCCGATGTCGGAAGTCGCGGGCCGCCTGTCGATCCAGGCCGGCGCCACCGCGCTGCAGAAGGCCAATGGCGGGCGGGGCGTGCTGCTCGGCGGCGTGCCTGGCGTGCTGCCCGGCAAGGTCACCGTGCTCGGCGGCGGCGTCGTCGGCCTGCACGCGGCCAGGATGGCCGCCGGCCTCGGCGCCGACGTCACCATCATCGACCGCTCGATCCCGCGCCTGCGGCAGCTCGACGACCTTTTCGCCGGACGCGTCCACACCCGCTACTCGACTGTCGAGGCGCTGGAAGAAGAATGCTTCTCGGCCGATATCGTCGTCGGCGCCGTGCTGATCCCGGGCGCGGCCGCGCCGAAGCTGGTCACCCGTGAAATGCTTTCCGGCATGAAGAAGGGCTCGGTTCTCGTCGACGTCGCCATCGACCAGGGCGGCTGCTTCGAGACCTCGCATGCCACCACCCATGCCGAGCCGACCTATGAGGTCGACGGCGTCATCCACTATTGCGTCGCCAATATGCCGGGCGCGGTGCCTGTCACCTCGGCGCATGCCCTCAACAATGCGACGCTGCATTACGGCCTGCAGCTCGCCGACAAGGGCCTGAAGGCGCTGGTCGACGACCATCACCTGCGCAACGGCCTCAATGTCCACAAGGGCAAGATCACCAATCGCGCCGTGGCCGAAGCGCTCGGCTACGAGATGGTCGAGCCGAAGGCAGTGCTCGCCGCCTGATAGCAGGCAAGAACTTCCTCCCGTCTCGCCCGCCGGTCCTTCCGGCGGGCTTTTTCTTTGCCGAAGAAGAGCAGGCAACAAAAAAGCGGAGCCAAAGCCCCGCTTCCTCGATGTTGCGACATGCCGCCGGTTCATCCGCGGTCGGCAATCGATCAACGACTACCTTTTAGCGCGGTTATACGACGGGAATACGACAGCTATTACCGGATGTTCGCGCGGCTTCGAAATTCAGTCCGCTGAGAATACTCGTTGTGTGAAATGCTTCACATTCGGCTTTCGGGAGAAATGCCTAGAGACGCGCGGCCTGCTGGCGATTTCGCCAACAGCTTCTGTCGCAGGCTTTTCCCAACTGCCCGCCGGACCATCGGCGGGCTCTTTTTTTCGCTGTCGATCACGCCCGCTCGATACGGCACTGGTAGCAGTTGTTTCGCGCTGAGCGGACGTGGATGTAGGCCACGTCATCGCGCTCGAAGAGCTTGTCCGAGCGGGCCACGATACTACCCGTCGGGATGACCGCGCCGGTGCCGTAGACGATGCGATCGTCCTTGCCATAGCCCCGCACGATGTAGTCGCTGCTCGCCAGCATTTCCGGAAGCGCATCGGCCTCCATGGCGCGCTCGCACTCTTCCGCATGCAGGAAGATCGGTCCGGTCTCGGCATAGGGCTGAAGCTCCGGGAACGGCCGGTACGCGACGATGAGATAGCCGGCGCCCGCGGCCACATTCCTCATGCAATGTCGGCATGGCACACCATCGCCATCGGAAATCCTGCGCTCCGGCGCGCGCCCATATGAATCGGGCCCTCCCCGCTGCAAGGCGCGCACGGCTTCGGTCGGCAAGGCTTTGAACTGGATGCTCATGGCGAAATCTCCGATGTTGGCGACCGGAAACTAGGCTTTGGCAACGGCGCCTCCCACCCGTTTCCCGCAAACCTGCTGAAACGGAAAGAGCCCGGCTTGCGAGGCCGGGCGCATCGAACCGTCGATCGGTGCCCTCGTGCTAGCGCACGAAATCGTCGAAGCGGCGCAGCGTCACGCGCCGGTTGCGCCAGTTCTCCCGTTGCGTCGGCACCAG
>JBFLWR010000258.1:0-9094 GCA_040755925.1 Pseudomonadota bacterium
GCCGTTCTCTCGTGGAGCTGAGCCAGTGGGCCGGCACGCTCGGGCGCCTGCTGCTGAGAAGCGGTATCCTGCTCTGCGTCGTCGACGCCATGGAGCCGGTCCCGGGCCTTGTCGGCCACTACTTTCCCAGGAAAGGGCTGAAATACTTCAAGGGCCCGAAACCACCCACGGCCGGAGACCTTACATTCACCGAACTGGTGCTTTTCGGCCCCTGAACGAAATGACGTGCGTGAGTGCGCAGTCTGGCTGCGCTCAAACCCTCGCCGCCGCCGCTTCCCGCCAGCGCGTCCCGAGCGTTATGCCGACAAGCAGCAGGCAGAACCCCAGCGCCAGCGGCGAATAGAATGCCTCTTCCTGCAGCACCGCATTGGCCGAAATGGTGACGACACCGACGAAAGCGAACAGGAAATCGGGATCGCCGGTCTCGATCAGTTGCCGGCGCGCCGTCACGGCAAGCGCCGCCAGGAAGCCGAAGAAGACGAGGCTGCCCACGCCCATCTGGTAGAGCATGACGCCGACCGCGCTTTCCACCGGGACGGAGGCGATGCCCTCGGCTTGCGCGTTTGCCCAGCTGAGATTGACGCTCGTGCTCGACAAATTGCCGCCGAGGCCCAGCCCCTGGCCAAGCGGATCGGTCAGGAAATCGCGTAGGCCGGCATAAAGGCCGAGCACATGGTAGTCGCCATGGGTCGCGCCATAGGCGATCGCGGCGCTCGTCCAGATGAAAGCCAGCGCCAGGGCGACCAGCACGGTGAAGCCGCCGCGCGAAGGGGCGTAGATCAGGCGCACGGCTATCGCCACCAGCAGCATGAAGGTGGCGCCCTTGGAGCCGATGACGAGGAGCAGCGGCAGGGCGGCGACGGGCAGCAGCCACCGACCCCTGAAAAGGAGCCAGGCCGATATGATGCTCAACGCATAGGCATAGCTGATCGGATGAAAATTCGGGCCTCCGATGCGGAAGACGCTCGGCAGGATGTCGTTGAAGAACGGCGTGTTGAAGAAGGTCGTCGTCATGACGTCCTGAAGCCCGCGGAAGACAAAACCCGTCTCCTTGAGCGCCTGCTCCCAAACACCGGTCTCCACTTGCCGCGATATGCTGCGCTCGATGTAGAGGTCGCCATGGAAGAGGCCGAGGAAGTCCATCGTGAAGATAAGCTCCACATAGCCGTAGACGATCGCGCCGGCGCCGAGCCAGAGCATGCTCTTGCGCAGGTCGACGGGATAGAGGCTGGCGGCAAGGACCGCGACGTGAAAGCAGGCGAGCGGCGTGATCGTGTTGCGGAAATAGACGACGGCGTCCTTGGGCCCTCCATGCACGACGCCAAGGGCGAAATAGAAGCAAACCGTCCCGCACAGCACCATGCTCAGCAGCAGCCACGGGCGCAATTCGGTGAGGGCGCGCACGCGGTACTGGAACGACGCCGCCAGGAAGATGCAGAACGCCGTCATCAGGATGATGAAGTTCGTGCCGCGCAGCGCGTCGAACGTGTCGTTGTCGGGAATGTAGGGCGTGTACCAGGCGACCACGAGGTTCTGGTAGAGGAAGGCGCAGATGATCAGCACTGGAACACCGGACGGCATGGCGTTCGCGACGATCAGCGTCAGCACGAAGGTCGCGGCGATCCCGAACGGCGTCCACACCGCAAAGGCGGATACCGAGAGCGCGACGACGATGAGGGCCACGCCGACATGCAGCAGTGCCTCGGTCGCGCCCCGGCTGGGCAGCCCGACAGTCGGATATGCCTGCGTGGCGCTCATCGCTGGTCGGCTCCGGTCATTCCATGCAATCCGTCGTCCATGTCCGTCCGCTCAGTCGCCCAGGAGCGCGGCAATCATCGCGCCCTCGAATCCCTCGGAGCTCTGCCTGCTCTTGATGAAACCGAAACCCTGGTCGAGCTCCCAGTAGGTCCATGCGACGCGGTTCGTCTCCGCCGCCATGCGCACGGCGCGAACCCAGGCCGCGCGGCTTTCGGCGTCGACGCAGAAATTGAGCACGCCGAATTCGTTCAGCATGACCGGGCAGCCATGGGTCGCGGACCAGCGCGCAAGCCCGGCAAAGTCGTCGCCGATCCGCGCCGCCGTCCAGGGCTCCGACAATTCGTCCTCCACAAGCTTGGCCGCCTCATTGTCGCCCGCCGCTTGCAGCTTCGAGAGTGCCTGGCGGACCGCCGCCATGTCCTTGTTCGCGGGGAACGGCAGGTTCGAAATCCGGGCAAGCGGCGAGGCATCCCAGGTCTCGCATTGATGAGTGAACGCCATCGGCGCGTAGTAGTGGACGGCGGCAATCTGGTTGTCGTCGGCCAAAGGTGGCGTATCGCCGATTTCCCAGATGCCCTGGAACCGTGCTGGGCCCCAGACCAGCGTGTGGCGCGGGCATTTGGCTCGAAGGCTCGCCGCAATCTGTTCCCGCAACGCCAGCCATTCGGTCCGTTCCATCGGCGGTTCGTTCAGCAGTTCCGGGTAGACCTGACCCGCCGGCAGATCGGCGATCACCACGCGCAGGGCCGTCCAGGCCTGAAGCACTCGTTCGGTCGCCGCCCTGGCGTCGCTGCGAAACGCCGCGACGAGCTCGCCTGACGGATGCATGTCGACAAGGACGGAGAAGCCCGACCCGACGAGGTCCCTGATCCCGTTCTGGATGCGGCGAAGCGTAGCCGGATTCCCGGTGGAGATGAGATCGCCGTTGACCGGTAGCCGGATCGTTTCGAATCCCGACTGGCGAAGCTTGTCGAGCGTGGCCGCGGCGGGCGCGGGCCCATCGTCGCGGTCGAGCCATCCCGGCAGGTTGAAGCCGCGCGACGGAACGCGGACACCGGCGGTCGCCAGCGCGGCCGATCTTGGCAGGGGGGAAACCGCGAGGAGCGCTCCGGCGGCGAGCGCCAGCGCATGTCGCCGCGATACCCATGGCGGCGATGTCATCGGTCCGGCGCCTTCGCCGCTTATCTTTGAGCGGAGCTGCGGCGCCATTCGCCGACCTCTTGCGGAACATCGCGGATCGTCTCGCCACCGGCCGGTCGCGCGCTGTCCGGCGCGATGACGAGCGTCGCGCTGCGGCCGATCTGGTCGGCGCCGAAACGTTGCGCGAGCAACGCGGCCACCTCCGAAGCTTGTTCATTCGGGCCGAGCGCCAGCAGCGCGAGATCGGCTTTGGCGAAAAGTTCCGGGTTCCAGCCGTTCTCGTTGAGCGAAGGAACGATCACCAGCACGAAATCGAATGCGCTTCCGGCATCGGCCAGAATGCCGCGGAAGGAGTTACGGTCCGGGACCTCGGAGCCGTTCTCGGTCACGGAGCCGCAGACGACGGTCTGCAGGCCGGTCGCGCCGTCGATGAACAGCCCGGCGCCGTTCGCCGTCGAATCGGACAGATGATCGCCGATTTCCACCACCAGCACATTCTGATCGGCCCGTTGCATGCCGATGCCCACCATAGCACCGGCGATCCGTGCCTCGAAGCTGCTGCGGATCGAGGACACGACGATGACAAAAGGTTTGTCGTGGTCGCTCAGGTGCAGGATCATTTGGCGCATGATCTTCAGGACACCGAGCGAGAGCGTTTCATTTCCGGTCTGGAACAGCAGCTTCCTGATCGCCCGGATGTTGGAATAGGCCGTGCCGCCGGCAACGCCCGGCAGGCGGTATTCGCCGAAATTGGCCGGCATTGGCAGGGGTTTGGGGGCGACGGGCGTGCTGTCCTTCCGCTCCGCGACAGGCGCCGGCGCGACGTCCGCCGGAGCCTCGGGCGCATCTTCCGGTCGCCGGACTGGCCCAAGCGCCAGCGCGAGGCCGCAGCCGGCGAGAAGACCGAGGACCGCGCTGACCGGCAGCAGCAGGGCCGGCTTCGGCCAGGTCGGCTGTACGGGCGGCGAGGCTGCGCCAATCTTGCGCGCCTCGGAGGTCTGCGCGCCCTGCATCTGCGAGGTTTCCTGGGCGCGCTTGAGAAAATCGTCGAGCACGGCCCGCGCGGCCTGCGCCTTGGATTCCAGCTGCCGCTGCTGCACCTGGGCGATATTCGAGTTCGTCGACTGCTGGCGCAAGGCCTCCAGCTTGCCCTGCAGCTTGCCGACATTCTGGACGGAGAGGTCGTAGTTGGCCTTCAGCTGTTGTCTTATCCGGTCAGCCTCGGCGGCCATCAGCTTCTTCAAGCGGTCCAGTTCGGACTGCAGCCGCCCGATGGTCGGGTGCCGCGGGCCGTACATCATTTGAAGGCTGGCGAGCTCGGTGGCGCGTTGGTTGTAGTCGTCGCGCAACTTGACGGCCGAGGTCGAGGTGAGGATGTCGGCGAGCTGGGACAGCCCGGCCGGCGAATTGCCCGCCGCCAGCGCCTGGTTGTACCTGTCCTTGGCCTGGTCGGCGTCGCCCTGGGCCGCTATCAGCTGCGTCGTGAGCTGATCGAGCTGCGACTGTAGCGTGCCGCCATCCGTCGAATTCAGGATGTTGTGCTTCGACTTGAAGTCCTCGACCGCGCGCTCGGCGTCGCTGACGTCCTTCTGCAGGCCGGAGATCCTGTCGGTGAGCAACGAGTTCACATCGCTGTTGGCGGTTTCGCGTTCCCCAACCAGGCTCGCGCGATACTGGTCGACGATGGCGTTGGCGATGCGCGCCGCCTTTTCCGGCGAGGGCGAGGAGAAGCTGACATTGATGACGTAGGTGAGCCCCTCGCGCTCCACCGTCACTTTGCTCTGAAAGCGCTTGAAGGCGGCATCCTGCTGGGAATTCGTGGCGGCGCCGAACACCGACAGAAGGCGCGACATCAGGCCGACGCCGGCAAAATCCGGGTCGTTTTCAAGCCCCTGGCCCTTGAAGACGGAGCCCAGCAGGTCCGGCGACTGGATGACGAAGACCTGGCTGGCGATAGCGGCGCTATCGGAGCCGATCCCCGGAAGCACGTTGTTGAAGTTGGTCGCGCGCGTATCGCGCGGATCGATCAGTATCGAGGCGGTCGCCGTGTAGCTCGGCTTGGTCACCGCGATGTAGGCGAACGCCAGCAGCAAGGTGGCGCCGGCGATGGCGAGCACCATCACGCGACGCGCCCACAGGATCGCCCAGACGGCTCCTATGTCGAACAACGGCGCGAGAGTGGGCTCGTCGATTCTGGCTGGCCTCATCATCTTCCTCGTGCAGAGCCGTGGCCTCGCGACCTCACTCGTCTCCACATTATTAAGGATTATCGTTAGCCATCCGTTAAGGTCGCGCTGTGACGATAGGGGCAGCGCAAGCCGCGCCGGTAACCATGCCCGGCGTTCGCGCTGGCGCAAATGCGGGCTTTTGCTCTATTCAGGGCCGGGTTTTGAGCGACGGCGCGCAGGCCAGGGGACAGGCCTCAGCCGGTCGTCTCAGGAGGCGAAGTTGGACGACGACACGGGTAACCGCGAAGCTGGCTTGGCCGGGCGGGCCAAACCTGCGATCGACATGCGCATGTCGATCTCGGCGCTCGCCAGGAGTGGCGCTGTGGCCGGCGTCATCAAGCTTGCCAGCGCGGGCCTTTCCTTCCTGATGTTCGTGGCGGTGGCCATGGTCATGGATGAAAGGCAGTTCGGCCTCTACAGCGCCACCTATGCCGGCGCCAGCCTGGTCTCCTTCTTCGCCTCCGTCGGGCAGCAAAGCACGGTGCTCAGGTTCTGGCCGCAATATGCAGGTCTTGGCGATCTGGCCTCGGCTCACGGGCTTATGGCTCGTGCCATCTTCGTGGCGCTTGCCGGACTGTTTGCAACCAGCCTGCTGATAATCGTCGTGGGTTTCCTGCCGTTCATCGGCAGGGACACTCCGGAATGGTTCGAGCTCTGCGTGGCGGCGGCGGTGCTGTCGTTTTCGCTCGGCTGGTCGGAATTCACATCCGGCGCCTTTCGCGCCAAGAACGCGCTCATATCCGGCCTGCTGCCGCGCGACATCATCTGGCGCGCGGCCACCATTGCCGGCGTCCTTGCCTTGCATTTCGCGCATGTCGAGATCGGCGCCGTGGCGGCGACATACCTGACGGCGCTGCTGCTTATCCTCTCCGTCATTCCGCAAACAGTGCGTCTCATGCGCGATACGGCGCGGGCCGATCGCGGTCCGCTGACGGAAGCGCAAAAGCGGGAATTCAAGACCGTGACGCTCGGCCTGTGGGGGGTCACCTCGCTGCCGCCGGCGCTCGGCCAGGTCAGCACTCTGCTTGTGGCGCTGATTCTAGGCCCAGAAGCCGCCGGCGCGATCTTCGTCGCGGACCGCACCACGCGTTTCGTAACGCTGGCGCTCAACGGCATCAACCAGGCGCTGGCGCCGCAGATATCGGGAGCCTTTTACAGCGGCGACAAGGCCCACGTTCAGCGCATCACAAGTCTCGCCGCGCTTGGCGGCTCGGCCATAGCGCTCTGCGTGCTGGCGTCGTTCTGGATTTTCGGCGACTTCATTCTGTCGATCTTCAATCCGGCCTACGCCACGCCGACCATGCGCGCGACGCTCGTCATCTTCGGCATAGGCGCAACTTTCGGCACCGCCTGCGGTCCGGTCGAGGTCCTGATGCAACTGACCGGCCTCCAGCATGCCCTGTTCAAGGTGCTCGTCGTCACCAACATCCTGGGGCTCTGCGTGACGGCTGTGGCGACATACTACTTCGGCCCGATAGGCGCGGCGCTCAGCATCGCCGGAACCGTCATTGCGTGGACTGCCATCGCGGTGGCGACCGCGCGGAGAAGAATTGGCATAAATCCCTCGGTGCTCGGCCTCCCGCTCGACAGGATCGCGTTCCTTCCCCGGGCGCTTGGGGGCCGGACGTGAAAATCGTCCAGGTCCAGACGCAGGCGGAAGCCGCCGGCGCGCAACGCATTTCCGACATGGTGGGTGAAGGACTGAGGGCGCGCGGCCACGACGTGCGCACCGTCTTCATGTATCGCAAGACGGACGCCTACGATCGCGACGCCCATGCGGATTTCGTCCTCACCGGCCGCCCGAAAGGGCTGCCGGGGCAGATCTGGGCAACCGTCGGCCTCGTGAAGTATCTACGCAAGGCCAGGCCGGACGCCGTCATCACCTACCAGCACTACGGCAACATCTTCGGCACGATCGGCGCCAGGCTCGCCGGCGTCAGGCACATCATCGCCAATCAGAGCGGCGCCCCGCACACGAGCGGCGTCATGGGCCTTCTCTCCCGGATCGACAAGCTGATGGGCATGATCGGCCTCTACCAGGCCAACGTCGTCAATTCCGGCTGGACGGAAGCGCAGTTCGACCGCTACCCGCGGGCCTATCGGCGTCGGATGCACCGCATCGACCACGGCGTTCCGGCGCCCGACAGGGAATTCGACAAGGCCGCGGCGCGCGCTTCCTTCGGCCTGCCCCAGAACGCATGGCTCGCGGTTTCGTCCGGCCGGCTCACGCGCTTCAAGAACCAGATTGCGCTTGTCGGCGCGATGGAATTCCTGCCGGACATTCACGTGGCGCTGGCCGGAGTGGGACCGGAACAGGACACGCTCGTGGCCTTTGCCGAAAGCCGAGGCATGGCCGACCGCCTGCATCTGGTCGGCGAGGTTCCGCCGGCCCGCATCTTCGAGTTCCTGGCCACCGGCGACAGCTATGCTTTTCCATCGACGAGCGAAACCTTTGGGATGGCCTGCGTCGAGGCGGCGACCTCGGGCCTGCCGATCGTCGCGAACGACCTCGCCGTGATGCGCGAGGTGCTAACCACCGATGACGGCGAGCCGGCGGCGCTGTTCGTCCAGGCGGACGCCACTGGCATGGCCGAGGGACTTGCCGACATGATTGCCGGACCGGAATTGAGGGAAAGACTTTCGGCCGCCGGGCGCCGCCTCGGAGAGAAGTATTCGCCGGCCAGGATGTGCGCGGCCTACGAGGCGCTACTGACGTCCTGAACGCTTCGGCACCGCCGCTATCCCGTCGATCACCTCAAGCCGGCCGGATCGGTTGAGCGTATGGATTTGCGGATAAGGCCAGTCACCGTCAGTGGCGATCGATATGGGTTGCGAGATACGCACCGTGTCCTGGTTGAGCTCCAGCAGTTCGGAAAGGCCCAGTCCGCCGCCGTATCCCAGCGTGCCATCCTGCACGGGGAGGAGGATGCGGCCCTCACCGTCACGCGCGAAAGCACCGCCCGGTCGGGCCATGCGGCGGTCGATCAGGATCGGGTTCATGCGATGCGCCCGCCACGGACCGGTCAGCGCAGGCGCGCAGAAAACCACCAGCGTGTCGGAAGTGCTGCCATGGCCGTCGCGATCCGTGGCGAACAGCCAAAGCAGCCCGTCATGCTCCAGCAGCGTAGCATCGGAGATCTCGCCTTCGATCAGCACCGCCTCCGCGGACCAGCGATCCGGGAAGGCCGTGGCGCGGTAGAGCGTCAGCCTGCCGCTGGCGCTTGCCTCCGGCAGCATCCAGACCGCGCCGTCGCGCTCGAAGACTTGCGGATAGGAGAGGTGATGCGGCTCTTCAAGCACGACACGCGGTTCTTCCGGATTGCCGTCTGCGTCGAAGGGAACCAGGGAAATGACGGCCTTGCCGGTGGCGTGAGGATAATCCTCGACGAACAGGAGCGAACGGTCCCGCCATTGGAAGGGAAAGGGATCCGCATAGAAGTGGTCGCCGGGGTCTGGCAGGACCGACCAGCCGTTTCCGAGCGCTCCGGTCGCGGCGACGCCCGCCGCGTCGGTGAAACGATAGCCGACCCGCCAGTGCGCATGACGGAAGCGGGCGCGCCGCATCGCCTCACGGCCGAGCCTGGGCAGCGCTCGCCCGAGATAGGCTGAGGCGAATTGCAGCGTGCCGGCGCGTCCGGTGATCTCGGTCGCGCGTTTCGTCGTTGCCAGCCTGCCTTGGGCAAACGCCTGGACAACCGAAAGGATCAATGTGACCGCACGGGCGAGAACATCCTCGGTGCCGAGCGCGGCCGATTCCCGTTTGTCCACCATCGGCTGTGCCGAACCCACGGTCTCTCCGCCGAGGATTGCCTCGATCCGTGGCAGCCGCCCGGCCGCGACCGCCGTCGCCACCATCTGGTCCGAGGCGTAGCCGTCGAACAGCAGTCCGATGGTCGGCACGCCGGAGGCGCCGGCGCCGCCAGCCAGATCGACCCGCAGCGTGGCCGGCTGGCGGCCGGATCGCGCGG